>JBBRDA010000073.1:0-16252 GCA_038204335.1 Burkholderiales bacterium
CCCGGTTCTGCGCGGTTTGCTGCGTGAAAAATTCAATAAAAAATCGGCCGCCAGTGCTCATTAGTACCGAGCCCCTCGTCAGATTTACAAGTATCATTTCCCGCCATGATTGACCTGCTCACCATCACCAACCTGCCCGAGCTGGCAGCCAGGTGTGATCAGTTGCCGGGAATGCGCTTGTGGGTGGATCTGGAGCGCAATGGTAAAGCGGCGCGCCAGAAGGGGCACGACACTTTTATCAGTACACATCATGTCAGCGATGTGGGCCTTATCAAGGCGGTATTGAAGCAGTCTAGGTTGATGGTGCGTGTCAACCCGGTCCAAATGGATGGTTTGTCTGCCAGCAAAGCTGAAGTTGATGCGGTGTTGGGCGAAGGCGCCGACATGATCATGCTACCGATGTTCAGCCAGCCAGAGGAAATACGTGCGTTTGCGGGCATGGTTGCAGGGCGGGTGCCTATCGTGGCGCTGCTCGAAACATCGGGTGCTTTAAATTCGCTCGGTGACTGGATCGATACGCCCGGAATTGACGAAGTATTTGTCGGACTCAACGATTTGCATCTTTCGCTTGGCTGCAGTTTTATGTTTGAGCCACTGTTGCAAGGCCATGTGGAGCGAGTCGCCGCAGCCGCCAGAGCGCGGGGGCTGCGCTTTGGTTTTGGCGGCATCGCCCGCATGCATGAAGGCGTGTTACCCGGCCACGACGTGCTGGCTGAGCATGTGCGACTCGGCTCTGGGGCGGTCATTTTGTCGCGTACCTTTAATCGGGCCGATACCAGCGCGGGTGAAAAAACGTTTGAGCAGGCTGTTGCTGAACTCCGCCTGGCTGAGCTAGAACTGGGCTTGAGAAACCCTGAGTGCATTGAAAGAGACCGACTGCACACCCACGAATTGATTGCGGAGCTTGCTGAGGCTGCCAAGGTACCTGCATGAAGCGGTTGACGGACATCGTCTTGAGTTTGGTAGCGTTGACCTTGCTTTCGCCGGTGCTGCTGCTGACAGCGCTGGCAGTGGTACTCGAGAGTGGTTTGCCCGTATTTTTCAAACAGACCCGGGTGGGCCTGAAAGGGCGCGAGTTTGGTATGTTCAAGTTCAGGAGCATGGTAAAAAACGCCACGTCAACGGGCCCGTATTTCACAGAGATCAACGATGCCCGTATCACGCGAGTTGGTCAATTTATCAGGCGTACCAGTATTGATGAACTGCCGCAAATCATCAATGTGCTGCTGGGTGATATGAGTCTGGTGGGGCCTCGGCCTGATGTGCCGGTACAAGCATCGTTGTATGCGCCTGAGGATTGGATTCGCCGCTGTAGTGTGCGGCCAGGCATCACCGGCTTGGCACAAGTAAAGGGACGCTCGACTGTGAGTTTTGAACAGCGCCTAGCGCTGGACTTGGACTACGCGAGCAAGGTTTCCTGGTGGCGCGATATTCAGATCATGTGGTGGACGGTTGGCCAGTTGGGCGGCAGGCAGGCGAATTGATGCCTTTTGTCACGCCGCGCCAACACCTTGCTTATGCTCGCACTTTATAATTAATTGGTTGTATCGACCCAATAAATGATGCCAATAAAGCTGAAAACTACGTGAACAAACGACAAGATGTTTCCCTTCTAGAGCCATCCGTTTTTGGGTCGCCTGTGGGTTACAACGTCCACACGGCAGCAGACGTTCAGGCCATGCTTCAGGTCATGGGTCTGGAGTCGGTGGAGCAGCTGTTCGAAGACATTCCTGCGCAGGTGCGCCTTGGTCGCGGGCTTGACTTGCCGCCGGCGTTAAGTGAATGGGAGTTGCTGCGCGACGTGCGCGCTATGGCCAGCATGAATGCCAGCACGTTGTCCCACAGCAGTTTTTTGGGGGGCGGTGCCTATGAGCATTACATCCCTGCCGTGGTTGATGCCATCGTCTCACGCGGTGAATTTTTGACCGCCTACACACCGTACCAGCCCGAAATGAGCCAGGGCTTGCTGCAGGCTTTATTTGAATTTCAAACCCTTGTTGGCAAGCTGCTGGGCCAGGCGTGCGTTAACTGCTCGGTCTATGACGGTGCGACCGCGTTGGCTGAGGCCTGCTGGATGATGTGTTCGGCCACCAGCAAACGCCGCGTTGTAGTTGCGCAAGCGGTGTGGCCCGAGTATCAGGAAGTACTTGCAACGTATTTGTTGCCGCGCGGCGTGACTGTTGACTATGTTTTGCAAGACCCGGTCACTGGACTTTCTGATGTCGCGGCTATCAAGGCTAAGCTGACCGGCAACGACGTTGCTGGCGTGGTGCTGCAAAGCCCTAACGCATGGGGTGTGATTGAAGACGTTGCTGCTGTTTCGATCGCTTGCAAGCAAAGCGGCGTGCTACTGACGGTTTGCGTCAATCCGTTGCTTTGCGGCTGGATTGAATCGCCGGGACGCCTCGGTGCGGATATTGTGGTGTGTGAAGGGCAGCCTTTGGGATTGCCTTTGTCTGCGGGTGGCCCGTACATTGGCATCATCGCCTGCGCCAAGCCGCTTGAGCGCTACCTGCCGGGCAGGTTGGTAGGCCGCGTGCATGACCTGAACGGCAAGCTTGGCTATGCATTGGTCAAAGAGGATCGTGAGCAGCATGTGGCCCGTGACAAAGCCACCAGCCATATTTGCTCTAACCAAGCGCTAAACGCTATTCGCGTTGCGGTCTATCTGGTCTGCCTGGGTGAGCGCAACTTCATGCAAATTGCCGAGACTAACGCAGCCAATGCGGTGGTTCTGCGGGATTTACTGTTGGCCTTGCCCGGTGTGAAACGCTCGAGAACGGGTGTTCATTTCAATGAGTTTGCTATCGAATTGCCGATAGCTGCGGCTGAGTTTTGTGCGCGCATGAAGCGCGTCGGTATTTTTGCGGGCCTGCCGTTGGCCGAGCCGCTGGCGGGGCATCAGCGCGGTTTGCTGGTCGCGGTGACTGAGATAAAAAGTATGGTTGATCTAAAAGCCTATGCTGAGCATGCCAAGGCATGTTTGGAGGGCGATTGATATGGCAGCTACTTCACCTTCCCAAATGATCACTGACCTGCATCGTCCCGGTGCGGCAAGCAATGTTTTTGCGTCCTCAGGTGTGCGGCTTGATGTCGCCCGGCCCGCTTTTGCGCGCAGCAGGCAATCGATTGGCCTGCCTGAAGTGAGCGAAGTTGATGTGGTGCGCCACTTCACCCGCCTGAGCCAAGAGTCCCACGGTGTCGATAACGGACCCTATCCTTTGGGTTCGTGCACGATGAAGTACAACCCCAAGCGTAACGACGTGCTGGCGCACTTGCCGGGCTTTGAAGCCGTGCACCCACTGCAAGACACCGGCACGCTGGGCGGCGTATGGGAAATGTACGAACGCCTGCAAACCATGGTGTGTGAAATCACGGGAATGGATGCCTGCTGCCTGGCCCCAGCAGCAGGTGCGCATGGCGAGTTGGCCGGGCTGTTGGTGATTCGCGCATATTTTGAGCGTTTGAATAACCGTCGGTCCGTGGTCTTGGTGCCAGACTCTGCCCACGGTACCAATCCAGCATCAGCAGCCATGGCAGGCTTTGATTGCCGCATTGTTCCGTCTGACCTTAAAGGGCGGGTTGATTTGGTGGCGCTAAAAAACATGCTGACGCCTGATGTGGCCGCTTTCATGCTGACCAATCCGTCCACACTTGGTTTGTTTGAGGACCAGATTGTCGACATTGCAGACGCCGTACATGCCAATGGCTCGCTGCTGTACTACGACGGCGCGAATCTGAATGCGTTGATGGGCATTGTGCGGCCCGGCGACATGGGGTTTGATGTGGTGCATGTCAACGTGCACAAAACCTTTTCTACGCCGCATGGTGGTGGTGGGCCAGGTGCTGGCCCGGTCGCTGTGAAGGCCGCGCTTGCGGCCTATCTGCCGAGCCCCGTGGTGGTTCGAAAAGACGGCGTCGCCCAGCCAGATATGGATCGGCCTTTGGCGATCGGCCGGATGAAAAGCTTTCATGGCCATGTGGGTGTGTTGCTGCGCGCCTATGGTTACCTACGCACGATGAGCGCCCACGGCTTGCGGCAAGCGTCTGAGCACGCCGTGCTCAATGCCAACTATCTGCAGCATCGTTTAAGCCACATGTTGCCGCCTGTGTACAGCCAGTTTTGCAAGCATGAAACTTTGCTGTCGGGTGAAAAGCTCAACACGTCGGCCAGGCAGTTTGCCAAACGCTTGATTGATTACGGTATCCATCCGCCGACCTTGGTGGGTGCAGGTTGCGTTTACTTTCCAGGTGATTTGAAATCAGCCATGCTGATTGAACCAACCGAAACGGAATCCAAAGCCAGCCTGGACTATCAGGTAGAAATTTTCCAGTTGGTGTTCGATGAGGACACCAACGATGAGGCGCTGGTTGAGAGCGCGCCCATCAGTCGGAAAATTGCACGAATTGACTTAAAGAGCTGAAGGAAATCAGGTATGTGTGGAATTGTCGGTGTGGTCAATGCCAAAAGTGTGACAAAAGACGACGTCTGGAAGATGATCGACTGCATCAAATACCGCGGTGTTGATGAGCAGGGCGTTGAAGCGTTGGGCCGTGCGGTTCTGGGCCACGCGCGCCTGGCAGTAGTCGATCCTGAAAACGGTATGCAGCCCATGTGCAGCACCGACGGCAAGGTGTGGGTGGTCTTCAACGGTGAGATTTTCAATTTCATTGAACTACGCGAGCAGCTCAAGTCCAAAGGCTACAAGTTCAAGTCGCGCTGCGACACCGAAGTGCTGGTGCACTTGTGGTGTGAAAAAGGCGAAAAAATGCTCGACGATCTGGTCGGCATGTTCGCGTTTTTTATATGGGACCAGCGTACCGAAACCGGCATGCTGGCGCGCGATAGGCAGGGCATCAAGCCCTGTTTTTATGCGGAGTACGACGGAGGCCTGGCTTTTGCCAGTGAGATGAAGGCTATTCTTGCGTTGCCAAAGTTCGAGCGCAAGGTCAATGATGTGGCGTTGGGGCATGTGTTTTCGTTCAATTACTGCCCGCCGCCAGAAACCTGCTTTGAAGGCATTCGTCATTTGCCGCCAGGCACCTTCATGCGATATGGCAATGGCCACTTTTCTGAGCCACAGCGCTATTGGGACTGGCCACTGAGTGGTGAACGGGTTGATGCCAACCAAGAAGACCTGGAAAAAGCGATTGACGAAGCCATCAAGTTACAAATGCGTTTTGATGTGGATGGCGGCTTGTTTTTAAGTGGTGGCGTGGACTCGTCGGTCATTGCCTCTCGGTTGGTGCCGCAATGGAACCGACCGCAGCTTGACGCGATTGGTTTGCGGATTGAAGACCGCGGCTTTTCTGAATTTACCTATGCCGAGCGTGTTGCGTCAGAGCTGAATATCAACCTGAATGCGCTGGACATCACCCCCGCAAACATTCCGGAAATCGCCCAGTCGGTGGTGCGCCACGCCGAGCAGCCGCACGGTGACTTCTCGTTCTTTTTGTTTTATTTGTTGTCTCGCCAGGCGCACAAGCAGGGCAAGATTGTCATGTTCACGGGCGACGGACCTGATGAAGTGATGCTGGGTTTCAGGCATAACGAACAATTTTTTGCCGGTATGACGCGCGCCAACTTTTCGATGCGCAGTTACTTTGACCTGATCAGCTACACCACCGAAAAAGACCGCCAGCGCATCATGAGCCCAGCATTTTTGCCGTACACGCAGCACGCGATGGAAAAGTTCTTGGATATCGTGCAGCCATTTGCCGACCTAGAGCCGATGGAGCAGGTTGCCGCTTACGAGCTGAATTCGTTGATGCCTGGCAACAATGCCGTCAAAGGTGACCGCATGGGTGCCTGCTTTTCGATTGAAGGGCGAGCGCCGTTTCTGGATCACCGCGTCAGCGAAATGTTTGCTAGGCTGCCCATCACTTCAAAGTTCAAGAACGGTGTGGGCAAACACTTTTTGAAGGAAGCTGCCACCCGGTATTTCGACCACGATTTCGTCTTCCGGCCCAAAACCATGCCGACTTTGCCAATTGGCGAATGGATCAAAGGGCCGCTGTTGCAGTGGGCTCGCGATGTGCTGGCGCTGCCGGATGGTGGTCGGTTTGACAACACCGAACTGCAAGTCATGCTGGAAGAACACCGCAGTGGCCTGCACAACCACACCAAGCAATTACGCACGCTACTCATGACGAAGTTGTGGCTGCAGGAATTCTTCCCACAACATCAATAACGCGCGAAAAAGACCCACCATGGCCGACTTTGATTACTACCTCGCTCAGTTCGTTGATATTCACGGGCGACCCAAAGCCAAGCTGGTACCAGCCAAACACCAGGAGATGATTTTTGGAGCAGGTGCCGGTTTTGCCGGTTTTGCCATTGCTGGTATGGGTATGGGGCCGCATGGCGCGGAGTTTATGGCCATAGGTGAGCGCAAAGATATTCGGCCCGTACCGTGGATGCCGAGTACTGCCGTGGTGACTTGTGACGGCCATGTCGGAGGTAAGCCGCACGCACTTGACTCGCGTGTGATTGCTAAAAAGGCTTTGGCGGATTTTCGAGAAGTCACAGGTCTTGAATTTTTTTCGGGGCTTGAGCCGGAGTTTTTCTTGCTTCGCAAGGACGAGGCGGGTAACTACGTCGTGGCAACCGACTCTGAATCCCTCGACAAACCTTGCTACGATTTTCGCCACTTGTCGTCTATTTCCCCGTATCTGATGGAGTTACGCGCGGCGCTCGATTCCGCTGGTATTGATGTCTACCAAATTGACCATGAAGACGCGAACGGCCAGTTCGAGATGAACTTTACCTACGCCGATGGCCTGCAAACGGCCGACAACCTGACCTACTTCAAAATGGCCGCCCAAGCTATTGCCAAAAAACACGGCATGCTGTGCTCCTTCATGCCCAAGCCTTTCATTGAGCGCTCCGGCAGTGGCTTACATATGCACATGTCAGCGGGTAAAAAATTTGGTGACAACGCGTTTGAGGATAGCTCGGACCCTCGTGGTTTGAGTTTGAGCCCCATGGCCTATCACTTCCTGGGTGGGTTGATGGCGCATGCTGCGGGATTGACGGCTATCGCGGCGCCTTGCGTGAATTCCTACAAACGATTGGTGTCGCGTGGTTCTCGTTCGGGGGCTACCTGGGCACCCGTCAATATTGCTTACGGCAATAACAATCGCACCGCTTTTGTGCGTATTCCTGGCGGACGACTTGAGCTGCGTGTGCCCGATGCTTCTGCCAACCCCTATCTGCTTACCGCTGCCATCATTTATGCTGGTCTTGACGGCATACGGCGTAAGCTGGATCCGGGTGAGCCGTGTAACGAAAACCTTTACGCACTGAGCGCTGTCGAATCGGGCCAAAAGGGTATAGCGCGCTTGCCTGCCTCGCTAGGTGAATCCTTGTGTGCGCTTGAGTCTGATAACGTGCTTTGTAATGGCTTAGGTGACGCCTTTGTGGCCGAGTTTTCCCATATTAAGTATGCGGAAGTCGACGAGTTGCAATTGCAGATATCGCCATCGGAGTTTCGTAGGTACGTCGATTTTTTTTGAGTCATTTGGTATTACCTAATTGAATATGACCACTTCGAGTTCATCAGGAAACCCTGCCCCCTGCATTCTTTTTGTAGCCTACGGTAGCGGCCATATTGGAAAGGTTGCGCCTGTGATTCGATATTTGACGTCTTGCGGTATACGTTGCGAGCTGTTGGCCTTGACCTTGGGCTTTAAGCAGGCAAAGGATATGGGTCTAAATCCCCTCGGGTATCACAACTTTCTACATTTGATCGACAGGAAATCTGCACTGGCATATGGCAGTGAGCTTTTGGACGAGAACAACCATCCGGATGTTGATCCTTTTGAAAGCCAATGCTATTTGGGTGTGAATTTCCAAGAGTGGGTTGAAACCTATGGCGAGAAGGCGGCATTTGAAAAATATCGCCTTGGCGGGAGGCGAAGTTTTTCCCCTGTTCGATTTCTAGGTAGTGTGATTGATGAACTACGTCCGTCGGTGGTCGTGAGTACCGGATCTCCACGTTCGGAGCAGGCCGCAATCGCGGCAGCTGTGAAGCGTGGTGTACCTTGTCTGACCATGGTGGATTTATTTGGATTACCTCACGATAGCTACCTTCGAAACGAAGTATTTGCTAACCGTATCACTGTACTTTCTGAGTTCGTGAGGGGCAATTTGATCTCTGCAGGTATTGATCCTGCCCGCATAGTAGTTACGGGTTGCCCCGCTTACGAGTCGCTTTTTGACGTGGCTCACCAGATAGCTGCGGAAAAACTGCGCGCATCTCTCGGCTGGGGCGGTCTCAGGGTAGTCATGTGGGCCGGAAATTTTGAAGAGCCAGGAGCTGGAGTTCCGACGGATCTTGCAGGAACATCGCTAGCCTTAGACGTAGAGCGGCGACTGCGATCCTGGGTCGCACACCATCCACAAACTGCATTGTTGATTCGCTATCACCCAAGTCAGTATCATTTATTTCCAGACCTCGGCGATCAGCCTAGGGTGTACCGAAGTACACCTACAGAAGACCCTCTCGCGCCCCAGTTGCACTTGGCAGATACCCTTGTCGTGCAGACAAGCACCGTTGGTTTCGAGGCCGCCTTGATTGGAAAGCGGGTGTTGTGTTTATCATACTCTCCCATGGTGATTAATCTCGACTTTGATTACGGGCGTCTAGGTTTGGGAAAATCGGTAGAGCACGCCAACGAAATATGCGCAGCGTTGGACAGCAACCTTGTCATGAATATGAATACAAGTGCCTTTCCGCCTCCCGGACTGGCTTCACCCCGAGTAAGTGCAGAAATAATGGCCTTGTTGGCTGGGTATTCCGAGACCGTTCATTGAATCGCCCTAATTCTTTTGCCCACTGATTCACCCAGGAAACTCATGGCTCACCAATTTGCCGACAAACCTTTCGCTTCGCTGCAGTATTGTGTGCGCTGCTGTGTACCTCAAACACAGGAGGGTGTGGTTTTTGATGAGCTCGGCGTTTGCCAGGCCTGCCAATCCGCCGAGCAGAAAATTCACATCAATTGGGTTGAGCGTGAGAAGGATTTACGCGCTACCCTCGATGCGGCCAAAGCCGCAGCGGGGACCAATTACGACTGCATCATTCCCATAAGCGGAGGCAAGGACAGCACCTTTCAGCTCCATGTTCTCACCAAGATCTACGGTATGAAGCCCTTGGCAGTAACCTTCAGCCATAACTGGTATAGCGAAACTGGTTGGTATAACCTTCAAAATTCTTTGGAGCAGTTCAATGTAGACCACATCATGTTTACGCCCAACCGCAGTTTGGTAAATCGCATTGCCAAACATTCCCTGGCGGGAATTGGTGACTCCTGCTGGCATTGCCACGCAGGGGTTGGCGCATTTCCGCTACAGGCAGCAGTGCGCTTTAATATTCCCTTGCTTGTTTGGGGCGAATCGATAGCTGAGAGTTCGGGCCGTGCCAGCTATAAGAATCCTGTGCGGAAGTTTGACCGCGAATACTTCACAAAGGTATCTGCCAAGCTGCGGCCCGACCAGATGGTTAGGGATGATTTGAGCGAGCGGGACTTGTACCCGTTTAACGTTCCTTCGGCAGAAGAATGCGAACGTGTTGGGGTCTATGGCATACACCTTGGAGACTACATTTTCTGGGATGACGAGCGGCAGACCGAATTCGTGCGTGACGTCTACGGCTGGAAAGAGACTCAGATTGAAGGCTCTTACAAGCGCTATAAAAGTGCTGAGTGCGTCATGCCTGGTGTGCATGACTTTACAAACTATCTTAAGCGTGGTTATGGCAGAGCCACTTTTCATTCAAGCGTGGACGTTCGCGCGGGGTTGTTGAGTCGTGATGAGGCTTGGAAGTTGATACGTGACAACGATGGTGTGCGACCGGAGGGGCTGGACTACTACCTCAAGAGCACGGGCATGAGCGAGGAAGAGTTCTACGCAACGATGGAAAAACACCGCCGACCTGAGCTTGCAAGGACAGTCATTCCGATTTATCCAAAATTGATGCCCAATGAGGAACGGCTGGTTCCGCATCCTCAGCAACTTATAGAAAGGGTTCGTGTTGAACCCTATGACCGTTCTGAGGAGGTGACTCAGGACCAAGGATCACCAAAAAATGAAGATGGCAAGCCATGAGCGAGATCTTGCCCAGCATCGGCGAAATACTCCAAGCCTACAAAGTGGGCAGCTTGTCTCCGGTCGATGTTGCGCAGCGCTGCATCACTGGCTTCAGAGAAAGCGAAAAGCGTTATCACGCGTGGGAATGCTTTGACGAAGAGCAAATGCTCGCGTCCGCGAGGCAATGTACCAACCGTTTGAATGCGGGGCAATCGCCACGCGCGCTTGAGGGCATTCCCGTGGGGGTTAAAGATATCTTTAACACGGCAGATTTCCCGACCCAGATGGGAAGTCCGTTGTGGAAGGGATTTACGCCGGGTAATGATGCCCGCGTGATCTATGACCTGAAGCGTCTCGGGGCAGTGATACCGGGGAAAACGGTAACTGCTGAATTTGCTGTTCATTCCTTGGGTAAGACGCTGAACCCGTACGCTGCTGATCGAACACCCGGTACATCCTCAAGCGGATCTGCAGTTGCTGTGGCTTCTGGGATGGTGCCCGTCGCATTGGGCACACAGACGGCCGGTTCAATCATAAGGCCCGCAAGCTTTTGTGGAATCTGGGGATGCAAGCCGTCGTTTGGCCTAGTGCCTCGTACGGGCACGCTCAAGACGACAGATAGTCTTGACACTGTTGGGTTTTTCGTCAACCACGCATCAGATTTGCGACCGGTATTTGAAGCTATGCGCGTACATGGTAGAAATTTTCCGCTCAGCAATGCTGCATTGAACGATATTCAGAGACAGTCCCCACCCGAAGATCGGCCATGGCGAGTGGCAATTGTCCGCCCCCATGTCTGGACATATGTTCCAGCCTATGCAGCTTCGGCATTTGATTCATGGTGCGATCTGCTCGGCAAAAATTCAAGCTTTGAGTTATGCGAGATGGACTTGCCGGCGCAGATGGAGCGTTCCCATATCGTGCATGAAACCATTTATAACAAAGCTTTGGCTTACTACTTTCAAGATGAGTTCAAGCGTTCTGAGTTGATTTCGCCCGTTATGAATCGTCTCATCACGGCGGGACAGAAGGTTACATCTGATCAGTATCGTTCTGCCCTTGAAGAGCAAGTAAGTCTGGCTCGCCAGATGGATGCCTTCTTCATGAATGCAGACGTTGTCGTGACACTCAGCACGGCAGGCCAGGCGCCGCTGCGTGAAACCGAGGAGTTCCCGGATTCTGCACTCATGTGGACTCTCACCCACCTCGCAACCGTCAGCGCGCCAGCCTTTTTGTCCCCTACCGGACTGCCGTTCGGCTTGCAACTCGTGGCTAGGCGCTACAACGATCCTTTACTTCTCAGTTTTATTTCTGAACTTGTCGATTTAAATATCTTGCCCTCGAAAAGCATTACCTGACAAAGCGTAAATGAATCAGGCCACTTTGTGGCAGGCGGCACAGGGGGGCTTCTGGTGGAAGTGTACCGATTGTTTTACGGCCGGCAGCAAGTGCGACAACCAATGCCATGCTCTCGCAGCCAGCCACCCACACGGCTTCGCTGATGGCTTGGGCTAGTGAGCATGATTTATCCATAGATATGTCAAGGTGCGCATGGGCCTGCAGCCACGCATCGTATTTACCTGTGGCATCTGAAGGATGCGGACGCAGCTTTACCTGCGCTGTGCGCGGATTCATTAGTTTTCCTAAGTTCTCGACGAAATAATCGAGAGCTTCAAACTCTCCGGACTGAGTGCACCCCGGCCAGGTAAACCGTAGAGGTTCGAGAACGTAAAGCACCCGGTTTGCATTCAGTATCGGCCCGTAGGTTGAAATCTTTTCTAGCTCGTTTTGTAAGTAGCGGTTCTTGATTTCTCGTACAGGCGTCTCTGGGAAGATCGCTGAAGCGATCTCATATGCATAGCCGTCTGTCACCCAGAACTCGTCAGGCGGAACAATGTCGCCGTTTCGCGTAAATCGTGACGCATAGTTCACCCAGTGATCGATAACAGCGACGCTATGCAATCCCAATTGCCGTGCGCGCTGTCGGGCCTCATGTTCGATATCACTTGCCCAACTCGTTCCGGTCAGCACAGATCCGGCTCTAGAAAGTGCGTCTTCAAGCGACAGGAGATCAACGATATCGTTACCCTGCGTTTGCCAAAGGTTTATCGAAGGCCCTTTCATCACCGGTAAGAAATTTATTTCGGTGCAGGCCTGCATTTCCGCAAGAATCACGCTGGCCGCACCTGCATCGTGGCAGACCACCGCGACAGGTTGTGTCAGGCTACGCAGACTTGAAACGGGCGAAATAAAGTACATCCTCGGGCTGGCCATCTACGATTTCATGGTGCTTTTTTATGCCATCTTCTTCCATGCCGGATTTGTGAATCAACTTCAGCATGGGTGCGTTGCACGCCAGTGTGCCAGCCGTAACCTTGCGAATTTTGCGCTCCTCACTGAGCCATTCGAGCAATGTAGACCATGCGTCGAAGCCAAAACCTTGTCCCCACGAGTCCCTTGCTCCAATAAGAATGCCCATATCCGCAATTCCATGATGAGGGGCTACATACGCTGTCATTGTGCCGATCGCTAGCCCGGTTTGGCTGTTGAATAGCGAGAAAAATAAATTTGGAGTTCCTTTGAATGAGTCAAGGTAGCGTAAACTGCTTCGACGATCGTGTACCAAGAAGCGCTGGTTGCTGTGGCGCATGGTGAACTGATCGTTCAACCAACTTAAATAATTGGCTGTAATGTCACCTTCGACAAAGGTGCGTAACTCTGATTTCTGACCCGACAGAACCAATGGTGCAGCAGCGAAACGCATTGCGATGGACTTCAGGCTCTGGCGCGGAGCAGATCAAGTTGGCTCCAGACCTTTTCAAATGCTGATACAACTGAGTGGACATCTTCGCTTGAATAATCGTTTAGGCAGATGTTGATGCCAAGGAAGGTTTCTGAGTGGAGTTTCTCTGCAACTGGACAAATGCCGACTTCGTAGCTTATGTATCTTTCGCAGTAGGGCGAGGTCCACGGGAATCCTTTTGTACCGTAGGCAATCCGCTGCTGGAACAGCGGGTAAAGATGCACGTTTTGGTAACCACTCATGATTCCCGGAAGGCCTTCAGCGCGAAGTGCGGAAGCAAGCGTTTCCCGCGAGATACCCAGTCTAGGTATGTCTAGCGTCATTCCATAAACATAGTAAACATGAGTGCAACCTTCCGCCACCTTGGGGGTTGTCAGAAAGGGCAATTTGCATAATCCTTGGTTGAGCTCGGACGCAACTCGCTGGCGTCCAGCGATATTTGATGCAAGCTTCTTTAGCTGCTCGGTTGCAATGGCGGCCTCTATTTCCCCAAGACGGAAGTTAAAGCCGAGCATATTGCACAGCTCCGCAGGATCGCCACTGTCAATCACCGCCTCTGCGTGATTGCGGATCATGCACAAGCGTTCAGCATAGCGGTCATCGTCGGTCACCAGAACGCCGCCTTCTCCGCAATGTATGTGCTTATGGTAGTTCAGGCTAAACCCGCCGATATCTGCAAGTGTGCCAGTTGACTTGTCATAGTAAGTTGCACCGGGCGACTGGGCCGTATCGCAAAGCAGCTTTAAGCCGTAACGAGTTGCTATATCGCGAAGAGCCTTGAGGTTGCAGGATTGACCAAATATATCCACCGCCATGATGGCTCTCGTCCGTGGCCCGATGAGTCTTTCCACACTGGTTGGATCAATATTAAAGGTCGCAGGGTCAATGTCTGCGAAAACAGGGATGCCGGCCCAGTGCAAAATAGCGGTTGCCGTCGCGACCATTGTCCATGGCGTGGTAATGATTTCGTCTCCCGGCTCTAGCCCTATTGCCCCGACAGATGCAATCAAACCAGACGTCCAAGAATTTACTGCAATTGCATGTTTTACACCGAAATGTTTGGCCGCAGCTGCTTCAAATTCCCTAACGCGAGGTCCGCCCATAAATGCCGCGCCTGGTGCGCCGATGTAGGCAGACAATACGCCGCTTTTTATAACTTCCGACGCTGCTGCCAGCTCTTCTTCGCCAATAGTGTTGAAGGCCTTGAACTTGGCCTGGATTGCAGGGGTGCCACCTAAAAGGGCCAATGTTTGTTGGAGCATTTTGAAAACCTCGGGCTTTTGATTGGGTGCGGTTATGCGCAACAGTTCAGTATTTTAATGACGTCTCAGCTTTGAGGAGTGCAGACTGCTTTGCTTGCGCCCTTGCTAATAACGTGGCAGAGCCGCTGCGCTTCAAGGGCAGTTTCGCCAGTGCTTGCCAAGGTCTGTCCAGAGGTGATCGCGGCATAAATATTTTGTACGGCGGCTGTCATCGTGTGGAGGTAATGTCCGTCGACGCTAGTACTTGGCAACAATGCTTTGTATCCCGGGAACTGCGGACTTGAATCAGCTGTTCGAAACCGCCATTTGAGCCCCCCGTCTTCCATAGAAACGACGCCGCGTTCAGTGACAAGTTCTAGCTCAAAAAGGGAGTAGTCACTCGCATCGCTGCAATTCAGGCATATAGGAATGCTCGATGCAGACGTCAGCATGGCGGGCACACTAGGATCTTCGTTGCTGTAGTCGTAGAGGGGAGAGCCAGCATAAAGGAATGTTAGGGGTCCCAGCAGATAATGCAGAAGGTCGATCATGTGGCTGCCATTGTTGAGTACGCCTTTGTTGTATTTGCAGTTTGCCGAACGCACTCTGCCCCAAAGGCCACCAATCAATTCGCTTTTCAGGCGTACGATGTCTGGATCCCAACGGCGATTGTGATTGACTGCCAACTGTACGTTAGCTTGCTCGCAGCGCCGAACAAGCTCCTCAGATAGATCGATATCCGCACATATCGGTTTCTCACAAAAAATAAGTTGAGGTGATAAGTCCAGTGCCCGCAGGGCATCGTTGAAGTGCGACTTTGTTGGCGAGCAAATACTGACAACATCGAAAGCTTGGCGCGGGTTCGTTAAGTCGCGGAGATCCGCATAGCCCAGGGGTACACGCCAGCGGTGCATGAAGGCCAGCCTCCTTCCCTCGTCAGGATCAATACATGCAGCAATTGTGTAGCCGCCGTGTGCCAAGTAAGCGCCCGCATGGGTGCGGGGCAATGAGGATGGTGCGAGTCCGGTGTCAAAACCGCCGGCGATATTGCCACAACCAATCATTAAAACGCTTAGCAATTTCATAAGTAGGTCTGGGGCCTGACTGCTTTGCGTGACTAAAGTGACAACGCCAGCGCGCGAAAAATCTTCCAGTTGGCTGCCAGTTTCTGGCCAAAACGGGGTCGCCCCAGCCGATCGCGGACTTCGAAAGCGATATTTGCAATCGGGAACCCTTTACGTGCTGCAAAAAGCATAAGTTCGGTCCCAATCGACAGGTAGGCGTCAAAGTATCCAAGCTCTCGGTAAACTTCGATGCTATAAGCTTTCAGGCCGCATAGCGGGTCGGCAATATTGAATCTAAGCCTTGTGTACCAAGCAAAAACGTGTTCAGCCAAGCGCTGTCGCCGGTCTCTGACACCGACCACGACTGCGGCACCACTGTTCAACGCCGCGATGAATTTCTCTATCAATTCCGGGTTGTGTTGTCCGTCCGCATCGAGTGTGACGATGCCGCGACATCCAGTTTCCGCTGCCTTTTTGAAGCCGGTGTTAAGCGCGGCATCATAGCCTAGGTTTTTCGAGTGGCATACAACCGTAGCCCCAGCCGCGCGCGCGCGGCTTGCGGTGTCGTCACTAGAGCCATCGTCGACCACCACACAGATTCCATAGCGCTCTGCGGCTTGAACCACCTGCGATATTGTTTCCGCCTCGTTGAATGCCGGTATAACGATGACTATGCGAGGTCGTTCCACCTGAGGTGCTCTCCCGCTTTAATGTTGTGCCGTACGGTTCGACCGACAATATCACCTAGATGGTGTGGGGGTATGGCCTCAGCAGGACAAGGTCGCAACACGTCAAGGTCTGCTCGGGTTATCAAGGCTCCGGCCGCGAGGCTACCTCTAGCGCGAATAGCGCGTCTCTGAAGTACCACTGTCTGTGCTTCGTTAGGCTCTACTTCTTTGACTCCATCGCCAAGCGCGTTCTCGAGCTCGCGGGTGCGATCCACCATTTCACGCCACGTACTCCGGTTCATTGAGAATTTGTGGTCGGGTCCATCGCGAGAGGTGTCGTCGGTAAAGTGTTTCTCGATCATGCGGGCGCCGAGTGAGACTGCGCC
>JBBRDA010000074.1:0-16134 GCA_038204335.1 Burkholderiales bacterium
TCATTCGTAATGAGAAGGTCGGGTGTTCGATTCATCTCTCCGGCACCAAAATCAATAAGGGTTCATTGCTATTCACATAGCAGTGAACCCTTTTTTTGTCTTCGATGTAACGGTAAACCTAAGACGATTTTCTAAGTGCAGTGCCAAAAATCAGCCAAAAGAAAACCCGCACATGGCGGGCTTTTTGAGATGCTTAGCGAATTACCAAATTTACCTTGGCGAGATTGGGGTGTTGGGTGTACCGGACACGGGTGCTGCTGGCGTGGCAACTGCTACAACACCGGGGCACCTCTTAACAATCGCCGCTTGCTGCACCGCCTCGTATTCACCTTTCAAGCGCCCGTACTCAGCTTCCTGTTGCTGGTTACCACCAAGAGCAAAAAGTACCGGGAAAAACAGAATTACACCAACCCCGGTCAATGCTTTGTCGTTTGACGCTGCTTTATCGACTTGACCCTGTAGCGTTAGGACACGCTGGCTAAGTCGCGCACCCTCAGCGGTTAATTGATCGCAGTCGTATGACTGATATTGCATTGGCGATATATAAGCCGCACCAATCTTATCTGATGAGGTCGCGCAGCCAGACAAAATGAGTCCAGCGGAAACGAGAGAAATAGCGGTGATTTTAAAAAAGTTCATAAGCCTCCGTTGAGTTTGATTTAGTCATACCTTTGCAGTGTATCCGTTGGGAAATGCAGCTCGAACTTAATCGTAGTTAATGGGGCTCTATTGCCGCACACCGCATTTCGGCAACCTAACTACGATAGCGATCAAATTCAGACTACCCAAATTTGCTTGCACCTTGTTCGCGTTGTCCATGGTGCTCGAAATCTGAACTTTTGATATTAGGAATAAATTCGTGATCATTTTTAAGCGCTCACTAAATGGGAGCGCTTTTTATCATTACATGTCTTTCTGGTCACCTGTGACCCGCGAATTGCCAATTGCCATCCAAATACCTCACCAACGCGCGATAGTTTCTTTGCGCTTCGCCTGAGTTCAACTTTTCAACCCTCCCCAAAGCTACAATCGCGCAGAAATAAGATACCCCCCCCGCTCTTTTCCCAGCCCTTCATCACCCAGAACTTCAACCCACAAAAAGGTGTACATCCATGAACTCGATCAAGATCCTGGTTATCGTTTCATTCGCTGCTCTGCTGAGCGCCTGTGCTGCTGGTGGTGCGTCAATGGGTGGGGACAGCGTGGTGACTGAAACCAATTCAAAGCAGCTCACAGGTGATGTGCCGCTGCCGCCGGGTGCGACCATCAAGCAGCAAGACACTTTGGTGATGGGCGCTGGCAGCACCTGGACTGGCCGAATGAGTCTGTCGATATCGGGCGAGCCGCAAGCGGTGTTTGCGTATTTTCGTGACACTCTGCCGGGCTCGGGCTGGACGTTGACTTCTAGCTCTTTTGCCAAGCTGAGTCTGCTGTCGTTTGCCAAGGCTGACCGGATTGCCAACGTACAAATTCAAAATGGCAGCTTTGGCAACAACGATGTCCTGATTACCGTGACGCCAGCGGTACGCGCGGGCACTGCGCGCCCCTGATTGCTAAGCGTCAAGGCTCCTTGGGTTCGCCAGTAAAACTGGCCAGTACCTTGTCAATGCGCCTGCCGTCCAGGTCAACCACCTCAAACTGCCAGCCTGCGCAATCAACCTTATCAGCAGTTTTAAGTAAGCGGCCTGACACGCTTTGCAGCAAGCCTGCCACGGTGTTGTAGCGGCCTTTGTCTTCGTCAGGCAAGTCCTTGATGTCCAGCCGTGCCTTGAGCTCTGACACGGGCATGACACCGTCTATCAGCCAGCTGCCATCAGCGCGCTGGGTAGCCCAAGCATCTATTTGGGCACCCGGTTGCAGCTCACCGGTGATGGCCTCCAGCATGTCGAGCGGGGTGACCAGTCCTTGCACCACACCGTATTCGTCAACCACAAACACCATGCGCGTGGACTTGGCGCGAAACTGCTCCAGCAGTTCCATGCCTGTCAGCGTTTCAGGCACAAATACTGCCGGCGTGGTGAGGGCACCTATGCGTTCGCCTGCCGGATTGGCCGCGCTGGCGCGTACGGCCAGCAAGGTTGCCAGCTTGACGACGCCCACCACGTCGTCCAAGCTGCCCCGGCACACGGGGTACCACGAATGGCCGGTGGCACCGGCCTTTTGAATCGCCTCGGGCACGCTGTCAGCAGCATCGAGCCATTCAATATCGGAACGCGGCAGCATCAACGACGTCAGCAAACGGTCGTCGAGTAAAAACACGTTTTGCACCATCTGGTGTTCATGCTCTTCAATCAGGCCCGCGTCAACGCCCTCTTCCAGGCTGGCGGTGATTTCTTCTTCAGTCACAGAGCGACCGGCTGAGTTGTCAATCCGCAAAAGCTTGAGCACGCCATGGGTGCTGACCGACAGCAGCTTGACAAACGGCTTGGCTGCACTGGCCACCCACATCATCGGGCGAGCCACCAGCCTAGCGGTAGCTTCCGGGTACAACTGGCCAATACGCTTGGGCACCAACTCACCAAACACGATGGTGATGTACGTGATGATGGCCACGACCAGACCCGTTGCGGTGAGTTCTGAGGCGCGCACGGGCATACCCAGGCTTTGCAGCCACACCGACAATTCGCCACTAAAAGCAGCTTCGCCAATGATGCCGTTCAGCATGCCAATCGACGTGATACCAACCTGCACAGATGACAAAAACTGCGTCGGGTTGTCCAGCAAACCCAAAGCCGCCTTGGCGCCTTTGTCACCCGACTCGGCCATAGCCGCCAGCCTCGCCTTGCGGCTGGCCGACAACGCCATTTCAGACATCGCAAAAACGCCATTGAGCAGCGTTAAAAAGGCAATCAGTAAAAAATCCATAAATCCACGTCTTGAACTTCAAGCAAAATAAACACATGTCAATGTACCTGATTGGCGACCTGCAAGGTTGCGAAGCTCCCCTCAAACGTTTGCTGCAGACGATTGATTTTTCACCCAGCACCGACACGCTCTACCTTTTGGGCGACCTGGTCAACCGCGGGCCAGACTCGTTGGGTGTGTTGCGCCGCCTGAGCGGTCTTGGCGCTGCGGCGCAATGCTTGTTGGGCAACCACGACCTGCACGCGCTGGCCGTTTGGCAAGGCGTACGCACCACCAAACGCAACGATACGCTTCATACGCTGTTGGCCGCAGATGACAGCGCCCAGTTGCTGGACTGGCTTCGGCATCGGCCTATGGCCTTGCATGCGCAGGGTTGGCTGATGGTGCATGCGGGCGTGTTGCCGCAATGGACACTTGAGCAAACACTGGCGCTGGCGGCAGAGGTTGAAAGCGTGCTGCGCGGGCCAGACCTTAAAACGCACTTGGCCGAGATGTACGGCAACAAACCCGAAGCCTGGAACAACGATTTGGAAGGCCCTGACCGGCTGCGCGTCATCATCAATGCCCTGACACGCTTGCGGTTTTGCACCCCTGATGGGCTGATGGACTTCACCAGCAACAGCAACGCAGATGACCCACCTGCAGGTTTTACCCCGTGGTTTGACGTGCCCGCCCGCGCCACGCAAAACCAGCCCATAGCTTTCGGCCACTGGTCAACCTTGATGCCCGACAACCAGCGCACTACACGACTGCGCAGCAATACACTGCCGCTGGACACCGGCTGTGTATGGGGCGGCTGCCTGACGGCTGCCAAACTTGGCAATATGGCGGGTGAGTTTGAACTGATTCAAGTCAATTGCGAACAAGCGCAAAAGCCTGAACGCTAGGCTAGCCGTTCGGCAGTGAGGAGTTCAGCCTCATCGCACCAAGCGCGCGCCATGCTGGCAGACAGCAGCAACACAGCTGACGAGAAATAAATCCACATCAAAATCACCACCAGTGAACCCGCTGCCCCATAAGCGGACACCACGGCGGCGGTTGATAAATACAGCGCCATCAAATGCTTTCCGATGGCAAACAAGATGGCACCAGCTGATGCGCCCATCACCAGGTAACGCAGCGATGGTTTGGGGCCAGCGCTCATGCGCATCAGCGCCACAAACAGACCTACACAAAAGACAAACGAGATGAGTTCATTGATGCCAAAAGCGACTTTCTCAATCGGCAAATAGCTGCCTGCCCAAGCAGACACCAGTCCCAATGCTGTCGACACCACCAGCGACACCAGCAGCAAAAAGCCAAATGCCAAGATGTAGGCAATGCCGCGCAGCCGCAAAGTGGCGCTGTACCACCACTTTTGCGTGGGCGCGAGCCCGCTGCCCTGCCGCCAGAGCCGCTCAAAAGCGTCTTGCAGCTCTGCAAACACGCCGGTAGCGCCCGACAACAGCAAGACAGCAGCAATCAGTGATGCAGCAATCCCTTCAGACGGTGCCTGCGCGCTGGCAATGGCCTGCTTGACGACCTCTGCACCCTGTTTGCCAATCACGCTGCTGAACTGGCTGACCAGGCTGGTTTCAATATAGGCACGGTCAAGCCACCAACCCAGCACCGCCACCATCAACACCAGCAAAGGCGCTAGGCTCAAAATGCCGTAAAACGACATGGCCGCGCTCATGCGCAGACCATCTGCGTCCAGCCATTGCTGGATGGCTCGCCAGAAGGGATGGTAAACGCGCCGAGCCAGTTTCAAAATCATGCAACCAGCATAGGCAGAGATGTTGAAAACATCCACCAGACATTTGCCTGGTCACGCGTCAGCAGTTACTGACGGACAGTGAGCACCAAATGCCGAGTTATCAAGCGCCGATTTTGAACAGTGCTGCGACTTTTTTCTTCGGCTTGATATTGGCCGACACGCCGCTACGCGACGGGTTAGCCTTCGCTGCAGTTTCCCAAGCGGGTTGTGCGTCAGGTGCAGCGGTACTTTCGTACGGCTGGTCAAAGAGCGGGTCGCGCGGGGCAGCCGGTTGCCGATGCGGTGGCGCTTCACGCCGTTCCCTGAATTCACGGGGTTCACGGCGCTCACGCGGTGCCACGTCAAGCGAAGACGCGTCGTCTGCCTCTCGGTACATGCGCCTGCCGTCGTTGATGCGGCCGGTAGGCCTCTGGTCCTCATCAAACACCATCGGCTCCAGCTCGATTTTGGTTTTGATGAGCTTTTCAATGTCTGTGACCAGACGCTGGTCGCTGCTGGCGACAAAGCTCACGGCCAAGCCGGACGCGCCAGCGCGCCCGGTGCGGCCGATCCGGTGCACGTAATCTTCGGCATTGAAAGGCACGTCAAAGTTGAACACTGCTGGCACGTCCTTGATGTCCAGCCCACGGGCTGCCACGTCAGTACACACCAGCAAGTCAACCTCCCCGCTTTTGAAGGCTTCGAGCGCCTTGAGGCGTTCGTCCTGGCTTTTATCGCCATGCAGGGCAGTGGTTTTCAGGCCTTCTTTTTCCAGCGAACGCGCCAGTCGGGCGCAACCGAGCTTGCTGTTGACAAACACAAAGGCCTGCTTCATGCCGCGTGTTTTTAAAATCTGATGCAGTGCACGGCGCTTGTCGTCTGCGCCTACGCTGTAAAAGTGTTGTTCTACGGTCGATGCCGTAGCGTTCGAGCGGGCCACTTCAATCGTCACCGGGTCTTGCAAATAGCTCGATGCCAGGCGTTTGATTTCAGGGGAAAAAGTCGCTGAAAACAGCAGCGTGATGCGCTGCTTGGGCAGGTAGCTCAAAATGCGCTGCAAATCGGGCAAAAACCCAATGTCGAGCATGCGGTCGGCTTCGTCCAGCACCACGTATTCAACTTGGTTCAATACCGCGTTTTTGGCTTCAATGTGGTCCAGCAGGCGGCCTGGCGTGGCGACCAGCACTTCAACGCCGGCTTTTAGCGCGAGCGTTTGCGGCTTCATGTCCATACCGCCAAACACCACGGCGCTGCGCAAGTTGGTGTATTTGGCATACAGCTCGACCTGCTCAGCCACCTGTACGGCCAGCTCGCGCGTGGGCAGCAGCACCAGAGCCCGCACCGGGTGGCGGGCGGGCGACGTTGAAGCGTTTTCGTGCTTCATCATGCGCTGAAGCAGCGGCAGTGCAAAGGCGGCAGTTTTACCGGTGCCGGTTTGCGCAGCGCCCATGACGTCTTTGCCTTCCAGAACGACCGGTATGGCCTGCTCCTGGATAGGGGTCATGGTTTCGTAGCCCATCTCGGCGACGGCGCGGGCCAGCTGGGGGGCCAGCGAAAGATTTGAAAATGAAGAGGTCATGTAGCCTGCTATTGTCGCATCCTGAGCGTTTTAGCGGCTTGGCGGGCTATTGCGGGCAGTCGGGGGACAGTCAGGACATTCTGCGACGCAGGGCCAGATGGCAGTACGCTATGTTTTTAGTAGCTGTTTGCACCCGTATTCATTGGTCTGAAGGCTGATTTGAACCCTAAAAACAGCGCTTTTACCGGTTATCAAGCAGGTTTTCAGAGGTTTCGGGCCGAAAACGTGTCGCAAGCCTTCACGCTGCCGTTTTTCAGGCCGTTGTCAAACCAGCGCTGCCGCTGCGCACTGGTGCCGTGGGTAAAGCTTTCGGGCACCACCGCCCCGCCGCTCGAGCGCGCCAGTGCATCGTCGCCAATTTTGGCAGCCGCGTTCATGGCTTCTTCCACATCGCCCTGCTGCAAAATTTGGCGCTGGTTTTGGGCGTGATGCGCCCACACACCGGCAAAACAATCGGCCTGTAGCTCCAGCCGCACGCTGAGCACGTTGTACTCGGCTTTGCTCGCTCGGGCACGCATTTGCTCTACCTTGCCGCTTATGCCCAGCAGATTTTGCACATGGTGGCCGACCTCATGCGCAATCACATAAGCCTGCGCAAAGTCACCCGGGGCGCCAAGGCGCTTGGTCAGCGTTTCGTAAAACGCCAGGTCGATGTACACCTTTTGGTCAGCAGGGCAGTAAAACGGGCCCATGGCCGCTTGTCCGGCACCGCAACCTCCCGTGCTGGTCTGGCCACGGAACAACACCAAACGGGGCTCTTTGTAGGTTGCGCCACCTTTGGTGAAAAGATCTTTCCACACGTCTTCTGTATCGGCCAGGACGGTCGATACAAATTTGCCCATGCGGTCATCGACGGGTGGGCGCTGCACCGGCCCAGGTTGCGCGACTTGGGCAGATGGAGCACCGCTGCCACTGAGCACATTCAGTATCGTGATCGGGTTGATGCCGAATATCCAGCCGCCAAGCAGGGCCACCACGATCGTGCCGATGCCGATGCTGCGGCCACCCAAAAGGCCACCCCCGCCACCAGAGCTACTGCGGCGGTCTTCAACATTGTCTGATTCGCGGTTGCCTTCCCATTTCATAGTGAACCCTCATAGTGACAACAGCGACTGTAAGCGTCTATTCGTGAACCTGCTCGTTGAACCTGTCAGCCGACATCCCGACTTTACTTGACGGATCGTTTGCCGAGGAACAAACCACAGCAAAAAGTGTCAAGCTCTGATGACCACCAAAGACAGCACTTTTCAGACGTTGAGCCGATATGTTCTGGCGACCATCATGGTGGCTTTGCTAGCTGCCTGCGCCAGCCCGATCACCGCCAAAGTCACCAGCTTTAACCAATGGCCTTCAGATACAGCCGGGGCGACGTTCAGTTTTATCCGCCCTGTTGACGCACTGAACGACTTGGAGCAGCAAGCCTATGAAGGCAACGTGCAGACAGAACTTGAAAAACTCGGTCTGAAGCGCGTCGCACCGGGACAAGTTGGCCGGATCCAGGTGGACGTGAGCACCGGCAACGGCACACGCAACAAACAGTTTCGCGAGGCCATTTACCAAGACAACTATATTTACAACCCACCCTACCGCGATGCAGCAGGCAATGTGTTCGGCGGTTTTTGGGCACCCGATCAGTTTGGCTCACGTTACGTCGGCGACCGTATTGTGACGCGCACCGTCCAATACAGCACCCTGCGCCTGCGACTGCTGGACGCGCAAGGCAATGCTCCGGGCAAGCCGCGCGCGGTATTTGAATCACGCGCCGTTTACGAAGGCAGCAACGAAGACTTGGCGACCCTGGTACCGTTCTTGGTGCGCGCCGTTTTTGACGACTTTCCGGGGCAAAACGGCAGAGTCAGAATCCTGAAGTTTGACAGTAAGACCGGAGCGGTGGTCAAGAACTGAGGAGCCGATGCGCTCCGCGCGCAGCATTGCACAATAGCTAAATGACCCTTCGCAAGCCCGACCACCTAGCGCCTACTGTGCTGATCACTGGCTTTGATGCCTTTGGTGGCGATGCCGTCAACCCGAGTTGGCTGGTGGCGCAAGCACTTAGCGGCGAAACCATTGAAGGACACCGCGTGGTGGCAGCGCAGTTACCCACCGAGTTTGTAAATTCAGGCAAGCGGCTGGCGGCATTGCTGCGGCGACACAAGCCTGAACTGGTGCTGTGCCTGGGCCTAGCTGGCGGGCGGGCGCACCTGTCCCTGGAGCGTATTGCCATCAATGTTCAGGATGCGCGGATCGCTGACAACGTGGGTACGCAGCCGATGGATGTCCCTATCGTTTCGCGCGGCCCGGCGGCCTATTTCAGCACCCTGCCCATCAAGGCCATGCAGCAGGCGATGGCAGGTCAAGGTGTGGCCGCAGAGATCTCACAAACTGCGGGCACATTTGTCTGCAACCATGTTTTTTACTTGCTGATGCATCAGTTGCACAACGCCGTCAGCGCACCCAGACAAAGCATCCCTTCAAAGCGCAGCAACAAAGCACGCCCATCGCCGCGCGCAGGCTTCATTCATGTGCCCTACCTGCCCGATCAGGGAGAACCCCACATGGCATTGGACGACATGGCGCGCGGTGTGCGCGCGGCCTGTGCATGTGCGCTGACCACCCGCAAGGACATAGCGCGAGGCGGTGGCGCCCTGAACTAGGCGACGCCTCTTTTGATACAGCTATCTGAATGCCGCTGGGAAATATCGTTGCCGAATCAGCTTGAGCACCCTCCCAGGCAGTGAGCTCGGCACCCATACCTGAGACGACTGGACCATGCGCCAGCCACGCCACAACACAAAACCGGTTTTGAGTAATTTCAGCGACCGCCTGGGCTTGACCAGTACAAGCGCCGCGCAGGTCACGGCCAATGCAAGACTGAAAGTGGCACGATGTGCCTGAACATAACGCCTTGCGTCCGCCGCTGCAAGCAACGCTTGATCACCCTTGGCCAATGCCTGGTGCACAGGCACCCACTGCACCCGCAACGTTGATCGTTGCTGGGCGATTCGTTCAAGCAAACGCCCACGCTGCTCGGCAAGCACCTGCATTTGGTTGTTTGGGCGACGGTTAATCATGGCGAGGGCTAGCGCCCGTTGGGCCCGTGCCGGGCTTGGCTGAAGCCTTTAGCAAGGCCAGATCGTCTTTCAGCGCGGCCATACTGGCTGCAAAAATTGCCTCAGTCCCCCGCAGGCTTTGGCGCAGCACAGCAAAACACCAAAGCGCGACAAGCACCAGTAGCGCAACGCTCACGCCAAGTACCAGTACCCGCTGCTCCCACCATATCGCCACAGCCAGCGCCACCACCAAGGGCACGCTCAGCCCCATACAAAACACCAGCGTCAACACCAAACCCAATTGGCGTGCCACCAGCAGTTTCTGCACCTGTAGTTCATTGCCAATCAACTCTAACCGGGTTTGAAGCATCACCGCCAATGTGATGGCGATATTTTTAAGCGTGGCAAGCATTGCGGGCTATGAAACTGTTTTGTACCTGTTACGACGCGCCTAGCGACGCCCAATCAGCAAGCCAATCAGCAATCCGGCTCCGGCGGCAATACCCACTGCAGTCCAAGGCGACTCGTGAACAAAATCGTCTGTCGCGCGGGCCGCAGCCTTGGTCTTGGCAACCAAGACTTCCTCCGCCTCAACCAGGCGCGCTTTTGCATCTTTCAGTCGCGCCTGAATGCGAGCCCGCAAATTGGCAATTTTCTCTCCCGCCTGATCAGCCGTAGCACCCAGCATTTCTTCGGCCTCTGAAATAACCGATTTGATATCACTGACCAGTTGTTCTTGCGCGTTAACGCTGGTGGGAATGGGCTTGATCATTTGAGGCCTTTCGGTGGGTAAAGGAAAAATTTTAAGATTAGCATATTCGGCATGCCGTGCCGACAAACCCCCTGCGAAAAAAGGTACAAATCGGTAAGCCTTTAGGGGACTTCGCGCCCTAGTGCGCGACAGTGCATTGAACCGGGCTATTTGTCCGTTGGCTGACCGGGCGGTGCAGTTTGTATCAATCGCCACATCAGCCACATGCCGAGAAGGGCGTTAGCAATCGCAAACCCGCCCACCAGCAAAATGCCCAGCGTATTGAGTGCACGATTTTGCACAATCCATGCCAGCGCATAAGACAGCGCATTGAGCGCAATCATCATCCAGAACAAGGGGTTTCGCGGTTGGTAAATTCGTGGCCATTTCATGCTGGCTATGCTAACCGCTGACCAGACCTCAATATTGATGATTGAGTGTGACGAGGTTGATGGACTGCGGCGCCGCGTTACTTTGATCAGGATCCACCTGGGCGCCCAGCGACGAAGCGGTACGGTCACAATCTTTAAGGGCCGCGCCGTGGCTACTTTCAATACACCCAGCAATAGCCGCCCTCGCGCTGGCCCGACTAGCTTCTCGTATCTGGGCTTTTTCAACCTGCCCGTCCGCCACCATCACCATTGCCACAAGCTGACAAACAATGACCAGCCCCGCCGCGATCAAAAGCAAGGTTTTGGTGGGGGCTTCGTCGATAGCGCGAAAATTGTCTGACAGCATGGTGGGCTCCTCAAGTGCAGTTTTAGTCTGACTTGATGCTAGCCCTGCCCATTTCAAAACGATTCAGAGATTACCGAATCTGCTTGTAGGATGAAATCGGATGCAAAGCACCTAGGCTGTTCCGCCCCCCCCGCCTGTCTGTGAAGGCAATAGAACCATTGCAGCGCGCTGACGTTGAATCAAGCCTTAGGCAATGTCACGCCCACCTGACCCTGATACTTCCCGCCGCGGTCTTTGTACGAGACCTCGCAAACATCGTCTTTGTCGCTCTCAAAAAACAGCACTTGGGCGCAGCCTTCACCTGCATAGATTTTGGCGGGTAGCGGTGTGGTGTTTGAAAACTCCAGCGTCACGTAGCCCTCCCATTCGGGCTCAAACGGCGTCACGTTGACAATGATCCCGCAGCGTGCGTAGGTGCTTTTGCCTAGGCAAATGGTGAGCACGTTGCGCGGGATGCGAAAGTACTCTAGCGTGCGGGCCAGTGCAAAGCTGTTGGGCGGGATGATGCAGCTGTCGCCTGAAAAATCTACAAAGCTCTTTTCGTCAAAATTTTTCGGGTCGACCACGGTGCTGTGGATGTTGGTGAACACCTTGAACTCAGGCGCACAGCGGATGTCGTAGCCGTAGCTTGAGGTACCGTAGCTGATGATTTTTTTACCATCAGCCTGACGAATCTGGCCCGGCTCGAAGGGTTCGATCATGCCGGTGGTCTCTGCCATGCGGCGTATCCATTTGTCGCTTTTGATGCTCATGAGGGGGTTTCCTAGGTTTGGCTAGATTGTAGGCAAGCGAAAAGGCCTTCAAAGCGCCTCAAAAGCGCATCAAAACGCTATTAGTTTAGGAGCTGCTTGCGCCCGTTTTTATTGACCAAAAGGCCAATTCGATACCTGAAACCAGCGTTTTATAAGCCGTCAGCCTGCGAAATCACGGTTTTTTCAATCAAACGGTCGTCGCCGAGCACGATCAGCGCAAACAGGAGCTCGTCCAACGTGTCAGCACGTGCGGTTTTGCGGGACAGCAGCGGCGTAGCTTTGGGATTGAGAACCACAAAATCAGCCTCGCAGCCGGGCAGCAGGTTGCCCACCACACCCTCCAGGCCAAGGGCTTGGGCTGCACCTGCCGTGTGCTGCCACCACAGGTGCTGGGGCTTGAGCGATACCCCCTGCTTGGTTTGCCCTTCGCGGCCCACGTAATAGGCAGCCAGCATGGTGTGAAACGGGCTAAAGCTGGTGCCGCCACCCACGTCGCTGGCCAAGCCGTAAAGATGCCCTACCCGGTCAGCCGCCACATAGTCAAAAAAACCGCTGCCTAAAAACAAATTGCTGGTGGGGCTGACGGCTGCTGCTGTGCCCGTGGCCTTCATCAAGGCACGATCGTCGTCGTCGATGTGAATACAGTGGGCATAAACCGCCTTGTGCCGCAGCAGGCCGAATTGCCCGTACACGCTGAGGTAGCTGCGGGATTGGGGGTACAGCTGCTTGACCCAGGCAATTTCGTCGTGGTTTTCCGAGACGTGTGACTGAATCCACACATCGGGGTAGCGTGCCGCCAGCTCACCAGCGCCCGTCAACTGGGCAGCGCTGCAGCTAGGCACAAATCGCGGTGTGATGGCATAGCCCAAGCGGTCAACACCATGCCACTTGTTGATCAGGGTCTCGGTGTCGATCAGGCTCTGCTGCGTTTCGTCCCGCACACCGTCGGGCACGTTCTGATCCATCAGGCACTTGCCGGTGATCAGACGCAGGCTATGGGCTTGCGCCTCGGCAAACAAAGCATCGACGGACACCGCATGCGATGTGGCAAACGTCAGGGCTGTCGTCACGCCATGGCGCAACAGTTCTGCTATAAAAAACTTAGCTACCTGCGCACAGTATTCGGGTACTACAAAGCGTTTTTCTTCCGGAAATGTGTAATTCTCAAGCCACGGCAATAAACCGTCAGCGGGCGAGCCGATCACGTCTGTTTGCGGGTAGTGGACGTGCATGTCCACAAAACCGGGGGCAATGATGCGCCCCGGCAGATGTTCGATGGGCACATCCGGGTAGCTTGAGCGGAGGCTTTGAAAGCTTCCGATGGCTTGCACAACCTGACGGCCAAGCGCATTGCTGCCGGTAACAAGCAGGCCGTCCTGCTCGAAGACCGCCTCACGTCCCTTGAAGTACAGCAAACTGGCTCGGTAGGCTTTCATAGATCAGTCAGGGTACAGCTGTCGCCCATGCCTTCTCGCCATACCCGTACGGATGCCAATCCGGGCAAGCTGGGCGCAACAGCCCGCCATATATAGGCACACAGGTTTTCCAGGGTCGCGGCTCCCAGCCCGGGCACGTCATCGAGCATGCGGTGGTCCAATTCGGGGCGAAGCTTGTCGATGGCTACGCGCACACGGCCCAAGTCGAGCACCATGCCCGTGGCCGGGTCGGGTTCGCCAGCCAGCGTGATTTCAGCGTTGTAGGTGTGGCCATGAATACGGCGGCTGCTGTCGGCTTCGATCTCGCGTTTGAGGGTATGGGCCGCGTCGAAAAAAAAGGTTTGGCTGATCTTGTAGGTCATCTGATTGTTTATTTGTTGGTCTTTATCGGATACCGGCCATTTTGTGCGTTTGCAGGCTCAGCCGCCAGGCCGGGCGCTGCATGCACAGGGCAATGCAGTCGCGCGTGTTGTCAGCTTTGAGCACGTTGTCCATCGGCTGCAGGTAACGGTGCTTAAAGTTGGCGGCCTCCAGCTCTGCCAAATTGAATGCCGTTTGGGGCCAAACCACTTTCAACTCATCGCCTTCGCGCTGCACCCACGGCGCACCGGCTTTGGGGCTGACGCAAATCCAGTCGATGCCCGCAGGCGCGGTAATGGTGCCATTGGTCTCCACCGCGATTTCAAAGCCCCGTGCGTGCAGCGCGTCAATCAAGCTGGCGTTGACTTGCAGCAAAGGCTCGCCGCCTGTCATCACGACAAAGCGGTTGGCATGGTCTACGCCCGGCCACTGAGCTGCAATGATGTCTGCCAGCGCATCGGCATCCGCAAACTTGCCACCGAGCGTACCGTCTGTGCCGACAAAGTCGGTATCGCAAAAATTACAGACGGCGCTGGCACGGTCTTCCTCGCGGCCAGACCACAGGTTGCAGCCTGCAAAACGACAAAACACCGCTGGCCGGCCCGCGTTGGCACCTTCGCCTTGCAGCGTGTAAAAAATTTCTTTCACTTGATAGCTCATGCGGCGCACCCATCCGCAAGGGGCGGGGCCGTGAGGTTTTTGTACATGGTAGTCCTCTACATGAGCCCGGACAATAAATAGCTGTTGCACCCCGGGCCAGCGCACAACAGTTCACATTTTAACGACTCAAGTAAAGCTCTCAAAACAGGCATCTAGCTTGTCGATATAACGGCGCTTGGCCTGTGCATCGATAAAACTCGCCTCAAAACTGTTACGTGCCAACGTGTAGGCGTGCTGTGCGGTCATGCCTGTTGCAGCAAATGTCTGGGTGAAGTTGTCGTTCATGTAGCCGCCAAAGTAGGCTGGGTCGTCTGAATTGACAGTCGCCGCCAGCCCGGCATCGAGCAACACCTTCAGGTTGTGGCTGGCCAGGTCAGGAAACACGCACAGCTTGAGGTTAGACAACGGGCATACCGTGAGCGCGATACGGCCAGCAGCTAGGCGCTGTATCAGGGCTGGGTCTTTCGTGGCCTGCACGCCGTGGTCAATGCGTTCGACTTTCAACACGTCCAGCGCCGTCCAGATGTACGCGGGCGGGCCTTCCTCGCCGGCATGCGCCACCAAATGAAAGCCCAGCTCACGGCACCGCGCAAATACACGCTCAAATTTTTCGGGCGGGTTGCCGACCTCGCCTGAATCCAGACCAATGCCGATGATCTTGTCGCGATAAGGAAGCGCTTGCTCCAGGGTCTCAAAAGCTTCCTGCTCGCTCAAATGCCGCAAAAAACACATGATGAGCGAGGCCGTGATGCCAAAGTCCTTTTGTGCATCAGCGCAGGCGCGGTGCAGGCCATTGATAACAACGTCAATGGCAACACCTCGGGCGGTGTGGGTTTGCGGATCAAAAAACAACTCTGCATGAATGACCTTGTCTGCCGCAGCTTTGACAAAGTAAGCGCGTGCCATGTCGTAGAAGTCCTGCTCTTTCAACAGCACACTGGCTCCGGCGTAATAAATATCCAGAAAGCTTTGCAGATTGCTAAAGGCATAAGCGCCGCGAAGTTCTTCGACACTGTTGTAGGCAAGTGCCACGTTGTTGCGCTGGGCCAAGGCAAAAATCAGCTCGGGCTCGAGCGAGCCTTCGATGTGAATGTGCAACTCGGCTTTAGGCATCGCGCGCAGCAAGTCAGGCAAGCGGCCGGGGGTAACGGGTTTTATCGTATGCATGTCATTCCTGAAACAAAAAAGGCCGCTTTGCGAGCGGCCTTTCAGATGGGTCAAAAAATTACTTCTTGTCGCCGCCGGGGACCTTGCCCTCAACGCCTTTGACGTAAGTTTTCAGGCCACCCAAAAACTTGTCATCCGCCACGACGTCTTTAGCAATCAGCTCTTTGCCTGTGTTATCCATGATCGGGCCTTTCCAGATCATGAAGGTACCGTCTTTCAGGCCAGCCCGAATCTCGTCAATGCGCTTTTTGGTGTCGTCTGGCACGTCAGCAGCGACTGACACCATATCGATCGCGCCTTCTTTCACACCCCACCAAGTGCTGGTGCCACCAGTCCATTTGCCTTCAAGCGCTTCGCCCACCGATTTGACGTAATACGGGCCCCAGTTGATGATGGCCGAACCCAGGTGAGCCTTGGGGCCATAGGCGGTCATGTCAGAGTCCCAACCAAAGGCGCGCTTGCCCATTTTTTCAGCGGTTTGCAGCACGGCCGATGAGTCGGTGTTCTGCATCAGCACGTCAGCGCCGCCGTTGATCAGGGCAGTAGCGGCTTCCGTTTCTTTTGGCGGGTTGAACCACTCATTGACCCACACCACCTTGGTTTTGATTTTCGGGTTGACCGACTGTGCGCCCAAGGTGAAGCTGTTGATGTTGCGGATCACTTCAGGAATCGGGATCGAGCCGACCACACCCACGGTGCCTGTTTTGCTCATCTTGCCAGCAATCACGCCCGCCATGTACGCACCTTCGTAAGTGCGGCTGTCATAGGTGCGCATGTTTTCTGCCGTTTTGTAGCCCGTCGCATGCTCGAACTTCACGCCCTTGCTGTCCGCTGCCACTTTGAGCATCGGCTCCATGTAGCCAAAGGTCGTGCCGAAAATCAACTTGTTGCCCTGACCCACCATGTCGCGGATGACGCGCTCAGCGTCGGCTGACTCGGGCACTTTTTCAACAAAGCTGGTAACAATTTTGTCGCCAAATTCTTTTTCAACCGCTTTACGGGCTTGGTCGTGGGCGAAAGTCCAGCCGCCATCACCCGTGG
>JBBRDA010000075.1:0-15831 GCA_038204335.1 Burkholderiales bacterium
GCTAAAACTGTTATTTTCAAGCAGTTTTGCCATGACCCGTTTTTTTTGCTTTTACAAACCGATCACACCGCCGTCATTTTTCGTAATGACGATGGTGGCCGAACGCGGCCTGGCTGATGCACCGCCCGCACCGTAGGCTGCCACGCCAGCACCGTTACCTGGCCAGTTACTCTCGAAGATTCTGGTTGTAAATTGTGCACTGGTGGTGTTTTCACCGGGGTGCTGAATATTGACGAACAAGGCCTTGCCATCGGGGGACTCGGTCAGGCCAGTCACTTCAGCGCCCACCGGGGCAGTCAAAAATCGCCTGAAAGTCACGTCCGTCATTTTGCGGCCCATGAATGTGTTGACTGATTTGTCATCAGTGACTGTGCGGTTAGGGCTGCCGTCAGCCTTGTTGACAACTGTGATGGGACCGCCGTCGCCATGTTTGCCCGGGACTGCAGCAAGCAACATGCAATTTGTCTGGTCGGTGAAGGTGTTGTCGTCGGTTTGAATCCACAAAATGCCGCTGGAAGGTGCAAACCAGCAGCCGTCCGGCTTGGACAAATCGTTGAGTGGGCTGAGGCCTGACAGATTGACGTTTTTTTGCCAGTTGACGTTGTCAATGCCTGCGTCAGCCACCGCTTGCGCGCCGAACAAAAAGATGTCCCACTTAAAGCTGGCCGCACCGGCCGTATCACCGTCTTCACGCATACGGACGATATGACCGTTAACGTTACCGCGCTGTGCCGCTACCGGCGCTGCGTTTTGCGATGAAACGCCTTTGCTGTCGAGCCAGTAACGCGGATTGGCAGCATCCACCTCAGGGTTGGTGAAGTTGTTGCCCGAAGTCGTCGCGGTGTTGCCACGGTCCGGGTTTTCGGTCATGGTGATGTAGATCTCGCCGTTTTTGGGATTCACGGCTGTCCACTCTGGGCGGTCCATACGGGTGGCTTTGGCAGCATCCGCTGCAAGACGGGTATTGACGCAAATATCTGCCTGGCTTTCAAACTTGTAGCCCGCAGGATTGAGCGGGCTGACAGGCACACCAGCCGCGACGTCAGGGTTGCTCATGTCCAGTTTGACCCAATTGCCGGTGCCGTTGGCGTTAAAGCGCGCGGCGTAAATCGTGCCTTCGTCCATGTACTCAGCGCCGACGTTCAGGCGATCCGTGCGGTTGGCATCGCTGGCGACCCATAGTTTTTTCGACACGAACTTGTAGACGTACTCGCCGCGCGAATCGCAACCGATGTAAAAGGCCAGTGGCTGGCCGGGTGTGGCAATGCTCGGGCTGGCGCCTTCGTTGGCGCGGCGACCCAAGCCGGTGCGTTTAACAGGTACCGATGCAGGGTTGAAGGGGTCGATTTCCACCACATAGCCGAAGGTATTCGGCGCATTGCGGAAGTCACCCGTACCGTCGGCTGGCTTGTCGGCAGTTGCGGTGCAGTCCCAACGGCTGAACTGGGTGCTGGTCGCGTCGCTTGCCACCGCGCTGGCCCAACGGTTGTGGGCAAAGCCAGATGAGCCCGGACGCATGCCATTGCGCAGCATGGCAGAGTTGTCGCGCTGGGTCCGCACGGCTGTGTCGTTGTTACGGATGAAATAGCCAGCCCAGTTTTCTTCACAAGTCAGGTAGGTGCCCCACGGGGTGTAACCGTTCGCGCAGTTGTTGACCGTGCCGCGGGTTTGCGTGCCGTTGGGCGAAAAAACGGTTTTCATCCAGGCTGAGCCGCGTGCGGGCCCCGACAATTCCATTGGGGTTGCACCGGTGATGCGTCGGTTAAAGGTGGACGCTTTGACGTAGCCGAATTTGCCATTGGTTTTACGCATTTCGACGACAGACACGCCATGGGCTTCAATCTCCTTGACGACTTCCCCTTCTGGACGCGGGCCAGCATTGGCTGCCATGTTCGTTTGCCCGGCAGGGTGCATAAACCTGACAGTGCCAGTGATATTTTCATGGTTCATCACCAGCAAGGCACGGTCTAAATTACTGTCATCGCGCAAGCCGGCAGCATTCAAGCCAAAGTAATGGATACCGTCATGGTGGTCACCAGCGCGGCTGGCAAAGTTACCGTCGGTGCCATCATTTTTATAGTCCCCGACTGCAGCAGAGATCGGATCACCCGTCGCGTAAATCACGGTCGCGGTGTAGCCTTCTGGCACCGTCACACGGTCCATCAAGGACTTATTGACGGCTTTGAAACCAAGCGTTGGCTCTAGGCTGGCCGAGCCTGGCATGGTGCTGCAGGCGCTCAAACCCAAAGTACCCAACCCAGCCATGGTCATGGCGCCAACACCGCCCTTCAGAACGTGGCGGCGGTGCATTCGCGCTGCCAGCACATCGTGCATGCTGGGGTTGCCACTGGTGTTGTTCTCCAGATCGTCTGGATCGACTTGGTTGTGGGGCTGGGCGTTATTTTCAGATGTCATGGCGTAGGAGCTTTCAAAAAAAATCTAACCTTAGATGATGCTTTTTATTTGTGACCGACTTGTGACACCCCCTGACTGGGCGGGTGGCCACTAGTCATAATGCCCGCATGCAAACCCCTAACCATGAACCCCGGCCGCAGCCTGAGTCCCTTGCTGACCTCTTTGTGTCTTTTACCTTGCTGGCCTTACAGGGATTTGGCGGTGTTCTCGCAGTCGTGCAGCGTGAATTGGTAGAAAAAAAACGCTGGCTGACGCGCGAGGAATTCATTGAAGAGTGGGCCGTAGCGCAAATCATGCCGGGGCCCAATGTGGTGAACCTGTCGCTCATGATTGGTTCGCGTTACTTTGGCTTTAAAGGCGCGATGGCGGCTCTAGCCGGCATGTTGGCTGCGCCCTTGGTGATTGTCCTGCTGCTGGCGCTGCTGTATGCGCAATTTGCAGATCATCCGGGCATACAAGGCGCATTGCGCGGCATGGGCGCAGTCGCTGCAGGTCTGATCGCAGCGACCGGTTTGAAGCTGTTTGGGGCATTGCAAAAGAACGTATTGGGACTGGCGCTGTGCGTTGGATTTGGCGTGCTGTGCTTTATTGCCATTGCCCTGCTGCGCTGGCCGCTGGCTTATGTGCTGCTGGGTCTGGGCGGGCTGGCGTGTGTTGTCGCCTTTAAAAAGCTCGCACCGTGACTGGCTCAACCCCTCTCGTGCAACTGGTGCTGAGCCTGCAAGACTGGTTGGCCTTGTTTTTGCACTACTTGTCGCTGTCGCTGCTTTCAATTGGCGGGGCCATTACCACCGCGCCTGACATGCACCGGTTTCTCGTTGATCAGCAGGGCTGGCTGACAGATGCACAGTTCAATGCGTCTATTGCAATTGCGCAGGCCGCACCGGGCCCAAATGTGCTGTTTATTGCGTTGCTCGGCTGGAACGTAGGTCTAAATGCGGGAGGCATGCTCACGGGCCTGATGGGCGTGCTGGTGGCCATGACGGGCATATTGATCCCCAGCACCACGCTGACCTACCTTGCAGCCAGTTGGGGCCAACGCAATCGTGAACTGCGCGCCGTGCGCGCCTTCAAGCAAGGCATGGCACCCATCGTGGTGGCTCTGCTGATTGCGACCGGCTGGATTCTGGCTACAGCCAATGGCAGCACGTTGAAAGACTGGCCCATATGGCTGGCAACAGCAATCACGGCGCTGATTGTTTGGCGCACCAAAATACATATGCTCTGGTTGCTAGGCGCCGGCGCTTTGCTGGGCTACATCGGCTGGATTTAAAAGCCTTTATCTAGACCAAAGTACAGCCCACATCTAGATACAATTATTTGATACACCTTTACAGGGACGTCACATGCAAACTCCAGACAGCGAAAGTATTGACTCGGCAGTTCCCTTATTTGATGTGGTCATCAGCATGCCGCCGGGCGCCAAGCTGGAGACCATTCAGCGGCTAGCCGAAACCGAAGCCGGCCTGCCGCCGGAACGGGTCGAACGGCTGATGAAAGTCCTGCGCAGTACACCTAACGCCAAGGTCGGCGCTGGCGTATCGCTAGAGCGTGCCGAAGAAGAAAAAATACGTTTCACCAAAGCTGGTCTGCACGTTGAAGTCACGCCCCTGCTGACCGTACAAACCTTGACCGCTGGCAGCTTTGACGGTCTGGAAGGCTGCCCGGCCTGCGGCAAGCGCGCAGTGATGCCCGCAAACCGCCAGTGCCCATCATGCGGCGTGTTTATTGACAAACTAACCGACGAGTACCTGCTGAAGAAAAAGATCATGCAGCAAGAGCTCGGTGCGATTGAATTTCAAAAAAACAAATCGGCTAAAGACACCGCCAAAGGCAGCCGCGAATCCGTCGAAGCGGCCATCCGGGCCCAGGTTCGGGCTGAGCTTGAGAAAAAATACGGCATCAGTAAAGAAGGCTTTTTCAAGGATAAGGCCGGTATGCTGATAGGCGTGTCGCTGGCGGTTGTCATGGGTCTGCTGTATGCGGGGGAAAAAGGGGTCACGATAGGCGGTATGTCACTGCCGTGGGGCAAAAAGGAAGCGCCACCCGGTGGCATGAGCGCATCGAGTTTGCAACAAGCGTCCGCTGGCGCATCCGCTGCAGGTGCTGCGGCTGGTGCCGCCGGAGCGGCTGGGGCGGCAGGCGGTTCTGCCGTAGAACTGACAGGCGACGCTGATGTTGACGATATTCTGATTCAGGCGGCAGCTGGCAAAAAGCCCGGCGGCAAAGGCTTGACGATAGAAGAGGCGGTTGCGGCGTCCAAAAAGCTGGCCAAGTCGGTTGGCAATACAACGGCAGACCGCGCACTGGCAGGGGGGGCGGTTGGTGGGCCAGGCGGGGCAGCAGGCGCCAAATCCGGTGGTGCTGCGGCTGCAGGTGGCGCGGGCGCACCTGCGGGTGCCGGGCAGACAGACGTAGCAGGCGCTGCGGGCGCGGCATCGGCTGGCGCAACAGAGGCGGTCCCCAAACAAACCAAGCAGGTACTGACCGCAGAGTTTGCCAGCCTGCTGGCTGAGCTCGGGCAAGGCGGCAGAGCACGTGAGGTCTTAAAAGCATTAGCAGTCGGAATCAATCCAGCCACAGACACACAGGCTGCTTCCGCGTTTCAGGCGGCTCAGTTGAAAATACAAGCGTGGTCAGCGCAGCGCATGGACGGTGGCCAGGCACGGCAGGCGGCAGAAGACCTCAAGGTCAAGACCCAGGCCATTGCCAATGCCCAGGAACGCACACAGTTGCAAGGCCAGGTGGCGGTTATTTTGAGCCGCAATGCGCAGTTACCACCTGAAGTCCCCCGCCTATTTTTGTCGATGGGCGCAGAGTCCCTGAAGGCAGTCGGCTCCGGGCAAACCAATGCACCGCTGGGCGACTTGGCAGTGTCTATGGCGGAGGTGTTTTTAAATGAAACCACAGCCAGAGCCAAGGCAGGCGGTTGGACCAAAGCCAGGGCCAGCGCGGCCCAGGTAGAAGACCTGCTCAAGCAGGCGCCTGATGCCTGGGCGCAGACCCGGCTGTATGCGGTTGACCACCAGGCCAAAGTGCAAACAGGCCAAACTGACAAGGCAACCAAGAGCTTAGAGTCAGCGCTGGCCCTGGCAGGCAAAAACAGCAATTTGCCAGAGCGCGCCAGCTGGTTGCGCAGTATTGCCCAGTTGTCTGATGCCAGCACGCAGGAACAGTTTGAAGCGATGGCAACCGCCTTGCAAAACCAACTTAACGCCAAATCGGGGGTTGAAAAGGCCCGCGGTTTGACAGAGCTGTCGTTGCTGTACACCGCCGCCGGATTGCCGGGCAAGTCGTCGCAGTTGCGCAGCCTGGCACAAGCCACGACCGGCTTGAGTGCCGCAGACAGTATCGCCATCAACACCGACTTGGTGGTACGCAGCGACATGGCCATGGCCAAACTGCTGCACGGGCTGGGCCGTTATGCCGAAGCCGAAGCCGTCTTGCAGCGCGTTGGTGGCTATTTGTTCTGACGTTGTTCTGACGTTGTTCTGAGGTTGTGCTGAAGTTGTTTTAACGGCGTTGGCGCAGCGCCTCGTACAAACACACACCGCTGGCCACCGACACATTCAGGCTTTCAACCGCCCCATGCATAGGGATACTGACCAGTTGGTCGCAGGTTTTGCGGGTCAGTTGCCGCATGCCCTCACCTTCAGCGCCCAGCACCAAGGCCACTGCGCCTTTCAGGTCCACGTCGTAAATGGTTTTTTCAGCGTCGTCAGAGGTGCCTATGCACCAGATGTTGCGCTCCTTCAACTCACCCAGCGTGCGTGCTAAGTTGGTGACCATGAAGTACGGCATGGTTTCTGCTGCGCCACTGGCTACTTTGGAGACAATCGCGCTGATGCCCGCCGCGTGGTCTTTAGGTGCAATCACCGCATGCGCGCCCGCACCATCAGCCACACGCAGGCAGGCACCCAAATTGTGCGGGTCGGTCACGCCGTCGAGCACCAGCAACAAGGGGTTTTTAATGCCTGATGCCTCCAGGTTTTCAAGCAATTCGTCGAGCGACGTGACTTGCGCCAGCGCATCGACCCGCGCCACGACGCCCTGATGGCCATGGCTGCCGCACATTTTGGCCAGTCGCAAACCGTCGGATTCGACCAGCTTGATGCCGCTGTCGCGCGCCCTGTCCAGAAAAGAGCGCATCCGCGCATCACGGCGCTGCACGTCGTAAAACACTTCAAAGACGGAATTGGGCGCGGTTTTGATTCGCACGCCGACAGCATGAAAGCCGAAAAGATTTTTAGAGGATGAAGACATGCGTCGATTATCGACGCATGAGATAGCTTGGCTGAATGCTATTTAAATAAGAGCTGCTTGCGCTCGAATTTATTGACCTACAGGCATTTTTATACCCTAAAAATGGCTCAATCCAGCTTGATTTGACCGGCTTCAATCACAATCCGCCTCTCGCAGCGTGCCGCAATCGCTTTGTCATGTGTCACCAGCACCAAGGTTGTGCCCAGCTCGCGGTTCAGCTCAAACATCAGCTGCATCACCGTCTCACCGGTCGCAAAGTCCAGGCTGCCGGTCGGCTCATCGGCCAGCAGCACCGCCGGTTGCACCACAAAAGCTCTGGCCAGCGCCACACGCTGCTGCTCACCGCCTGACAGCACCTTGGGGTAATGCGACAGTCGCTCGCCCAAGCCGACGCGTTTGAGCATCTCCAGCGCCATGTTGCGGGCGTTTTTGGTGCCCGACAATTCAAGCGGCAGCATCACGTTCTCCAGCGCTGTCAAGTTGCCCATTAACTGAAAGCTTTGAAACACAAAACCGACTTTTTGCGCCCTCAAAGCGGCGCGATCGTCTTCGCTCAAGGCAAAAATGTCTTGCCCGGCCAGCCGAACCGTGCCGCTGGTTGGCGTGTCCAGTCCGGCAATGATCGACAGCAGCGTGCTTTTGCCCGAGCCGGATGCACCGACAATGGCAGCGGTTTCTCGTGGGGCGAGAGAAAAGTCAATATCGCGCAGAATGGCCAATGTGCCGGTCGAGTCACTGACCGACTTGAAAATATGCTCAACGGCAACAATTGAACTACTGGAAACACGAGAGTCAGACATGACGGCCTTATCAAAAACTTTGAATTGAATGCAATGTACTTTAGCAAGCTGGCTTTAGGTCGTACTTTAAAAGGGTTAAGCATCGCTTGGGCGTTGACCCTCGGCTTGGCGGCGTACGCCGCAACCCCAACCGATACGATTTTGATTGTGGGCGACTCCCTCAGCGCCGAATATGGCTTGCGGCGAGGTACCGGCTGGGTGCCCCTACTTGAAAAGCAATTGGCTGCCGAAAAGAAAGCGGCAAAAGTCGTGAATGCCAGCATCAGCGGCGACACAACGTCCGGGGGGCGCTCACGCATCGGCGGGCTGCTCAAAACGCATAAGCCAAGCATTGTGGTGATTGAACTGGGCGGTAACGATGCGCTGCGCGGCCTGCCGCTGGACATGACTGAAAAAAATCTGCAGGACATGACCCAAGCTGCTAAAAAGGCCGGCGCCAAGGTCCTGCTCTTGGGTATGCAGGTGCCGCCCAACTACGGGGGCGCGTATGCCGCAACTTTTTCTGGCTTGTTCACCAAGGTTGCCAAGGCTGAAAAAGTAGCTTTGATGCCGTTCTTTCTGGCAGGTGTGGCGGATGTACCGGACGTGGCGGCGCAATTCCAGGCCGACCGCATCCACCCCAACGAGCAGGCGCAGCCCAAAATGCTGGCCAATGTGTGGCCCGAACTGAAAAAACTCCTGAAATGAGTTTGATAAAAATCTCAGCCGTTGACGTGTTAACCCAACTGGGCCGCTTTTCTGACGTCATCGACGCACGCAGCGAAGGCGAATTTGCCGAAGACCACCTGCCCGGCGCCATCAACTGGCCCAGCCTGAACAACGAAGAACGCCATCTGGTCGGCACTGAATACAAGCAAATCAGCGCCTTTGACGCGAAAAAACGCGGCGCAGCACTGGTCGCCAAAAATATCGCGCGTCACGTGGAGCGCGACGTGATCCACAAGCCACGCGACTGGCAGCCGCTGGTGTACTGTTGGCGCGGCGGCAAACGCAGCGGCTCACTGGCGCTCATCCTGGACCAGATTGGTTTTAACGTCACGCTGGTGGATGGTGGCTACAAAGCTTTCCGCGCGGCACTGGTGGCCGACTTGCCGCAATTGGCCGCGCAGTTTGATTACCGGGTGATTTGCGGCACCACAGGCTCCGGTAAAACCCGGTTGCTGCAAGCCTTGGCGGCGCAAGGCGCCCAGGTTCTGGACTTGGAAGCACTGGCCAACCACCGCTCATCAGTCCTCGGGCTGATACCCGGCAAACCGCAACCCGCCCAAAAAGCCTACGACAGCTTGATTTGGGCAGCGCTGAAAGGCTTTGATGCAGCACGTCCTGTGTACATTGAAAGCGAAAGCAAAAAAGTCGGCAATGTGGCCATTCCTGAAGGCCTGATCACCGCCATGCGCGCCGCGCCTTGCCTGCAACTTGAATTGTCAGAAGATGACCGAGTGGCGCTGCTGCTGGAGGACTACGACTTTTTTGTCAAAGACATCGCGTTTTTCTGCGACCGGCTGGGCGCCCTCACCCAAGCGCGAGGCAAAGAAGTGGTGGCAGACTGGCAAGCCAGATCCCGCAGCGGCGACGTCGCCAGCGTGGTGCGCGAGCTGCTGGTGAAACACTACGACCCGGTATACATTCAGTCGATGAAGCGCAATTTTGATTCGTACGGCGAGGCAGAGATTTTGCGACCTGCAGGGCACAGTGCGGAGGCGATGGGCGCGCTGGCGCGGGAGATGGTTGGTTAGCTATAGCTCTCTGCACATCTCACAGTCACCCATAAGCCCTTCAAGACGAAACGCCTGAAGGGCTTTTTTTTGCTATTTATTTAGTAGCTGATTGCGCCCGTATTTATTGGCTTATAGGCCTAAATCATAGGTTAAAACTGACTAAAATGGCCCAAAAGGAGACGACATGAAGCAATTTGACACCGATTACCTCGTCATAGGCGCAGGCGCAGTCGGCCTGGCTTTTGCCGACACGCTGCTTGCTGAAACGGACGCGCACATCACCCTCATTGACCGCCACGGCAAGCCCGGCGGCCACTGGAACGATGCTTATCCGTTTGTGGCACTGCACCAGCCCTCTAGCTTTTATGGTGTCAACTCCATGCCGTTGGGTAGCAATCGCAAAGACACGTTTGGCTCTAACCAAGGCTGTTATGAGTTGGCGTCGGGGGCTGAAGTCTCGAGCTACTTTGACAAGGTGATGCACCAAGCGTTGCTGCCCAGCGGCCGGGTTAGCTACCACCCGATGTGCGACTACTTGGGCGATGGCAAGTTCGTATCCCTTTTATCTAGCGAGGAAACGCAAGTCACGGTGCGCAAGAAAACCGTGAACGCCACCTACTATGGCCCCTCAGTGCCAGCCACCCATACGCCCAAGTTCAAAGTTGCTGATGATGCCTGGGTGGTCACTCCCAGCGGCCTGGCGCAGCTATGGCAAGGCAAGTCTAAAAAGCGCCCACAGCATTTCGCCATCCTAGGCGCTGGTAAAACCGCGATGGACGTTGGGGTGTGGCTCATCAACTCTGGTGCAGCGCCAGACAGTATTAGTTGGGTGATGCCGCGCGATTCGTACCTGGTCAACCGCCTGCACACGCAGCCGGGTGTAGAGTTTTTTAAAGATGCCATTGGTGGCCAAGCTGACCAAATGGAGGCGTTTTCCAAAGCCACCTCAATCGACGATTTGTTTGAACGACTGGAAGCCGCAGGCGCCATGCTGCGTATCTACCCTGACCACAAACCCAGCATGTTTCATTACGCCACCATGTCCAAGGGCGAGATTGCCATATTGCGCAAAATCACCCAGGTCATCCGAATGGGGCACGTACAGGCGGTAGAACGCGACGCGCTGGTGCTGACTCAAGGTAAGGTCGCCTTGCCAGCCAACACGGTGTGTATAGACTGCACCGCGTCAGCGGTTGAGAAGCGCCCCACTCTGCCAATTTTCCAAGGTAACAAGATTACCCCGCAACTCGTGCGTATACCGTTGCCCACCTTCAGCGCGGCGCTGGTTGCTTATGTCGAGGCGCACTACGAAAGCGACGCACAAAAGAACCAACTGTGCACGCCTGTTCCCTTCCCCGATGGCCTTGAAACTTACCCATGTTCAACCCTGGTCAGCATGATGAACCAGTTTGCCTGGGGGCAGGACAAAGCGCTGCGCAACTGGATTCACAACAGCCGGCTGGACGGCTTTGGCAAAGTCATTGCCTCGGTTGACCCGCAAGATGTGGAAAAGATGGCGATTCTGGAGAGGTTCAAGACCTACGCCAAAGCAGCCGTTGGGAATATGCCGAGGTTGATGGCTGGGGGTTCATGAGCACTTGTACGCTACCGAATCAGTAGCTGCTTACACCCGTATTCATTGGCCTACAGCACTTTTTAGTAGGTGAAAAAGCTCTAGAACAGGCAAAAATTCGTCTACAAAGCTCAAACAGACGGTGGGGTGTCGGTTTGACCATCAGGCGTCGGCTCACCGCCCTCGCCTTCTTCACCGTCTTCTGGCTCGTCAGGCTTTCCTTCAGCTTTGCGCTTTAATTTATCTTCTTTTTTACGCTTTTTAGCCAGCTCTTTTTGACGCTTTTCGTAACCATAATTGGGAGTTGCCACAGGCTGCTTTCGTTTAAATGTTGCACTAACTGTAATGCATCGTGGCAAGCGCCTGCGACAGATCTGCTTGCAAATCTTCTACGGCCTCCAACCCAACTGAAAATCGCACCAAACCGCCCTTGTGGGGCCAAGGTGTGGTGCGCAGCGCCGGGATGTCGTAGGGGGCGCACAAACTCATCGGCCCGGCCCAGCTGTAGCCGAGTTTGAAGAGTTTGAGGCTATCGCAAAAACGGTCAATTTGTGACTGATTGAATTCAGGCTTGAACACCGCGCTGAACAGGCAGGCGGCGGCCGTGCAGTCGCGTTTGAAGGTGTCATGACCAGGCGAGCCGGGTAGCGCCGGGTGCAATACGGCGGCGACTTGCGACTGGCGTTGCATCCACGCGGCAACAGCGCGGGTGGCAGCGTCTTGGGCGGCGTAGCGTAGCGCCATGGAGTTCAAGCCGCGCAAAATCAATTCACAATCATTGCCCGCCACACCGTAGCCGACCCGCATATGACAAAAGTGAATCAAGTGGTGCAGCGCCTCGTTTCGCGTCACCACCGAGCCCATCAAGACATCAGCCCCGCCGCTGGGGTACTTGGTCAGCGCGTGGGCGGAAATGTCTGCGCCCAAGTCAAAGGCGTTAAAGGCAATGCCTGCGCCCCAGGTGTTGTCTAGCGCGGTGACGATGCCCAGTGGATGAGCGTTTTGATGGGCTTTGACGACCCCCGCCAACGCAGGCAAGTCAGGAAACTCCATCGTGATGCTGCCGGGCGCCTCTAACCAGACCAGCCGGGTTTTGGCATTCAGTTTGCTGGCCAGGTCAGTCGGGGTCATCGGGTCATAGAACCGGTGCGTGATGCCCCAAGCAGCCAACTCGCCGTTAGCAAAGGCCTTGTTGGGGCCGTAGGCGTTGTCGGGGATCAGAAGTTCATCACCCGACTTTAAAAGCGCCATACCCACCAGTACAACTGCCGCCAGGCCACTGGGCACCAGGGTGCAGAACTTGCCACCCTCTAACGTAGCGATGCGCTCTTCTAGCAAGAAAGTGGTTGGCGTGCCATGCAGGCCGTAGGTATAGCCCGTCTTATGCTTCCAGTCGCGCGTGCGCAAGGCGGCAACGCTAGGAAAAATGACGGTCGATGCCCGGTGGATAGGTGGCGGAACAGCCTCAAAGCCAGCGGGTGGCTTGTAGGGGTGATGGATCAGATTTGTAGATAAGTCGCTCATCACCAGATATTAACGGCAAGCTATATCTTCCACTTTGCCATCAGCTCAGTGGGCGACAGCGAATCGTAGCCTTCAAACGGCTGGTGAATCCACGGGTTGGTGGGCAGCAACTCGACCGAATAATCCGGCTGGAAGGTCGAGACGCCTTTGGTCCAGATCACGGCACTGCGCAGCTCGGTGATAGGCGCGTAATTGTTTTTCAGTTGATGGATCACGGCATTGAGGGTGTGTCCGGTGTCGGCCAAGTCGTCGACCAGCAGCACCTTGCCGGCGATTTCGCCTTTGGGTGTGGTGATAAAGCGGGCGATGTCTAGCGCGCCTTGTGTGGTGCCTGCATCAGCGCGATAGGAACTGGTCGACATGATGGCCAGGGGCTTGTCAAAGATGCGCGACAAAATGTCGCCAGGCCGCATGCCACCACGCGCCAGACACAGGATGGTGTCGAATTCCCAACCTGATTGATGCACCTTGATGGCGAGCTTTTCAATCAGGCTGTGGTATTCGTCATAGCTGACGTAAAGGTGTTTGCCGTCTTCTGTCAACATATCATCTGCTCCTATTTTAGTAGCTGCTTGCGCCCGTATTTATTGGGTAAAAAGCACATTTGATACCTAAAAATACCTAAAAATACTCAAAAGGCGACCCTGAATTGCTTTAAACAGCTAAATAAGGATGCGCCAGCATGATCGTGTGGTCGCGGTCCGGGCTGGTCGACACCATGGCGATTGGCACACCGGTGACTTGCTCGATGCGCTGCAAATACAAACGCGCATTGACTGGCAGTTTGTCGTAATCGGTGATGCCAACGGTCACGTCTTTCCAGCCGTCCATGGTTTCGTAGATCGGCTGGCAGCGGGCAATGTCGTCAGCGCCCATGGGCAGAATATCGGTCACTTTACCGTCCAGCTCATAGCCAGTGCACAGCAACAGCTTGTCGATGCCGTCCAGCACGTCGAGCTTGGTGATGCACAAACCACTCAGGCCATTGACCTGCGCCGAGCGCTTGAGCAGCGCCGCGTCAAACCAACCACAGCGGCGGTAGCGGCCTGTGACCACGCCACGCTCTGCGCCCACGGTGCTCATGTGGTAGCCGGGCGTACCTGGCGTTTGCCAGTCCAGCTCCGTCGGGAAGGGCCCACCGCCGACGCGGGTGCAGTAAGCCTTGGTGATGCCCAAAATGTAGTGCAACATGCCGGGGCCCACGCCCGATCCTGCAGCTGCGTTGCCCGCTACGCAGTTGCTGGACGTGACATACGGGTAGGTGCCGTGGTCAACGTCTAGTAGCGTGCCTTGGGCGCCTTCAAACAGCAAGTTGGCACCGGCTTTGTGGGCATCGTTGAGCTCGCGCGACACATCGGCCATCATCGGCTTGAGTTGCTCGGCATGGCTGATGGCCTCAGCGTAAGTCGCATCAAAATCAATCGCCGGCGCATTCAGATAGGTGGTCAGAACATGGTTGTGCAGCTTGAGCAGCTCACGCAGTTTGGTGGAGAAAAGCTCGGGGTGCTTGAGGTCTTGCACGCGCAGAGCGCGTCTGGCGATTTTGTCTTCATAGGCTGGGCCAATGCCTTTGCCAGTCGTGCCGATCTTTTCAGTACCGCCCTGCTCTCGCAAGGCTTCACGGGCCGCATCGAGCGCCGCATGAAAAGGCAGAATCAGCGGGCAGGCCTCGCTGATGCGCAAACGCGAGCGAACCTCAACACCTTGTGATTCGAGTTGCGCGATTTCCTTGAACAAATGCGCTGTGGACAGCACCACACCGTTACCGATGTAGCACTTCACCCCCGGACGCATGATGCCGCTGGGGATCAGGTTCAGCGCGGTCTTGATACCGTTGATGACCAGCGTATGCCCAGCGTTGTGACCGCCCTGAAAGCGCACCACGCCCTGGGCAGATTCGGTCAACCAGTCCACCAGCTTGCCTTTGCCTTCATCACCCCACTGTGTGCCAACAACAACGACGTTACGTCCGGCGGTGGTGCCTAGTTTTTTAATGATCATCAGGTTGAGGGTTTGGTTAATGGTTAGAAAAATGTAGATATCAGTCGGCTAGGTTCAATCTGACTATGTTCGATCTGATCTAGTCAATCCGATTTCGTCAGCGCAGCAATTGTCCAATGGCCGTTGGTGCACACCAGCTCACGGTCGCAGTCAAACTCATTGAGCTCATGCTCGTGGCCGGGCAGAACACAAACCACGGTGTCGCCCTTGGCACGCAGTTTTGCTATGGCGCTACTCAACTCGGCATCTTCGGCCCAGGGCGCGCGGACAGCGGCCTTCAGGGCACGAGGCGGCAGTACAGTCACGAGTTCCTTTAAGTCCAGGCTAAAGCCCGCCGCAGGCCTATTGCGGCCAAACACTGCGCCGACCTCGTCATAGCGCCCACCCCGGGCCAGCTCTGCCCCGTGGCCGTAGATGGCAAAGCGTGTACCGCTGTAATAGGCGTAGCCGCGCAGGTCAGCTAGGTCGAAGCTGACCTTTGCCAGGCCATTCACATGAGACGCCAACCACTTCAAGTTTTGTAGCGCCTTGCGCACGGTTTCATTGGGCTTCAGGGCTTTTTCGGCTTCATCCAGTACATTGACATCGCCATACAACTGAAGCAGGGTTTGCAGGCCTTCGCGGGAGGCAGCGGGCAAGTCTTTCACGCTGGCGGTCAAACTGCTCAATTCAGCCGCATCCTTGGCGGCCAGCGCTGTGTGAATCTGGCTAAGAGTTTTGTTACTCATGCTCGAACCTTGCAGCAGACTGTTGACAATGCGCACATCGGCCATGTCAACGCTCAGATCCTTGATGCCCGAGGCTGCTAAGCCCTGCAAAGCCAGCAGCTGCGCTTCAAGATCGGCTTCTGGCCCGGCATGACCGTAAATTTCTGCGCCAAACTGCAGCGGCTCGCGGGTCGCGTGGGGTCGGTCAGCCCGAGTGTGCAGCACCGGGCCGCAGTAGCACAGGCGGGCTACGCCACTACGGTTGAGCAAATGGGCGTCAATGCGGGCAACTTGCGGTGTGGTGTCAGCCCGAAGGCCGAGCGTCCGACCCGACAACTGGTCGACCAGTTTGAAAGTCTGCAAATCGAGTGCTTCTCCCGTGCCCGTGAGCAGGGATTCAATGTGCTCCAGCAGCGGCGGCATGACGAGCTCGTAGCCGTAGCTTCGGGCGGTGTCTAGCCATAGGCGGCGCAATTCCTCAATGTGACGCGCCTCGGAGGGCAGGACATCGGCAATTTGATCCGGCAATTGCCATGATGACGAGGCGGGCATGTAATTTATCAGGCACTGTTAAAAGCAGGATTTTACCGGGCTAAACCCGCGCTTTTCTGACTGTTGGCCAGACAGGGCAAGCTCAGCTCAAAAAAGCGATTGCCAGTATTCCCAAAACAACACTGCACAGGCCGAAAAACCTGATTTGCCCATCGGTCAGCTTGAGAGCCTGCTCAAAAGCCTTGCGCCAACGGGTGGGAGACACAAAGGGCAGTAGCCCTTCAATCACCAGTACCAGGGCAAGAGCCAACCAGATACTGGAATCCATCGAGTGCCCT
>JBBRDA010000076.1:0-15559 GCA_038204335.1 Burkholderiales bacterium
CGGTTTCTGGCTTCACGCAAGGTTTGAGTAGCAACCGCACGCACTTGCGTTTTTTTGAAGCCAGCCAGACGCTCACCAAAACGCGCCAGGCAGTCCCAGCCGCGCTGCATCGCTTCCAGCGTCAGGTTGCGATCGGCATCCAGGCCGTTGCCCTGGCGCACGGTTTCTTTGAGGTATTCAGTGCGATTGATCTGACCGTGGTCAAACCGACCGATCTCGAGGCGGAAGCTGTTGGACCCAAGGTCCACAGCCGCCAGTAGCGTTCCATTTTGCATAGCTGAGTTTCTGTTTGACTGAGCATAGCATTCGCGCGGAATTCACCTGCTGCATTGTTGGCCTAGCCAATCACTCTGCCGTCCAGCGTCATCATGCTTTGCGTGACGTAGGCGCTACTTCTGCGCTGGGCGTTGAAACTGATCCGAAAGCCTCCCATGTCTAAGTTGGCGCGCTTTTGGAATGCGCTTAACACTGACGGCCGGGTGTACGCACCGTCCATACTGTTCAACACCTCGAAGGTGTAGCGGGCGGCGATGAAACCAGCCAGACTCAGCGAGGTTGGCGGTTCGTCAAACAGTCGGGCCAGTGTCTCCCGGTAGCTGCGAACCACCGTGATGCTGGATGTGACCAAAGGTACAGGCTGCGTGGCAATGACCGGCGTGTTGCGTCCTGCGCCCATTTGCTGCATGACTTGTAAATTCACGTCTGCTAGAGCCACGACATAGCGCTGTCGCGCCTGCTTTTCCAACCCCTGCGTGAATTCCGCCAGCTCGGGTGTGCCGCCAACGAAGAGCAGCACGGCGGGCGTTTTGGGTGTGAGCTTCTGCCCCAGAGCGCGCAGGTCTCCCTGGGGCTGGAATACCTGTAGTTTGAGCTGTAGGGCACCTGCAACGCGCTCCACTTCTGTCCTGTAAGCAGTGAAGTCTCGGAGGGAGCCATAAACTGCGCCAATTTCGCTCATGCCCATCAACGCGAGGTTCTTAAGTGCATGGGCAATCTGTTCTTGCCGAGCGGCAAAAATTGGGAACGTGTTGTCGTCTATCTCTGCCACCGAGTTTTGAAGCCAGGGTGCGACGTGCGCTAAGTTAAGACCTTCTTGCCGCGCCAGCGAGACAACCTCAGTGGCCAGTTGGTCACCAGCACTGCCTGACATGGCCATGCAGGCAGGGTTACTTTTAACGCTGTCCAGTGCCGCACGAAGGCTGGCAGGGGTACCGTCGGTCTCGAAAGCAAGATGCTCTACGCGGCGACCTCGCAGGCCACCCCGCAGATTGATGTCTTGCCAAGCGGCACGCGAGCCGGTTAAAAAATCTTTTGAGACGTCCTGCTGCGCTTGTGACACGTCGACCAGCTGAGCGATGGTCACGCCGCGGGTTGCTGCACCTGCTTTGCCCGGCTGCGCCAGGACGGGTGCAGCTACGCAAGCGGCAAGCACGCTGGTTTTTTGTAGAAATCGGCGGCGGCTTGGCGTTGATTTTGTAAGAAACATAGTGATATCCCTGGTGGCCATGTACTGATTGCGAATAAAGATAATGTGTAAACGCTATTAAATAAATAGCTGCTTGCGCCGGTAAACAGGGCGTTCTGGCTATTTTTGGCCTCGAAAAAGCCTTCCAGCTTGGCTAAAGACAAATAACGGGCAAAGAAAAAGGCGCTATTTGCGCCTTTTTCAGAAGAATCAGTTTTCTTGCAATTGGCTTATCTTGCGGGCGCTGGGGGAATCAAAACACTATCAATCATGTGAACCACGCCATTGGTCGCTTGCACATCAGCCTTTTGAACCATGCCGTCTTCAACCGTCACAAATTCACCAGCCTTGGACAATGCGACATTTGCGCCGTTCACAGTTTTGGAGTTGATGTTTTTCACATCAGCGGCCATAACCTTGCCTGGAACGACGTGATAGGTCAAAACAGCTTTGAGGCGTGCCGGGTCTTTGCCCAGGTCTTCCATGGTTTTAGCGGGGACTTTGGCAAAAGCCGCATTGGTCGGTGCAAAAACCGTGAATGGGCCCGTACCTTTGAGCGTATCGGTCAAACCAGCCTTGACGACCAAGCTGCTGAGGGTGCTAAGTTCTGGCCGGGCGGCAATCGTGTCTGCCACGGATACAGGGGTGGACTGGGTTGCGCAGCCTGAAAGGGTTGCAACGACCGCAGCGGCGATTAAAAAACGACGATTGGAAAGAATGGTCAACATCAAAGTTACTCCTAGTTAAAGACATTGCAGAGCGTAGGAGAAATCAGTGACAGAACCGTGACAACTGTTTGAAAGTTGTGTGACAAGGCTGTTGGCCGCTCGAATCTTGCCATTTTTTAGAGCTGCCAGCCACTTGTCACGACTTTGTCACAGTAGCTTCTTACAGTTTCAGCATGTTCGTTATCAACCCGAAAGGTATTTCCATGAAGCTGAGCTTTAAATTCTCTTTGATCAGTGCCCTAACTGCTGCAGTTGCAGCCGTGCCAGTCATGTCTATGGCTCAGGACGTCACCGGCGCTGGTGCCAGTTTCCCGGCGCCTTTGTACTCGAAATGGGCGGCAGACTACAACCGCGCTACCGGTGTCAAGATTAATTATCAGTCGGTCGGGTCAGGTGCTGGTTTGCGTCAAATTGAAGCCAAGACAGTCGATTTTGGTGCTTCTGATGCGCCGTTGCGCGATGCAGAGCTGGCTCAAAAAGGACTGATCCAATTTCCGATGGTGATTGGTGGCGTGGTTCCGGTTGTCAACATCAAAGGCATTGCACCCGGCCAGCTCAAGCTCACCGGTCCGGTTTTGGGAGATATCTTTCTTGGCAAGATCACCAAGTGGACCGACCCTGCCATCAAAGCACTGAACCCAACCCTGCCTTTGCCAGATGCTGCCATTGCGCCAGTACGCCGTGCAGATGGTTCAGGCACCAGCTTTATCTTCACCAATTACCTGAGCAAGGTGAACCCAGAGTGGAAAACCAAAGTGGGCGAAGGTACAGCGGTGAATTGGCCTGTCGGTGCGGGCGGAAAGGGTAACGAAGGCGTTGCAGCTTTTGTGGGTCGCCTGCCTAACTCGATTGGCTATGTTGAATATGCTTATGTCAAGCAAAACAAAATGACTTTTGCCGTGATGAGCAACACCACAGGCGCCTTCGTGTCGCCAGACGATACCGCCTTCAAGGCCGCCGCTGCAGGTGCAGATTGGGCCAAAAGCTTTTACCAAATTTTGACTGAACAGCCAGGTAAGGATTCTTGGCCCATCACTGGCGCTACGTTTATCCTGATGCATAAAGTGCAGGACAAGCCAGCACAGGCGTCTTCATCATTGAAGTTTTTTGAATGGGCCTATAAAAACGGTGACAAGACGGCAGATGATCTAGACTATGTTCCGATGCCTGCCAGCGTCAAAACGGCTGTTGAAAAAGCGTGGACTGATAACCTCAAGGACACATCGGGTAAGCCGATTGCCTGGAAATAAACTGCTTTCTCGAAGTTTGTTTAGATAACAAAGGCCTCAACGTGTCCTCAACATTACCAGCAGGTGGCGCTGCATTTGACCCTGTGTCCCAACCAGCCAAACGCAACATGATCAACCCACCTCCCGGTAACGCTATTAACAGAGGCCCCCTTGCAGACAAAGTGTTTGGCTGGCTGGCACAGGGTGCAGCCTGGCTCACGCTGCTCCTTTTATTTGGTATTTTGCTGTCGCTGGTTTATGGCGCTTGGCCGGCCATCAGCAAGTATGGCTTGGGCTTTTTAACCAGTACCACCTGGGACCCTGTCAAAAATGAATATGGCGGGCTGGTGATGATTTATGGCACGGTGGCCACGTCGTTGATTGCCTTGATCATTGCGGTTCCTGTCAGTTTTGGCATTGCCCTTTTCCTGACCGAACTTGCGCCCGCATGGATAAAAAGACCGCTGGGTACCGCCATTGAGTTGCTGGCAGCTGTGCCATCGATTGTTTATGGCATGTGGGGCCTGCTGGTGTTTGGGCCTGTGTTGGCAACTTACGTCCAGCAGCCGTTGCAAAACGCTTTTAGCGGAACGCCGTATTTGGGCGCTTTGTTTTCGGGTCCTCCGGTAGGTATCGGTATTTTGTCGGCGGGCATTATTCTGGCCATCATGATCATTCCGTTCATCGCATCAGTCATGCGTGACGTGTTTGACGTGACACCTGTGCTGCTGAAAGAGTCAGCCTATGCGCTTGGTTCCACCACCTGGGAAGTTGTCTATAAGGTCGTCTTACCCTATACAAAAGCCGGTGTTGTAGGCGGCATCATGCTGGGTCTGGGGCGCGCTTTGGGTGAAACCATGGCTATTACCTTTGTCATTGGCAACTTCAACCAGCTCGATTCATTGAGCCTGTTTCAGGCGGCCAACAGCATCACATCTGCACTTGCCAATGAATTTGCCGAGGCTGGTGAAGGCTTGCACCAGGCGGCTTTGATTTACTTAGGTCTTGTACTGTTTTTCATCACGTTTGTGGTGCTGGCATTGTCGAAATTGATGTTGGCCCAACTCAGCAAGAGCGAAGGAACAAAAACATGAGCGCCGTCATGATGGACCCTCGGCTGGCAAAGTTTGCCCGCCGCAAGCTGGTTAATAAAGTTGCTTTGGTTTTGTCACTTGCAGCCATGTCGTTCGGACTGTTCTGGTTGTTCTGGATTTTGTTTGAAACCGTTCGACTTGGGCTTGGCGGTATCAGTCTGAGCCTCTTCACGCAAATGACGCCTGCACCCAATGATGCGGGTGGTCTTGCCAATGCGATCTATGGCTCGTTCTTCATGGTGGCATTGGCCACTTTTGTCGGCACGCCCATTGGCGTCATGGCCGGTATTTATTTGGCTGAGTACAACACCAAGGGTTGGTTGGCAGAAACCACCCGATTTGTGAACGATATTTTGCTGTCTGCGCCGTCTATCGTCATCGGACTTTTTGTCTACGCAGTCGTGGTATCGCAATTCAAGTCATTCTCAGGTTGGGCCGGCGTCATGGCGCTGGCGCTGATTGTCATTCCTGTCGTGATCAGAACCACAGAGAACATGCTCCAGCTGGTACCGGCTGCTTTGCGTGAAGCCGCGTACGCGTTGGGCGCACCCAAGTGGAAAGTCATCATGTCCATCACGCTCAAGGCAGCCAGGGCGGGGGTTGTGACCGGTATCCTGCTTGCAGTTGCGCGTATTGCCGGTGAAACCGCGCCACTGCTTTTCACCGCACTTAACAATCAATTCTGGACTGCAGACTTGAGCAAGCCTATGGCCAGCCTGCCGGTCACGATCTTCAAGTTTGCCATGAGCCCTTACGAAAACTGGCAAAAACTGGCCTGGGCGGGCGTGTTCCTGATCACAGTGGCTGTGCTCGGTCTGAATATTCTGGCGCGCGTGTTGACGCGCAATAAAAACTGATTTCAATCAGATCATTTCACTGGAAAGTCAATAAATGCAAGCAACAATGAACCAAGCTTTGGCACCGAAAATTTCGGTTAAAAACCTCGATTTTTATTACGGTAAGTTTCATGCGCTAAAGAATATCAATCTTGATATTCCCGAGAAAAAAGTCACCGCTTTTATTGGTCCGTCAGGCTGCGGAAAATCAACTTTGCTGCGAATTTTTAACCGTATGTATGCGCTGTACCCTGAGCAGCGGGCAGAAGGCACGATCATGTTTGAGGGTGAAAACCTCCTGACATCCAAGAAAGACGTGGCGTTGATTCGGTCCAAAGTCGGCATGGTTTTCCAAAAGCCCACGCCGTTTCCGATGTCGATTTACGACAATATTTCTTTCGGTGTGAAGTTGTTCGAAAATCTAAGCAGCTCTGACATGGACGAACGGGTTGAGTGGGCTCTGCGCAAGGCGGCGCTGTGGGGTGAGGTCAAAGACAAGCTGAATCAAAACGGTTCCAGTTTGTCGGGTGGCCAACAGCAACGGCTCTGCATTGCACGGGGTGTTGCTATCAAACCAGAAGTCTTGTTGCTTGATGAGCCTTGTTCTGCCCTCGACCCCATTTCTACTTCAAAAATTGAAGAGCTGATCACGGAGCTCAAAAACGACTACACCGTGGTCATTGTGACCCACAATATGCAGCAGGCTGCGCGTTGCAGTGACTATACGGCTTACATGTACCTCGGCGACTTGGTCGAGTTTGGTGTCACTGAAGAGCTGTTCTTCAAACCAAAGCAAAAAGCGACTGAAGACTACATCACAGGCCGTTTCGGCTGAACAATTTTTAAGGAAAAGAAATGCCCGATAAACACTTGTCCAGCCAATTCGACAGCGAACTGAACAGCGTTTCGTCACGCGTGATGGAGCTTGGCGGGATGGTCGAGTCACAAATACGCCTGGCCATTCATGCGCTGTCTCAGTTCAGTGTTGAGAGCGCCAACCAAGTCAGCGAGGCCGAAGTCCGGGTCAATGCGATGGAAGTTGACATTGACCGAGAGTTGTCGTCGATCATTGCCCGTCGTCAGCCGACAGCCCGTGATTTGCGGTTGCTGATTGCCATCTCAAAAACCACCGCTAACCTGGAGCGCGCCGGTGACGAGGCCGACAAGATCGCCCGCATGGTCAAGTCGATTATTGAAAGTGGTTCAGCCCGTGCACTTCCTTCGTCAGATCTGCGCGTAGCTGCTGATCTGGCTTCTGGTTTGCTGCGAAAGGCGCTCGATGCATTTGCGCGTTTGGACACGTCAATGGCTCTGTCTATTCTTAAAGAGGACGACCTGATTGACAAGGAGTTTGATGGTTTTGTACGCAAGCTCATCACCTACATGATGGAAGACCCGCGTACGATTTCCCCCAGTCTTGACTTGCTGTTTGTAGCTAAAGCCATCGAGCGAATTGGGGATCACGCCAAGAATATTGCCGAATTCATCATCTACATCGTCAAGGGTGAAGACGTCAGGCATACACCCATGGCGCAGATTGAGTCCGCAGTCCTGTAATCATTCGATACGACAAAAGCCACGACAAATAAATGAAGCATCAACCGCGCGTATTGATTGTTGAAGATGAGCCGGCCATCGCTGAATTGATTGCAGTCAACTTGCAGCATGGCGGCTTTATCGCAGTAGTCGCACAGGACAGTGTGACTGCCCAACGGGAACTGGATGCCGTTTTGCCAGATGTAATTCTTCTTGACTGGATGTTGCCCGGGCAAAGCGGGCTGTCTCTTGCGCGCCACTGGCGCAAGCAGGCCAGGACCAAGAGCATCCCCATTTTGATGCTAACAGCGCGTGGCGACGAGCCAGACAAAGTGGCAGGCCTTGACGCAGGAGCAGACGACTACATCACCAAGCCGTTTTCGACGCAAGAGCTGTTGGCGCGGATACGAGCGGTGCTGCGCCGGCGAGCACCAGAGTCAGTGAACGACAGCGTGACCGTTGGTGCGCTTGTACTCGACGCTGCAACGCACCGTATCTCCTTTCAGGATCAGGAACTCAAGCTCGGTCCCACCGAGTTCAAGCTACTTCATTACTTCATGAAACACGCCGAGCGTGTGCATAGCCGCAGTGCGCTGCTGGACAAGGTGTGGGGCGACCATGTCTTTATTGAAGAACGCACGGTTGACGTTCACGTCAAACGCCTGCGGGAAGCTCTGGGTGCTGCCAGCAATATGGTTGAAACGGTGCGTGGTTCTGGCTATCGCCTGACTGCTATGGCATCGATGTCTGCTGCACAATCGGGCACATGATCAATCGTTGGCTGGTATTTTCTGCCTGCTTGTTGGCGGGTGGGGGCTTGGGCTTTTGGGCAGCATCAAATCTTGGGCTGATTGAAGGTGTTTTGTTGGCAGCTTTTGTCTGGTTGCTGGTGGATAGCTTCTATGGTTCCCGGTTTTTAGCCTGGCTTCGTTCTGCTCAAAACAGCGAGTCAGCGTCAGCCGCCACCCACTTACCACCACGCTTGCCAGGCCTGTGGGGTGAAGCGGCCGAGCGTATTCGCCGGTTGTCCAGAGGTCAGGATCAGCTACTGCAAGACAGCAAAGCTCGACTCGACGAGTTTTTGGCTGCGATGCAGGCCTCGCCGAGCGGCGTGGTGCTGCTTGATGCGCAGGATCGCATTGAATGGTGCAACCAGATGGCCGCCCAGCACTTCGGCTTTGATGCCCGCCGCGATGTGTTGCAGCACATTGCAAACCTTGTCCGCGCGCCAGCGTTCAAAAGTTATATGGCGGCCAATGACTTCTCACATGATGTGGTGATTGCAGGCAGCGCAAGTGTTCCCGGGCGACCCGTCAATTTGTCTGTGCACGCGCACTCATACGGTAAAGACCGTAAGCTGCTGCTCTCGCGTGATATCACAGCCATCGAGCTTGCTGAGGCCATGCGGCGCGATTTTGTGGCGAATGTGTCTCATGAAATTCGCACACCCTTGACAGTGTTGTCAGGCTTTATTGAAACGCTGCAAACCCTGCCTTTGAAGGAGCCTGAACGCGAGCGCTACCTAGCGTTGATGGCGCAACAGTCGCAGCGCATGCAGACCCTTGTCAACGATTTGTTGACACTGTCCCGGCTTGAGGGCAGCCCACACCCGGGCGGAAACGACTGGGTGAACACCAACGCGCTGTTTGCTCAGTCAGAGCAGGAAGCGCAGGCTTTGTCGAAGTTGCTGGCCCCTCACGGGCATGAGATCAAATTTGAAGTAGGCTCGGGTTTTGAAATTGCAGGGGTGCAGGCCGAGTTGTACAGCGCTTTGTCTAACCTAGTGACCAACGCAGTGCGTTACACGCCGGATGGCGGCAAGGTGTGCGTGACTTGGAAGCTGCTCAACGACGGACGAGGCGAGTTTATGGTCAAAGACAGTGGTCCGGGCATCGCAGCGGAGCATCTTCCGCGCTTGACAGAGCGGTTTTATCGGGTTGATCGAAGCCGCTCGCGCGAGACAGGCGGAACTGGCTTGGGGTTGGCGATTGTCAAGCATGTGGCGCAGCGTCACGGTGCAGAATTGCATATCGAAAGCCAGCTTGGACAGGGTTCGCAGTTTTCTGTCACTTTTCCCGCATCGCGGGTACGAAGTATTCAAAAAGCTTGAGCTGGCGAGGCGTCGCCATACAGATCTTTGCGTACCGCGCGCCACAACAAAACCAAAAAGCAAATCGCCACCAGCCACAGCGCCACGCTGCTGGCGATCCAGAACGTATCTGGCGACGGCCTGGCTGCCAGGTTTGGTAAACCTTCATAGGTCAGCAAATAGCCGCCATACAGACCTAGCCCCCAAAGTAAAACGCCATAAAGAACCAGAGGCGCTAGGGTGATTCGGTAACAACGAAGTAAAAACGCGCACACGGCTTGCATGCAGTCTGCCAGATGGTAGATAGCCACCCATAAAAGCAGGGACGATGCTGTGTTGACAATAACCGGATTGGTTGAGTAAAGACCTGCCAGGCTGTCACTTGCCATCCATAAAGTGGCTGCCAGTGCTATTGAAATGCTAGCCGTGAGCTTTAGTCCCAGTGCAACAATGCGTTTTGCTTGGTCTGGTCTGCCCGCCCCCAGCCAAAACGATACCCGTGCGCTGCAAGCAATGGCTATCGACAGCGGCATCATGTAGAGCATGGCTGCCATGCTGGCCGCGATTTGGTGGCTGGCTGATGCGGCGATGCCAAGACGGGCGATGAAGACCGCCATCAAGGTAAACGAGGTCACTTCAACCAGATACGCGAGACCGGCCGGGACACCCAGTCGCGCAAAGTTGCCTATGGTCGACCAATTTGGCTTTTCCATGCGCCGCCAGATTTGAAAGGGCCTGTAGAGTGTTTGCGTGCGCAGCATCACTACGGCAAGGGCGAGCAGCAGATAGTTAACGATCAGCGTTGCCCAGGCGCAACCCACTGCACCCATGGGCTCAACACCTGCACCACCAGCTACCAACCAGATCGACAGCGGAACCTTAACCATCAACGCACCCACCTGTAGCCAAGTCACCAGCAGCGGTTTGCCCAGTGACTGATTGAAGGTGCTGTAGAGCCGAAACAAAATGGACGGTGCAAATGCAAAAGCCAGCACGGTGAGGTAGCTTTGTACTTCGCCCAGCATGGCCTCGGGTACTTGCGCCCAGCGCAACAACCTACCAGGAAGCAATAGCGCAGCCATGCCCAGCACAGTGATGAAGCCACTGAGGTAAATGCCTTGCCTGAACGATCGACCTATTTCGTGATGGTTTTTAGCACCCAGCAGTTCTGCCCAGATCGGCAGCAGTGCCTGAACGATGCCGATCAAACCGACATACACGCTGATGTAAATGGCTGATCCAACCGACAGGGCCGCCAAAGCAGTATCGCTGTAGCGCCCTGCAATCACGGTATCGGCCACGCCGAACGCCATGACAGCGAGTTGTCCGATCAGCACCGTGCCGGCGTGCCGGGAAATTATCCTTAGCTCGCTCACGGAGTGCGCGTTGCGCGCGTATTTTTTGCGCTGTCGGCGACACGCCTGAACACCAAGACACTCTCATTTTTATCGACGGGCCTTTGCAATGTGGCCCAAAAAGCCCAATCAGGCAGATGGATGACATTGCCCAAAGTCGATTGGAAGTCGGCATCGACAATCAGGAAATCGCAAGCTGCGTCGGGTGCAGTCTGGCGCAGCTTGAGCTTGCCATGGTATTGCAAGGCAGCGGCCTGCGCGTTGTTGATGCCGTAAATTTCAGCGCAGGCGGTCGGCCCCATCAGTTTTGCGACTTGGCGAGACATGGGGGCGTAGCTGCGGGCATAGTCAAGCAGCGGCAGCCACAGGGTCATCAGCAGCAACCAGCAGAGCGTTGCCCCGCCCGCTGGTAGTACCAGCGATTTCCAGATGGCCGTCCGATGCGCGCCGGTCCGCCATCTCACCAGCCAAGCCCAGGCCAATGTAGCGCCCAACGCCATCAAAAAAGCAAACCACGAAAAGCTCGGCTCGAACCCTGGTGCCAGCCTGGCCACGTTGGCGGCTGGCTGGCGCGGCACGCCTGTTTGCATGGCAATCCACACGACCCATATGATGATGCCGCAACCGGTAAAAAACAGCAGGGTGAACCAGTCAATCAGCGATGCCACGCTGCGCTGGAGTGTCGGCAACGCAAAAGCTGCCAGCGCGGCCAAGGGCGGCAGGCTCAGGAGCAGACTTCGGTCGGCGGTTGGGGTTGTCAAAGTGGCTAGCACCGCAACCAGAGCAAACCACAGCGGCAAAGCTACATGTCGGCTGGCAAGTTGCCTGCGCCAGCGCCAAAGCGTCCACATGGCCAGTGGCCAGGTCGGCCAGGTGAACCACAGCAGCAGGCGGCCCAGCTTGCGCCAATCTGTCCATGCGGTTTGCTCGCCTGTGCCGGGGAAATGAATACGCCAACGCCATAAGTCAAGCTTGAAGGCTAGCAGGGCTACGCAAGCTGTAATGCAGACGATGAGCAGCAGCCATTGCCAGGATCTGCGCCTTGCTGAGCTGTCAGGCGAAGCCTCGTGCCCATTGTTGCGATCATTGTTGCCCCAGCGCATGTGCGCCCATTCGACCAGCGCGCCACCTGTACCCAACAACACGGCAAGCGTCGGTGCACCACTCAAGGCCAATCCCGTCAAACCCAACAGCAAGCCAAGGGCAGGTCCAAATACCTGAGTAGCACGGCGGTAGGGGCTGGCAGCCATGGCGTAAAAAATCAATGCCGTGAAGCCAAGTTGTGCCAATGCGGGCGTGGTTTCATGCGACAGCTGTGCCAAGCCCAAGCTGGCAATCAGTGCCAATACACCCGCGTCAGCAATGGCGCGTGCGTAATCGGTGGGACTGGCTTCACCGCCAAAGGCAAAGGCCACCGGTTGGGCTTGTGGGCTGCGCGCCAGGTAATAGATGGCGTACCAGGTAGCCAGAAGACTCAGGCCCAGCAGCACTATGAAAGGAATACGGACGGCAAAGCCGGGGTCCAAAAAGGGCAGGATTTGTATTGCCAATGCGCCCAACCAGTAAGGTATCAGCGCGGCAAAGCCGTTGATCTGACCTAGCAATTGAGGAGAAAGCCAATTCGCCCAATTGGCGGCCAGTTCCTGCATCACGCCAAAAGCTGCAATGTCGTCGCTTTTCCAGGGTGCACGGCCAAAGAAGCCTGGCAGCACATAGGCTGCGCAAAACAGCAGCAACGCCAGCCGAGGCAGGCGGCGCACGGCGGATTGGGCAACGATGGCAGGAGAAGGTTTGTTCAAAACGGCGAGGGGATCAAATCAGGGTCATAACAAATGATCCCCATTTTCAGTCGAAAAAAAAGCAGCCTGAAAATCAGGCTGCCTTTTATATCTCAACTTGCTGGTTAAGCAGCGGCTGGGGCAGCGTCTTTGGCAGGCGTTTTGCCAAAACGGTTGCGGAACTTCTCAACGCGGCCACCCATGTTGTCGACAGATTTTTGTGTGCCGGTATAAAAAGGATGTGACTCGCTTGACGTGTCCAGTTTGTACAAAGGCAACTCGCGACCATCATCCATTTTCACCATTTCTTTGGTGTTAACACAAGAGCGGGTGACGAACTTGAAGTTGTTGGACAAGTCCAAAAAGCAAACTTCGCGGTAGTTGGGGTGAATGCCGTCTTTCATTTTTCTATCCTTAGATGTCGTTTCGGTAGCCACTTGAAACCGTTTCAAGCACTTTCCGTTAAGCCTCACATTATGTCATTAAATCAACGACTTAGGCTATTTTTTTAGCCGCCGCGTCTCATTAAATCAAAGAATTCGTGGTTATTTTTGGTCGCCTTCATGTTTTTGAGCATCAACTCCATCGACTCGATTTCGTCCATGTTGTACATGAATTGACGCAAAATCCGCGATTTTTGCAGGATTTCAGGTGCTAGTAAGAGCTCTTCCTTGCGGGTGCCACTGCGGTTCAGGTGAATCGCCGGGAATACGCGTTTTTCGTATAGGCGGCGGTCCAGGTGAATTTCGCAGTTACCAGTTCCCTTGAATTCCTCAAAAATCACCTCGTCCATGCGGCTGCCAGTGTCGACCAGCGCCGTACCGATGATGGTCAGGCTGCCGCCTTCCTCAATTTTCCGGGCTGCGCCAAAAAAGCGCTTCGGGCGCTGCAATGCGTTGGCGTCCACGCCACCTGTCAGCACCTTGCCTGATGAAGGCAGCACATTGTTATAGGCTCGGGCCAAGCGGGTGATGGAGTCCAACAAAATCACCACGTCTTTGCCTAGTTCAACCAAACGCTTGGCGCGCTCAATCACCATCTCGGCAACGTGCACGTGGCGGGCGGCGGGTTCGTCAAAGGTCGAAGAAATCACTTCGCCGCGCACGCTGCGCTGCATTTCAGTGACCTCCTCAGGGCGCTCGTCCACCAGCAACACCATCATCACTACATCTGGATAGTTGGCAGTAATGGCGTGGGCAATGTGCTGCATCATCACGGTCTTGCCGGACTTTGGCGGCGCTACCAGCAAGGCGCGTTGGCCTTTGCCGATGGGGGCAATGATGTCAATGATTCGGCTGGTCAGGTTTTCTTCACCTTTGATGTCGCGCTCGAGCTTGAACTGCTCTCGAGGGAACAGCGGCGTCAAATTCTCGAACATCACCTTGTGTTTGTTGTCTTCAGGCGCGCCGTCGTTGACCTTGTCGAGCTTGTTCAGCGCAAAGTAGCGTTCGCCGTCTTTGGGCGTACGCACCTCGCCTTCAATCATGTCGCCGGTGTGCAGGTTAAAGCGGCGAATCTGGCTCGGGCTGATGTAGATGTCGTCAGTACTGGCGGTGTAGCTGGAGTCAGGTGCACGCAAAAAACCAAAGCCGTCGGGCAGCACTTCCAGTACACCGTCGGCGACGATGGTTTCACCCGTTTTGGAGCGTTTTTTGATGATGGCAAACATCAGCTCCTGCTTGCGCATGCGGCCTACGTTTTCAATCTCAAGGGCTTCGGCTTGCTTGAGGACTTCAGACACATGCAGTGCCTTGAGTTCATTTAAGTGCATGGATTAACCTGCTGTGATGGCGAAAAGAAATGACTCAGTGATGAGTGCAAAAGGAAAACGGGGGAGGTTTTATTTGAAGCCGGGGTGAAAGGCGGGCTTCACAAACCGAAAATTCGAGCAGGTCAGAAACACACTGCCTGCGATTGACGAGAATTATGACAGGAAAAAAGGGGTGTCAGGATGCGGCTTTCAAACCCGGCTGTAGCGATCCGCAGCCGGGTCCGAGGAAGTATCAGACCAATTGCTGGTCAATGAAAGCGGTGAGTTGTGATTTGCTCATGGCGCCGACTTTGGTTGCTGCCAGTTCGCCGTTTTTAAAAATCATCAGCGTCGGGATACCGCGAATGCCGAACTTGGCCGGAATATCGCGGTTTTCATCGACGTTCATTTTGGCAATTTGCAGCTTGCCCTCGTAGCTGGTCGCCACTTCGTCAAGAATGGGGGCGATCATTTTGCAGGGGCCGCACCATTCGGCCCAGTAATCGACCAGCACAGGATGCGATGATTTCAGAACATCGGCTTCAAAAGTGGCATCGGTGGTATGTTTGATGAGTTCGCTGGCCATGGTGGCTCCTTCAAAAAGGGTTGCAAGGGCTAAGAGTTTTGGGTATTTTGTCAGAAACCAAGTCAGCCCGTCGGTTATTGCCTCCTCGTACCAACTATGACCCTCATAGCCAAACCTTTGAAATCTGCCGAATCTTGCGATGGTGCCGCTGTTAAAGCGGGCTGGGCAGAAGCGATGGCGCAATTGGCCGAGCTGCTTCACGCTAAAAATGTACACCCATCTCGGGCAGTCGTATTGCTGCCCTATGCTCAATTGATGCAGGAGGCTCGCACGGCTTGGGCGGCTCATGCACAAGCCCAGTCTCAGTCAAGCGCGTTTGTTCCGCGCTTTGAAACCACCATGAACTGGGCGAGTAGCGTCGGTTTCTCAGGGTCACCGCAAGACATTCAGATGGACGTGGCGATCGATGTATTAACGGCTGCGAGTTTGCTGCAACGTGCAGGGTTGGCAGCGCAGCAGCATGTGCTCGCTGGGCGGCTGGTTGAGGCTGCTTGGTCGCTTGCTCGATGCGCTGCAGCTCAGCCGCCGGCGCGCCGACTGGCCTGGGGCGCGGCTAAGGCGCAGGATTTGGCTGCCGGCATGGCGGCAGACGCTCTGGCTTTGGAGCTGGCCGTTGCCCGCATTGCACTGGCGTGGGCGGCTTCGTCAAGTTATCCGACCGATGCGCTGTTCGCCGCTGAGCTTGGGGACGGGCTTGATTTGCTGGTGGTCATTGATGGCTTTCAGTCTGAGCCTTTGAGCGAAGCATTAAAAGACCATTTTGCCGATCGTGCCGTCAGCATCCCCTTGATCACGCCCAAGCTGCAAGGCGCACTGGCCCTGCACACCGCACAAGATCTGGAAGACGAAGCCCACCTGGCAGCGGCCTGCGCGCTCGCGCATTTGCAGGCGGGGCGCACCCCAGTGGCATTGATTGCGCAAGACCGCGTGCTGATCCGCCGGGTGCGTGCCATGCTGGCTGAAAAAGGCGTTGCGCTGCGTGACGAAACCGGCTGGAAGCTGTCAACCACCCGGGCCGCCGCGACCCTGATGGGATTGGTCAACGCTCTAGCGTGGGACGCGTCAACGGACGACGTGCTTGATTGGCTGAAAAACGCGCCAGCTTTTGATGCG
>JBBRDA010000077.1:0-14600 GCA_038204335.1 Burkholderiales bacterium
AAGGGCGACGAGGGTTTTGGCGAAGGCAACTTCAAAGCATTGTTTGAGAGCATTGAGTTAGACCAGATGCGGCGCGGTGTCTTGGCACAAGCATGACCATGGCCGACATGACGCCGACGGTTTACGGAAATAGTGAACGCCCTCCGCGCGGTGACTATTTTAGGGGTGGCCAAGTGGCCGCCGACTACACCTGTCCGCAGAACTACGCCGCGTACACCGCCGCAGATCACGCCACGTATCGCGCACTGTACGAGCGGCAGTCTAAACTGCTGCCCGGCTTGGCATGTGATGAGTTCATAGCAGCGCTGCCCTCGCTGGGCGAATCCACCCACATCCCGCGCTTTGACGACATCAATGACCGCTTGACCAAAGCCACCGGCTGGCAAGTCGTCGCCGTGCCGGGGTTGATTCCAGAAGTGCCGTTTTTTACCTTGCTGGCGAATCGCCAATTCCCGGTGACTGACTGGATCAGAAAGCCTGAAGAGTTTGACTACATCGCCGAACCTGACGTGTTTCACGACCTGTTTGGCCATGTGCCGCTGCTGTTTAACCCGGTGTTTGCCGACCACATGCAGGCCTACGGTGCAGGTGGACTGAAGGCCCATAGGCTGGGGGCGTGCGAGCAATTGGCGCGGCTGTACTGGTACACGATTGAGTTTGGCTTGATGCAACAAGCCGATGGTCCCAACTCGGGACTACGTGCCTACGGCGCCGGTATTTTGAGCTCATCAGGCGAGCTGGTACATGCCGTCAAAAGCGCCGAGCCAAAGCGTATCGCGCTTGATTTGCTGCGCTGCATGCGCACCCGCTACAACATCGACAGCTACCAGCAAACCTATTTTGTGATTGACAGTTTTCAGCAGCTGTTTGATATGACAGCGCCAGACTTTACGCCGCTGTATGCACAGTTGAAGGGCATGGGTGACCTTTCAGCGAACGGATCGTTTTCACAGGACTTTTTTATCAAGCCATAAGGCACCCTCTCGGGGCGCATGCGCGCGCAGACTGTTATGTACGTGACGGAAAAATCGTTAAAACAGCTTATTTTTTCAGTTTTCTCCTACAAAATGAGGAGGTAAATTTTTGTTACCTCGCTCACAATGCCCCAACTGATTGAATTACCTGCACACATGACCCGAAGCACCAAGGTGCTGCTGGTCATGGACGTTGTGGAGTCGGTCAGGCTCATGGAGCAGGACGAAGATGATTTTGTACGGCGATGGCAGCAACTGGTTCAGCACGCAGAGCAAATTTTGCCGCTGCATGGCGGGCGCATCGTTAAAAGTTTGGGTGACGGGCTGATGCTTGAATTTGCCAGCGCCCAGGGCTGCGCGCAGGCGGGGTTTGCCATGCAGCATTTCAGCAGGCTAGCGAACAGCAGCTATGCCCCGCAGCAGCAACTGCATCTGCGCATGGGTGGGCATTTGGCTGAGTTTGTGACTGACAAGCACGACATTTACGGCACAGATGTGAATTTGACAGCGCGCTTTTGTACGCTGGCTGGGCCGGGTGAAATAGTGGTGACTGACGACCTGCGTGACTGCCTGACAGCCGAGCTGGACGCTGATATTGAAGACCTGGGCGAATGCCACCTCAAGCACGTTGAAAACACCGTACGCGCCTACCGCATAGGCCCGGCCGGGCATGCCAGTGTGATTGCCCCCAGCACACCCGAGAACACCGACTTCAGACCGACGATTGCGGTGATCCCGTTTGAAGCGCGCAGCAACGAGCCAGAACATTTTGTGATTGGCGAGCTGATAGCCGACGGCATCATTGCCCAGCTGTCACGCAGCCCGGACATCCGCGTTATCTCGCGCTTGTCTACCACCGCCTTCAGGGGGCGGCCAGCCAGCATCCCCGAGGTGCAGTCGCGGCTGGATGCGTCTTTTGTGCTGTCAGGCAGCTACGTTGCCAGCGGCGGCAAGATTTTGCTGATGGCAGAACTGGCCGACACACGCAAGAACGAAGTGGTGTGGGCTGAGCGGGTGTCTGGCGACACCGGCGACCTGCTGCAAACCCAGAGCGAATTGCTCAATGGTTTGGCTGCGGCAACCTGCCGGGCCTTGATTGATGCTGAGGTGAAGGAGTCGCTGATTCAGCCTATGCCTCGGCTGGACAGCAGTGCGTTGATGATGGGAGGCATTGCCCTGATGCACAGGTCTTCTATCCGCGAATTTGAGCGTAGCAGGGCGATGTTGTCTGCCCTTGTTGAACGTCATAACCGCGTCGCTACAGGCCGAGCTTGGCTTGCGAAATGGCATGTGCTGCGGATCGTTAGAGGTTTGAGTGACGACCCCAATCGTGAGGCTCGAGTAGCACTTGAATTAACACAGCGTGCCCTAGACAGCGAACCGGACAATGCTTTGACTTTGTCCATTGAAGGCTTGGCGTACACCCAAGTTTTGGGCGATTTTGATCTTGCCGACAAAAGACTTACCAGCGCGGTGGCCTCCAACCCCAATGAGTCGATGGCCTGGCTCTTCAAAAGTGTGCTCGCTTCTATGTGGGGTTCAGCTCCAGATTCAGTGAACCACGCGCTGACAGCAACAGCGTTGTCACCGATTGATCCGTTGAGATATTTTTTTGAACTCATTACCGCATCAGCTCTGCTATCCAACAATGAACATACGCTCGCAATTGAGCATGCGAACAGATCGCTTCGAGCAAATCGACACCATGCACCGACTTATCGAGCTTTAGTAACTGCACAAGTAGAAAGCGGTTTGATGAGTGACGCTCATCGCTCTTTACAGGAACTCCTCAGAGAACAACCTGGCTTGACGGTGTCCTCATACTTGTCAATTGGCAGCACAAACAGCGTCACACGAAAGCGATGTGCGGAGGCGTTGCGGGCACTCGGACTTCCCGAGAACTAGTTTTAAGTATCAATTAGGGAGAAACTGTTATGGCAGGTGGATTTGCTGGAGGATTCGCAGGTGGCTTTGCCGGCGGGTTTGCGGGTGGCTTTGCAGGAGGTTTTGCGGGCGGGTTTGCTGAAGACCCAGCCCTGAGTTTCCAGGCCATGAATACCAATCGAGCCGCCCTCGCCGGCCCGTTCCAAGGCGCAACCCTGCCCATCGACCTCCCAACGCCGCTAGATAAAGCCGAGCGCTTAGCCTATTGGGCTGCTGGCCCGCGCCTTGCAGTCTGTGAGCTTGAGCTTTTATCGGGCCTGCATTTCAACGTCAATCAAGCCAAATCGTCGATAACGCTGGGCTTTGTTGACTTGAATAAAAAACCCTTGAAAGACGTGGCATTGGCGCGGCTAGCGCGACCGACTGAAAAGATTTTCAAGCAGCAGCTTGACCTGGTGGCCAATTACTCTGAACTGCGCGAAGACCGTGGTGCGGAGATTCTTGCGCAAGTGAACGGTGGCGGGGCATTTTTCTCATCCATCATCGGCCTGACAGCACATCGCCACAAGTACACACTTGAATTACTGGACTTGGCAATGTCGCTGGCCACGCATGTAGAAATGCGTTTCAAACATGCTTTCGCATGCCCGCGCCCGGTAGAGCTGTCACCGCAAATCCAGCCCATGATCCCGACGCCTGGCCACGCCGCTTGGCCCAGCGGACACGCTACTGAGGCTTACCTGACCTGTTCGCTTTTGCAAGCCCTATTGCCCCATGGCAGCGCCTACAGGGAGCAACTGGAAAGGCTGGCGGCACGCATCGCCGTTAACCGCACGGTGGCTGGCTTGCATTACCCGGTTGACAGCGCAGTCGGGCGGCTGCTGGGGACAGCGTTGAGCGACTTCATGGTTGCGCGCTGCACGGGCGCAAAACTGCATGAGCGCGGCTTTAACGGCACCAAGTTTCACGACGCCAAAGGCCACGTGATTGACTTTGACCCGCGCGTGTCGATGGCTGACAACCAAAGCGGTTACTACGAGCTGATGGCGGGCGCACACGCTATTGCGGCATCACCCTTGCTGCAATTCATGTGGGGCAAAGCTGCCGCCGAATGGAAGCCGTTGAAGTAAACCACCCATCGGAGCACGCAATGCAATGGACTCCTCTGCCCACGGGCAGCTTTACCGGTATCAACTGGGCCAAACCGGGTGCAACTACCGGGTTTGACCCCTACCTGATTTGGGCTGAGGCTGACAACTTTGCGGGCTACGGCCTGAGCAAACCACCCAAATGGTTACCGCTGCTGGTTGAGCTTGAAGCGGGTGTCAGCGTGGCGCAGTTCAAGGCCGCCGCGTCTAGCCAATGGTTGTATGTGCCGCCGGTTTATACCTCGCCCACAGCGCCCTCGGGTCTGCGCTACTGCACAGCGCGTGTCAGGCCTGCGTTTTTTAAACATATCCGCGCTGGCGGCAGCTTACATGGGTTGGTCAAACGGTTTGAGCTAGGCTTGCCAGCAGGCCAACATGCCGACGACCCGACCCAGCCAACAGGCCCTGTTGCGCCCACAGGCGCGCTGCTGCAAGGCAAGGTGATGGGTTTGATTGACGGTGGTCTGGCTTTTGCTAACGCCAACTTTTTACGCCATGGCAAGGCCCGCACCCAATACTTTTGGCGACAAGACCAGAAGGGCAAAGGCAGCACACCGGCAGCCCTAGGCTATGGTTATGAGCTGACCGCAGCCCAGATAGACCAGGCCATGCAGCAAAACACTTACGGCGGCTTGGTGGATGAGACAGCGGTATACGACCAATTCGGCATGGGGATGGAACTGAACAAGCGCGTGAACCACGGCACCCATGTGCTGGATATCGCCTGCGGGCCGCGCACGGTACTGGCGCAAATTGCGGGGGTGCCGCCCAACCTGAATGCGCCGCCGAGCTGGGCCATAGCCGACGACGACGCCAGCCGCGCCGACATTGTGGCGGTGCAACTGGATTGGGACACCGTGGTGGACACATCGGGCGGATCGATGAATGTGCACATCATGGATGGCTTGATGTACATCTTGTCGCGCTGCGCACACAGCGCAAAGGTCGCGGTTAACCTCAGTTGGGGCACGCTGGCCGGGCCGCATGACGGCAGCTCGGTGCTAGAAGCCGCGATGGACCAATTGATTGACCTTAAAACCGGGCACCTGCAAATCATTATCCCGGTTAGTAACAGTTACCAAAGTCGCACCCATGCTAATGCAACGCTATTAAAAAATGAGCTGGTTGCGCTCGATTGGCGTGGCCAACCGGGTGATTTAACCCAGAACTTTCTTGAGATCTGGATTCCTGCAGGAGCTCAGGGTATTGAAATCACGCTAACACCACCCGGGCAACCCAGCTTGAGCCCCATGGCTTGGGGCCAATCTGGCACCTGGAACGCAGCCAACGGCAAGCCGCTGTGCGCGCTGATTTACCCCAAAAGCGTGGCAACTGGAGCGAACGGGACGTGCGCGCTGATCGCAGTTTCACCGACTTTTGCTTTTAAAAAATCAAGCACCCTGGCACCCAGCGGCGTGTGGAAGGTCACCATCACCAACACGCTAGCCGGCGCCGTAACTGTCGATGCGTATGTCGAGCGTGATGACCAGATCATCGGCGTGCAAACCGGCGCACGCCAGTCGCACTTTGAAGATAAGTGGTATGACACCAGCGGCAACCCGGGCTCTTTTGTAGACCACCCGAGCAACCCAACACCCATACGCCGCAGCGGCAACTTCAACAGCATTGCGACCGGTGCAAAAACAGTGTCGGTCGGCGGTGTTCGGGTGGCAGGCCCCACTTGGGCCAAATATTCGCCACGCAAACCCGACCCTGACGCGTCACGACCCAAGCGCCCAGGCGTGGTGAAAATACCCGATATCCAAGCCTTTAGCGATGAAAACCCGGTGTTGCTGGGCCTGAAAGCGGCGGGTACGCGCAGCGGTGGTGTGGCTCGGCTGGTGGGCACCAGTGACGCCGCGCCGCAAGTCACGCGCAAGCTGTTCAACGCGTTGTAAAAGCTTTTTTCAGTAACGCTCAGGCAGCTTTTTCAGCAGCGTGATACGTTTGGTGCTCATGATCAGGTGACCACCGCGCTCGAGATCTTTCAAGATCCGGCTGATCGCCTCACGCGAAGCGCCTATGCGGCCGGCCAAGTCTTGGTGCGTGATAGGCTCCAGCACATGGGGCACCAAAAGAGCGGGCTCAGCGGGTCGGCCGGCTTTGGTTTTATAGCCTGAATGGCTTTGGTAGTGCGAGTCGTTGAGGTCTTCCTGCAGCACGCCAGCCAGCCTGCCATACACATCAAGTAGTGCCATACTGCGCGCCACCTCGGTTGCAGCGCGAGCCCGGTGAATCACCTGCACCACCAAATCAATGGCAAATTGGGGCTCGTCGGCCAAATGCTCGCTCAGGTTATAGCGGGTCAGTACGGCGCAGGTGCACGGCTCTAATGTCATGACCGAGGCTGAGCGGGGCCCGCCGTCTAGCGACATTTCACCGAAATAGTCACCCGCCTGAATCTTGCCGTAAATGATTTCGCGTCCGCTGGGGTCCGTCGAGAACACCTTGACGCTACCCTTGAGCAGCACAAAAATGCTGTCGCCGTCATCGCCTTCATTGATGAGCACTGACTTTTTCAGGTAGCTGCGAATGACACCGCGCATGGCCAGCGTGCGCAGCACGGGGGTCAGGTGGGCATACAGGTCGTCATTCAGGGGGGCTAAATTCGGCGGCTTCATCGTAAGCCGTAATCTAGCACGTTGCGAGCGCAATAGCGCGCTACACGGCGGCATCAATGCAGTTGCAGGCACGGCGTGGCGCCAACAGGAGGCAGCGTGGCAATACGGTTGATCAGCTCGCGTGCGCCTCTGGTACCTGTTTTTATACACAAACTACGCACATGGCTGCGGACGGTAGACACCGCCACGTCAAGCTCCAGCGCGATGTCCGGTGTGCTCATACTGTGGCACAGCAAATTCAATACCTGCTCTTCGGTACGCGTCAGGCGGTGGCTGCGGGCAAAAAATGTGAACATGCCGGAATCGCAAACAGCACGACGCTCAAAAAACAAGGCAATCTGCTCGCAGGTTGTGCCTGGCCGGTGCTTGAGGGGCACGACAGACAGCATCAAGGTGACGCCACTGCCTGATAGTTTGAGCAGGCTGCGAACACCGCCACCGGCCTTAGCCAGCGCAGCCTGCAGCAACTTGCCGTCAATAGGAGACAGCGTTTGAAGGGAATCTTGATGCTCGTACAAGACACCGTCGCGGGCCATTTCGCTTCGGGCAGCACGGTTGCCGTGTAAAACCCGCCCGTCCAGACCAACGACCAGCATGCCGTGGGAGATTTCGTCAAACAGCAAATGCAGCCAGTCCTGCTGAACATCGAGCGGCATCTCGCGGCCAGGTTGGCCAGATGGGGGAGCCAGGGTGAAAGGGTCTAAAAAAACGGTGTCCAGCATATTGCTCATGGCGTAACTTCATATAGAAAAAAAAGATACACCAGCTTACGAATTGTGGGCAAAACTAGCTAGTAACTACCACTGCCCGTTTTTGTGACAAATTTACATTTTTGGCTATGGGGTTTGCCAACCCAAGGCGCGTCGAGGCTGCGCTTTACACCGGGCCCGTTATTTCAACAACATCCAGCAGATGAGTTCTGCCCGCCACCCTGACCCAGGCCCGGCGGTCAGTGCGTACTGCTAGATATCGGCAAACAGGACGGCGGTATTGGCAAACTTCTGGCCATCTTGGGCCAACCCGCTATCCGACACTGCTGAGTGAGGCTACTGGCAAAGCGTTCTTCACCCCGGCAACAAATAAGTGCAACTAACTTAATTTACGAAATGCCGATCTCTTAGAACTCCTTGGCAGTTCCAAGCATGGCCAGTGTTGCGTCAACCAGTTGTGGCGCAAAGGCCATCTGAACGTGCGCTTGTGCGCGGATCAAACGGTTGTCGGCGCCTGGCAGGGTAGCTGTTGATGCCGGGAAAACAATGTTGTCTGCATTGCTGTACCAGCAGGTAAACAGTGAGTGCCGGTCTGCGGGCATGCCGAGGTTTAGCCCGGTTTGCCATTCTGAAGACAGGCGCATCTGCAAGCCGTTTTTACCGTGACCAAAGCGCGCCAGCCATGTACCGCCATGCGGTGAGCCAATGGTCACGACGTGGTGTACACGCGCTTCGGCTTTCATGGTGCGCAACCAGGCACGTGCCGAAAGGCCGCCCATGGAGTGGCACACCACCAGCGGCGTCATGCCGGTGGCCTCAGTCACCTTCTGCACGGCTGCGTCAACCAAGGGCGTGTAGTCATCGATCGAGCCAAACAGCGGCTCTAGGTTCAAAGCCACAAACGCGTGGCCGGTGCCCTGCAAGCGCTTGAGCCAGGGGTTCCAGAAGCCACGGTTACAGAAAAAGCCGTGAATGAGCACCACGCCGCGTTTGCCGCGCACGACGCCCTCTTTTGAAAGGTTGTCAGGGATGGCTTTCGAACGAAAAGGCTGACGCCAGCAAAAGACCTGAGGGGCAACAAGTGACTCACCCACCCAGGCACTGGCCAACTCACCAATCGTGGCTTGCGGGGTCAGGTCAGCCCGGTTTACAGAGCGTAAAAAAACGAACTCCAGCGCCAAAAAGGCGACATACCCAAGCAAGATGACTAAAAACCCACAAGCAGCCAACACGGGCGAGCTTTGCCTGAAGTACAGCAGCCAGCCTATGGCTGCGGCCAGCAAGGTGAACGTGATGAGTTTTTGAAGTCGCGCCAGCATGCAAACACTTGAAAGTAATTACGCTAGCGTAACAACTTGCCGGGTCAGCCTGGTCGCGAGGTCTTGTGCGAGTCGATTGACCACACCATAAATGGACAATTGAGGATTGGCGCCAATGCTGGTCGGGAACAGCGAGCCGTCATGAATCGACAGGTTTTCAATCTGCCAATGCACCCCGTCAGGCCGGGTCACACCCAGCTTGTCCGTGCCGGCCAGCCCACAGCCGCCCATGACGTGAGCGCTGACGAATTTGGTCAACATCGGCTTGATGGGCAGCGTATTGAGTGCACCACGAGCCTCAGCCCACGTTGTGTAGGGCCGCGCCATTTCGTGCAACGGCAACACCTTGGTAGCCCCTGCCGCAAACTGGATTTCCATCATCGACAACAAAGCGCGGCGCGCGCCGTCCATGACGTAGTCGGTCAAAGGATAGTCGAGGACGGGTGAGCCGTCGCCGCGCAGCTTGACTTTGCCACCCCGGGACTCGTCATGAAAGCCGTCGCGCATCAGTGCCAGCAAGGTGTGCATATGCGGAAAAGCCTTGAGCAGATCATGCTGGCTTTGCCCCATGCCAGGGACGGTAGAGGCAAAAATGACCGGGTGCAATGGTGGGGCTTCGAGCTTGTAACCGATAGGCCCATCTATCGGCTGGGTATTTAGGAAGTGGTCGGTATAGATGGTTTGCGGTGCCCCTTGCCAAGCTTCGACTTTTTGCTCGAACACGCCAGAGGACATGACGACCGGGTGCAAAAAGGTACGCTCGCCCAAGTTGCCATGTGGGTCAGGCGCACCAGAGCGCAGCAGCAGCGCCGGGGAGTTGATGGCGCCACCAGCCAGTACATAATGTTTAGCTATGATTTTAGTAGCTGCTTGCGCTCGTATTTGTTGGGTTTTAGCCGTATTTGATACCCCAAAGGAGCACAATAAAGCAGAAATGCGTCCGTTTGCGAACTCAAATCGCTCGGCCCGCGTCTCGACCAGCATTTGCGCGCCTTTGTCGAGCGCGGCGGGGATGGTGGTGACCAGCATCGACTGCTTGGCATTGGTCGGGCAGCCCATGCCGCATGAACCGAGGTTCCAGCAGCCTTTGACATTGCGGGAGATGGCCTGGGCGGTGATGCCCAGTTTGGCCGCGCCGCGCCGGAGCAAGTCATTGTTTTCATTCGGCGCAGTGAGCCAAGGGCCGATGTTCAATCGGCGCTCAGCCTGCTCAAAGTACGGCGACAGCGTGCCCGTGGTGTAGTCTTTCAAACCAAACTTGTCTTGCCAAAACGCCAGTGTGGGTGCGGGTGTGCGAAACGATGACGTCCAATTGACCGTGGTTGAGCCACCAACGCATCGCCCTTGCAGAATGTTGATGGCTTTGTCTTCGGTCTTGCGAGCAGCGCTTTCCTGGTAGAGCTGTGGGTAGGCTTCTGACTCTTTCTGGTTAAAGTCGCTGCTGCTTTTCAGGGGACCTTCTTCAATGATGATGACTTTTAAGCCCGCCTTGGCAAGCAACTCGGCCGTGATGCCTGCGCCCGCGCCGCTGCCAATGATGGCCACGTCGCAGGTCATACGCTCTGGTGGCTGTGCGAACGCGCCGCCCATGACTTTCCAGCCCCGTTTCAGGCCGTCTTTGATCGGGTCTTGAAGTTGACTCATGGTTTGACGTGTCTTAAAGCACCAGTGGGCCGGGGTAGCCGAGCATCAACCAGGTGATAGGTTCAGAGAAGTAAGCGCCCGCTGTGATGTCATGCAGCGCAGCATAGGCCTGCTGACGCACTGCCAAGCTAGAAACGCGCATGCCCTGCAAAGCCGCCTGCACGTCGGTTGCACTGGCTTCGGCCCAGGGAGCGCTCAGCCCGGCGAGTGCCCGTCGGCCGGCGCCCGAGGCCAAAATCGACAGCAATTGCGACAATTCGGCCTGGGCGTGAGGGGGCAACCCGTTGATCAGTACATCAATCCTGCCAAGCAAAGCAGTCAACGCCACGTCTTTGTCAACAGCCTGTTCAGGCAAGGTTTTGTCAAGCACCCCCAAGCCGATGGCCCGGAAAACCTCGCGACCTGCGGAGGTTAGAGTGCCACGATCCAGCCCCGGCTGAATCAATGCAGCCGTACCGCCGATCACGGCCAACAAGGCTGCGGAGGTGGCGCCTAGTTTGAGCAAGGTTCTTCTTTGCATGACGAGCAGTTTCGCATGCGCAGCCTCGTTTCAATAGAGCGGGGTTACTAGATAAACTTGGGGTAAACATGAACTCCTTATCGACATGAACGCATCGGCTGAACATATTCACAACGCGCTTGAAGACGTCGCACGGTTTAGAGAGTTGCGCCGGGGTAATGCGCCATTGGCTGCGGCCAGTGCCGCGATCAAACGCTTTCAGGCGCGGCGTTTTCAGGCCACCTACCCCGACCTTCTGCAAAGCCAGCGTTACCAAACTGCCGCCCGCTTTTTCTTGCACGAGCTGTACAGCGACAAAGACTACGCCGAGCGAGATCAACAGTTTGCCCGCATTGCCAGCACGATTGCCAAGCTGTTCCCGCAGTCGGTGGTCAACACTGCTGCCGCACTTGCCGAAGTACATGCTTTGACGGAGCGGCTCGATGATGCGATGGCCCATGCGTATTTGGGGCTACAGCCCAGTGACCACAGCCAGATTGATGCGGCGAGCTACATCGCCTGTTGGCGGCAGGTTGCCGACGCTGCAGCGCGCCGGCATCAGCTTGAAGTTGTGCTGGCACTAGGACAGTCGCTGGACAGTTTGACGCGCAAACCCGGCTTGCGAACGCTCTTGAGAATGATGCGCGGCCCAGCGTCAGCCGGGGGGCTGGCATCGCTTCAAGGATTTTTGGAGTCCGGGTTTGATGCTTTTCAGACCATGCGCGGCGCTGATGATTTCTTGAAGCTGATCACCTTGCGAGAGACCGACTGGATTAAGAGCCTATTTGAGGAGGACGCTGTCGCTTGCGAGACCAGATTGGCCGCTTTGTGGGCTGGTAGCGCCCTGATTTGAAGGCCACCTAGGACAAGCCCCATACGATTTTCGCGCTGACTCTTTCACAATCTGGGCAGGAGATCGACATGAACAGACATTGGTTAAACAGCTACCCCGAAGGCGTCGCCCACGACATTGATACCGAGCAGTTTTCATCGCTCAATCAGTTGCTGGAAGACTCATTTAAGAAGAACGCCGCCAAACCCTTTTCGGTCTGCATGGACCAATGGATGTCTTATGGCGAGCTCGACGCGCTGTCATCACATTTGGGGGCTTGGCTGCAAAGCTTGGGGTTAGAGCCCAACGCACGAGTGGCCATCATGCTGCCCAACATTCCGCAGTTTGCGGTCACGATGTCGGCTATTTTGCGTGCCGGCTACACCTGTGTGAATGTCAATCCACTGTATACCGCCCGTGAGCTCGAACACCAGTTGAAAGACTCTGGCGCTACTGCCATCGTGATTCTTGAAAATTTTGCTGTGACGTTGGCGGACGTGGTGGAGCGAACGCCCATCAAGCACATCGTGATGGCATCGATGGGCGATTTACTGGGCTTTTGGTATGGCAAGTGGCTGACTTTTGCAGTCCGCCATTTGGCCAAAATGGTACCTGCATACAAGCTGCCACTCGGGACTAGCCGAGTGGTCACTCCATTTACCCAAGCGCTTGCTGACGGTTCGGGCATGACACTCAAACCAGCCCATTGCACACTCGATTCGATCGCCTTTTTGCAATACACGGGCGGCACGACGGGTTTGTCTAAAGGCGCGGTACTAACCCATCGGAATATCATTGCAGCGGTTTTGCAAGGCGAGCAATGGTTTACGCCAGCACTTAAACGCGTTGGCGACGTGAGCAAGATCAACAACATTGCTGCGCTGCCGCTGTATCACATCTTTGCGCTCACGTTGAGCTTGCTGACGATACGCTGGGGTGCGCATCTCACGCTGATCCCCAATCCGCGAGATTTCGGTAAGTTTATCGAGGTGCTTAAAAAGCGCCCCTTCCATATGCTTCCTGCGGTAAACACTTTGTTCAATGCCTTGCTTCAACATCCACAGTTCAAAAGTGTTGATTTTTCAAACCTGTGCGTGTCGCAAGCGGGTGGTATGGCCGCGTCTGAAGGGACAGCTCGGCATTGGCAAGAAGTCACTGGCTGCGCCATGGTCGAGGGCTGGGGGATGAGCGAGACCTGCGCCATCGGTACCAACAACCCGATCACCAGCAAAGAGTTTTCCGGAACAATTGGCTTGCCTTTGCCAAGTATCGAGATTGCCATCAAGGATGATGACGGTAAATCGCTGGTGGTGGGTGAGTCTGGCGAAATCTGTATTAAGGGGCCGCAGGTGATGGTGGGCTACTACAACCAGCCTCTTGAGAACGAAAAGGCCTTCACAATTGATGGTTTTATGCGTACCGGCGACATCGGGATCATGGACGAGAAGGGCTTTACAAAAATCATCGATCGCAAGAAAGACATGATCATCGTTTCGGGCTTCAATGTCTTTCCGAACGAGCTTGAAAATGTTATTTCAATGTGTGCGGGTGTTGTTGAATGTGCTGCTGTTGGCGTTGCTGATAAGTCGCAAGGCGAGGCCATCAAGGTTTTTGTTGTCAAAAATGATCCCACCCTGACCGAAGAAGATGTCGCAGCCTACTGTAAAGAGAATTTAACCGGCTACAAGAGGCCCAAATATATTGAGTTTCGGGATGATTTACCAAAGTCGAACGTAGGCAAAATCTTGAGGCGAGAGCTCCGTAGTGCCAACTAACTTGCAGGTATTCAAGTTTTGAGTGGGGACAGTTCAATACTGCCGGACGGCATTCATGTTTTTGAACGCGGCTGGCTGTCTTCTAACTGTATTTTGTTTGATGACGGCGAGATTAGTGCGTTGGTTGACAGTGGCTATTGCACGCATTCAGCGCAGACACTTGATTTGGTCGCGTTGAAACTGGGTTCAAGGCCGCTTGATTTTTTAATCAATACCCATTTGCACAGCGATCACTGCGGTGGCAACGCTGATTTGCAGGTGAAGTACCCAGAGATTGCGACTGTTATTCCGCCTGGCCAGTCAGACTTGGTTGCAGCCTGGGATCCTGTTGGCCTTTTTTATGCCCCGACGGGCCAGCTTTGTCCTCGATTTGATTTTGATAAAACACTTCAGAACGGCGCAAGTATGCGACTTGGGCTGCATATGTGGGAAATTCACGCCGCTGGCGGGCACGATCCGCATGCGGTAATTCTTTTTGAACCTGTTCATCGCGTATTGATATCAGCCGATGCACTTTGGCAAAGTGGTTTCGGTGTTATTTTTCCAGAGCTTGAAGGCGTTGAAGCGTTTGCGGACGTCGCTGCAACTCTCGATTTGATCGAGCGACTGAATCCGAGCGTAGTAATACCCGGTCATGGCTCAATCTTTAAATACTCACCGCATATTATGGCGGCAGCGCGTCAAAAGTTGGACGGGTTTGTGAAGGACCCGGTCAAACTCGCCAGGCATGGCGCAAAGGTACTGCTTAAATTCAAATTGCTCGAAAGACAACAGCTTTTGTATTCTGAGTTTGCGAAGTGGTGCAGCGAGACACCGTGCTTGGTTCAGTATCAGCGTAAGTTTTTCGAAGGTTCGGATTTTCAAGCCTGGATTGATCAGCTGTGTGTCGAGCTGGTCAAGGCAGGTGTTGCCGAGATCGAGGGCGACCGAATTCTAAATCACGAAATAGGTCATTGACGGCTGACTGGCTGCGGTTCGAGCAGTGGCAGAAACATTCAAAACAAATTACACAAAAGAAAAAGCCCAGTCGATCAAAGATCAACTGGGCTAGTTCAGGTTTAATAGCCTGACGATGTCCTACTTTCACACAGGAATCTGCACTATCATCGGCGCTAAGTCGTTTCACTGTCCTGTTCGGGATGGGAAGGAGTGGTACCAACTTGCTATGGTCATCAGGCATAACTGTTTGACAGA
>JBBRDA010000078.1:0-14598 GCA_038204335.1 Burkholderiales bacterium
ACTTTCTTGGGCAAATCTGCCCTATGGGGTAAGCCAGCTATTTTGCAGGCATTCACATCGCTAAGATACTGGGCACTAACCCCAGTTTCTCGGTGGATTTTCGGCCGAATTTCCGATTTAACTTTAACAGGAGCACTCTGATGTCAGCACTCAAAACCGCGTTCGACAAAGCCATGGCCGATTCCAAAAACCTGAGCGAGCGGCCCGACAACGCCACTCTGCTCAAAATTTATGCGCTCTACAAGCAGGGCAGCACCGGCGACAACGAAGAGAAAAAGCCCGGCTTTGGCGACATGGTGGCTCGCGCTAAATGGGACGCCTGGTCCAAGCTCAAAGGCACGACACAAGACGATGCCATGCAGCAGTATGTCGATTTGATTGCTGAGTTGAGCTAAAACTCTTTAAAACTGCTCTTTTTACCTAATAAAAGTGTCTGCAGCCCAATAAATTTTGGCGCAAGCAGCTATTTATTTTGTAGCGCTTTGAACGATGCCTTTGTCTTTGAGCGCTTGAATCTGGGCGTCGGTTAAACCGATATCGCGCAGCACCGCGTCGGTGTCCTGCCCCAGCTCAGGTGCGCTGCGCCACTGCCCGCCGGGCGTTGCGGAAAGTTTGGGGACAATCCCTGGGACGGTCAAGCTGCTGCCGTCGGCCATCGTCATGTGCTGAAGCATGCCGCGTGCCTCGTAGTGCGGATCGGCCGCAATGTCGGCAACGGTGAAGATGCGCCCTGCGGGAACCGACGCGGCGTCCAGCGCGGTCAGCACCTCGGTCACGCTGCGCTGAGCCGTCCACTGGCCAATGGCGGCGTCAATTTCTTCAATGCGAGCCACACGTCCCGCGTTTTCTTTTAACGCAGGATCGTGACCCAGGTCTTCCCGGTCAATGGTTTTCATCAGCCTTTTGTAAATGCTGTCGCCATTGCCAGCGATGAGGGCGTAGCCGCCGTCGTTGCACAAGTAAGCATTGCTGGGCGCAATGCCGGGCAGTGCGCTGCCGCCCGGGCCGCGTACCGCGCCAAAGGCGGCGTACTCCGGCAGCAGGCTTTCCATGCAGTTAAACACCGCTTCGTAGAGCGCCACATCAATCACCTGGCCTACCCCCGTGGCATGGCGATGCTGAAGCGCCAGCAAAATACCAATCACGCCGTGCAGCGCCGCCAGCGTGTCCCCTATGCTCACACCTACGCGCACTGGCACACGGCCAGGCTCGGCTGTCAGGTGGCGCAGGCCGCCCATGGCTTCGGCCACCACACCAAACCCTGGCCGGTCGCGGTAGGGACCAGTCTGCCCATAGCCGCTGATACGCAGCATGATCAAGCGTGGGTTCAGGGCTTGCAGCACGTCAGGCCCCAGGCCCCAGCCTTCCATCGCGCCGGGGCGAAAGTTTTCGATCAGTACGTCGCTCTCGGTGGCTAGTTTTCTTACTATTTCTTGCGCTTCAAGGTGCTTTAAGTCCAGCGTCAATGACCGCTTGTTGCGCGCCTGTACTTGCCACCAGACGGACGTGCCGTCTTTTAAAAGTCTCCATTTGCGGAGCGGGTCACCCGTTTCGGGCGGTTCGATCTTGATCACATCAGCCCCAAAATCAGCCAGCGTTTTGGCAGCGAAGGGGCCAGCAATCAGTTGACCTAGTTCAAGCACCTTCAAGCCCGACAGCGGGCCATGTTGTGCTGCGGCAGTCACGTTTTTTTAGCGGTTGTCTTATGGGCAGCTACCTTTTTGGCAGCAGGCGCTTTTCCGGCAATCAGCGCATCCAGATTTTTCACAATCTCGCTCTCAATCTTGTCCTTGAAGGCGCCCAGGAAAAAGCCCAGTTTGGCGTTCAGCTCGAAAGTGTCTTTGTCAACCCGCAAAGTGCCGGTCACACCGGAGCGGGTGAAATTGCACTCGTCAGACGTTTTGCCTTCCTCGTAGGTGCATTCCATGTCAAATTTCTCTTCAGCTTGTTCGGCCCATTTGAAGGCTGCTTTGCGCGCATTTGCCAGCGTCATGCCGTGCTGGCGGGTGATGTTGATGTCTGCCATGTTGTCAGTTTCTCCTGATTCAGTCTAGTTTTTGACTTTTAACGCCTCGTGGCGTTCGCCTTTGGGTCGTTCAGCCAGTTGCCTGACAGCATCATAAAACCGTTGCCAGTCTCTGCCCTGTCGTTCAAACAGCGCCTCAAAGCCCGGCACCAAGTCGTCGTAAGCGGCCTGCGCGCCAAAACTGGCGTTGTTGGCCTGCGCCACCCAAGCGTCGTAGCCTGATGTTCTTGGCGGCGGGTTACCCCAGCTGTTCTTCAGCTCGTCATAAGCGCTCCTGAACTTCTGAATTGCTATATTTTTAGTAGCTGCTTGCGCCCGGTTTTGTTGGTATAAAGCCGAATTTGATGCGTAAATGAGGGTTAAATCACGCCTTGTGGCCGCTGTCAGCGCCCGAAACTGCTGGCGACGCGTGTCCAGCGCCGCATACTCGTCTTTGGCGGCTTGGCTGGCCTGGGTGGTCAGCCAGCGCTGGCTGCCCAAGCGCTCCACGGCAGTGGCAAATGATTCATTGAATGAGGTATCGTCAGCCGCGTACACCACCTGGTGCGCCAACTCATGAAAAATCAGCCGTGCAAGCTCTCCTTCTGGGTAGGTGATGAAGGTATTGAGCAGCGGGTCACCGCCTAGCCAATCCAATTTTCCGAGTGTCGAGTAAGCTGGTACGCCATAAACATTAACCTCTAAGCCCTCAGCTTTGAGCTGCTCAGCCATCAGGTGTGCGTCAGCCTCGCTGAAATAACCTCGGTAGCCAACGCATCCTGCCACCGGGAAGCACCAGGTTTTAAGCGTCAATGAAAACTCCGGCGCAGCCACCACGTTCCACACCACCGCACTCCTGCGCAAATCGGCGTAGCGTTTGTAGCTGGCGTTGTCGGGCAACTTCAAATCAGCGGCGGCAAAGCGGCGGATACGCTGGCTCAGCTCTAACCGCGCCTTCAAAGCGGCGGGTGCCTGCGGGTCAGCCAGTATGTCGGCCACAGGCCGCGCGGCGTTCAACATCTGCATGTGGCCGCTGACCGATTGCCAGTAGTAGCCTAGGGAGCTGCAGCCATTTAAAAAGAGCAAAGCAAACCCGACAAATACGATTTTCATGCCAGGCGTACCTCTACCAAGCAATCGTAAAAAACCGGGCCACCGCCCATGTCGGTCAGGTGCTGGCTGGTCAACTGGTTCACGTTGGTCCCGGCCAAACCCAGTTTGCGCCACCAGATGCCCAAGCCGTTGACCACGCCCGGCCTAGCGCGACCCGATACTTTTGCGACGACCTTGTAGCTACCGCGCTGGTTGAACACATCAACGACAGCGCCGCTTGTGATTCCGCGTTGGGCTGCATCGTCGGCGTGCATCTCCAGCACGGGTTCGCCTTCCATGTCGCGCAGGCTTTTGACGTTGACAAAGGTCGAGTTTAAAAAATTGCGCGCAGGCGGCGAGATCATGGCCAGCGGGAAAGTGCTTGACGGGCCGCCCACCTCGTAGTTGGCCACATGGTCTGGCAAGCCGTCCAGCCCCTGCGCGGCCAGCCGTTGGCTGAAGAACTCACATTGGCCGGAGGGCGTGGGGAAGTTGCCGTTGGCAAAAGGCGCGTCGGGCAACTTGAGCGTGGCAAAACCAGTGCTCAGCAGCTCATCAAAATCAATTTGCCCGCCAAACGCCGCGCGGCACAGGGTTTCGTCATCATCCGCAAAACACGGCTCGCTAAAACCCATGTGGGTGGCCAGCTCGCGAAATATCTGCGTATTGGTTTTGGCCTGACCCAGCGGCTTAACAGCTGGGCGGTTTAGCAGCACATCAGTATGGCCGTAGGACGTATGAATGTCCCAGTGCTCTAGCTGGGTGGTGGCGGGCAGGATGTAGTCGGCGTAGTCAGCGGTGTCGGTTTGGAAATGCTCCAACACCACGGTGAACAAGTCTTCACGGGCAAAACCTTGCACGACTTTGCCAGAGTCTGGCGCAACGGCTACCGGGTTGCTGTTGTAGACGATCAGGGCTTCAATCTTCGGGCCGAAGTCGGTGGACGACTCTTTTAAGAGCGCGTCGCCAATCGTGCTCATGTTCAGGGTGCGCGGGGTGTGCCCGGCGAGTAAGTCTGGTCGCTGCAACGCGGCTTTGTTGACCGGGAAAAGGCCTGAGCTGCTGAGCAACATGCCGCCAGCGCGATGCTTCCATGCGCCAATCAGTGCGGGCAGGCAGGCTACAGCCCGGGTCGCGTTACCGCCGCCGCGTACGCGTTGCATGCCGTAGTTCAGGCGAATGGCGGCGGGTTGCTGGTTCACCAGGCACTGGCCGTAGTCACGCGCGAGGCTTTTGATTTGGTCGGTGGGTACACCGCAAATTTCAGCAGCCCGCTCGGGTGTCCATAGCATGGCACGCTCTTTGAGTGCCGCCCATCCCAACGTGTGCTGGGCAATGTAGTCGTGGTCTAGCCAGTCATGGGCGATCAGTTCATGCATGACGGCCAGAGCTAGCGCCGCATCAGTGCCGGGCAAAAGCGCAATGTGCTCATGGCATTTCTCGGCGGTCTCGCTTTTGCGGGGATCGATGCAAATCAGCTTGGCGCCATCGCGCTTGGCCTGCTGGGCATAGCGCCAAAAGTGCAAATTACTGCCAATCGAATTGCTGCCCCAAATGATGATAATTTTTGACTCTGCAAAAAACTCGACCCTCATACCGACCTTGCCACCCAGCGTTTGCGTCAATCCTTCGGTACCTGCCGATGAGCAAATGGTGCGGTCTAGCAGCGACGCGCCCAGCCGGTTAAAAAAGCGGCCCGCCATGGCTTCACCCTGCACCAGGCCCATCGTGCCCGCATAGCTGTAGGGCGCGATGGCCTCTGGGTCGCGCGCTGCAATGGCTTTGAGCTGGCTGGCAATATCTTTGAAAGCGGAAGCCCAAGAAACGGCTTCAAACTGCCCTGAACCCTTCGGGCCACTTCGTTTGAGGGGCGACAGCAGCCGCTCAGGGTGGTACGTGCGCTCGGCGTAGCGCGAGACCTTGGTGCACAGTACACCGCTGGTTTGCGGGTGGTCCGGGTTGCCCTGGACTTTGGTAGCGACGCCGCCCTCAACGGTGGTGAGCAACGCGCAGGTGTCTGGGCAGTCATGGGGGCAGGCGCCGCGCACGTGGGTCTCTAGCTTGGCTTTCACCTGGCTGACGGTCATTTGCACTACAGGGCTGGCACTGATGGTATTTTGCATGGGCAGAGCCTATATTGCCGGGAGATAAAAACTATTCCAGGAGACAGACATGATTCACATTCGCACAATTGGTGGTGGCTCAGCTCGGTCGAGCATTCTCGGCCATCTGAAAACCTTCATGGTAGCTTCATTGGCACTGGTTGCGTTCGCAAGTCAGGCGCAGGACGGCATCAGCAAAAGCGCTGTGACCCTGGGCCAGTCTGCTGCCTTGACTGGGCCATCGGCTGCCCTGGGTTTGCCTTTTACCCAAGGTGCCAAGCTGTATTTTGACCGCTTGAACAATGCCAGCGGCATCAACGGCCGCAAAGTCGAGTTGGTCACCTTGGACGACGCGGGCGGCACTGAGCAAGCTGTGGCGAACACCAAAAAATTTTTGGCACAAGGTGTGTTCTCACTATTTGGTTATGTCGGTTCGCCGCAAGTCACAGCCGTCAATGCCCAACTGATCAGCGCTGATGTTTTGCTGTTCGGTGCCATGGCAGGGGCAGATGAGCTGCGTGGGTCTTTGTACCCCAATGTGTATTCGATTCGCCCTGGTTATTCGGAAGAAGCGGCAGTGATCACCAAGCACGCTGAAACGCTGGGCATGAAAAGGCTCGCCATCGTGCATGCCAAAGATGCCGAGTCGATGGCGGCGCTTGACTCTGCTGAGCGCACCATGCATGGCCTTGGAGCTAACTTGTTGATCAAGACCAGCTTTGACGCGCTGGACAAGGTCATTGCGGTCAAGCCTCAGTCGGTACTCGTTATCAGCGATCCAAAAGTAGCGGCGACGTCGATTCGTGAGCTACGTACCAAGGGTTACAAAGGGCCGATTTACGGATTTTCAAACACCGGTGAAAGCCTGCTGGCCGAGCAATTGGGTGCGGCGGGTGCGGGCGTGGTGCTGGTGCGTGTGACGCCGCGTTCAGACAATGCCAAAAGTACGCTGGTGCGCGAGCTGCTGGCGGATGCAGCGGCGGCCAAGTTGGGCAAGCCTAATGTGTACATGCTTGAGGGTTATATCGCTGCCTGGGCTTATACCGAAGCGTTGCGCAAGGCCGGCAAAGAGCCGACACGCGCCAAGCTGCGCAAAGCCATCGATGGCATGCAAGAGATGAATCTGGGCGGTTTCCGAATCCACTTTGAAGGCGACAGGGTGGGCTCCAAGCTGGTGGAATTAAGTCTGATTGACGGGGTAGGGCGCGTGCGAGAGTAGAGCAGATTGCGGCATGGCCTCAGTTATGCTAGACGGCTTGGCGTTCGTTGCCGCTTTTTCTTTTGCTCACCATGCCATCGTTTTCCCCGTCAGCGCTTATCAAGCTCTTGCGGCCACACCAGTGGCTTAAAAATGGCTTTGTTCTTGCGGGACTGCTCTTTAGCCAGCTCTGGAGCAATACGTTTTTTGTAGAGCAGGTGTTGTGGGCCTTTGCCGCTTTTTGCTGTGTATCCAGTCTGGTGTATTTATTTAACGACTGGCATGACCGCAAGCTTGATGCATTGCACCCTACCAAGCGTAACCGCCCGTTCGCCAGTGGCGCCGTCTCTGGGTTTGCGGGTTTGGCGCTGGCGGCTCTCCTGTTGGCTGGCGCTTTGTGGCTGGCTTTGGGCAACGCTGTTTTGCTCGCTGTACTGGCGATTTATCTGCTGCTGAATCTGGCTTATTCGCTGCGCCTGAAAAACGTGCCGGTGGTGGATGTGTTCATCATCGCATCCGGCTTTATGTTGCGCTTGCTGGCCGGTACGGTGGCAGTGGGCATAGCGCCATCACACTGGCTGCTGCTGACCGGTATGTTTGTCGCGTTGTTCTTGGGGTTTGCCAAACGCAAGGCAGAGAGCTTTCATGCCCCTGGCAGCCAGCGTGAGGTGCTGTCGCTCTACCCACCCGCGCTGCTGGACACTTTCATTGCCATGACCATGACGGCGATGCTGATCACTTATTGCCTATTTGCTATCAGTCCAGAGTCACAGTTTCGCCATGGTGAGCGGCTGATCTATACCGCGCCACTGGTAATTTTCGGCATGCTTCGCTATACCTATCAGGTTCACCGTGGACGGGGCGAAGACGTAGCGCGTGACTTGCTGCGTGACCCGTGGATTGTGGTCACTGGCGTGTGCTGGGTTGGTTTTTTTGTTCTCAGCCGGTTCTGGGACCAGTTGCAGTGAGCTTGCAAGATGAGACAGCGCCTGTGCGGCGGCGCTGGCCGGTCAAACGTTTGCTGCTGGTGTTGGGTCTGGCTGCTACGGCCTACGCTCTGGCGCTGCTGCTATGGGGCGATGCCCGCAGCGTTTCACTGGCGGTGCTGTGGTCAACCACGGGTCTGCAGGCGGCGGGCTTGTGCCTTTTAAGTTATGTGCTGCGCGGTGTGCGCTGGCGCTTGTGGATGGCGCATTACGGCAGAGCATTTGGCTGGCTGGAGGGTTTGCGTTTGTACTTGGCCGGTTACGCCTTCACGCCCACGCCCGGCAACATAGGCGAAGCCATGCGCGGCCTGTTGCTGGTAACGCGGCCACTGCCCATGCTGCAAAGCTTGGCGATTTTTGGCGCAGAGCGCTTGGCCGATTTATTGTGTTTATTGCTGCTATGCCTGCCCGCGTTGGGCTGGCTGCTTAACCACACGACTTTTCAAAGCGACTTGCAGGGCAGGGCTGGATGGCTGACAGCGCTGATCCTTTTTGCACTGGCTGTCGGCCTTGTGGTGGCGCTGATGCTGTGGCGCAAACGCCAGCGGCTACTACAGCGCTTCGATTGGCTGCAAGGTGCTTGGGCCTGCTTGGCCGAGCGTCCGCTGGTTTGGTTTGCATTGACGCTGACCGCATGGGCCGCCCAGGGTTTGGCGGTGTGGCTGATCTGCCGTGCGCTCGAAGTCCACATGCTCCCATTGACGGCTATAGGCTTTTACGCGGTGGCGATGGTGGCCGGTGCGTTGTCAGCCTTGCCTGCGGGTCTGGGGGGGATGGAACTGGTCTTTGTCGGCTTGCTGATGGCGCAAAGCGCCAGCACCGCTGAGGCGCTGACGATCACCGTCATCGCCCGATTGCTAACGCTGTGGCTGGCAGTGGGTTTAGGCGTTGCCGCGCTGCTTTACAGTACCTTCGTGCGTAAAGATATTCGCCTTTAAACATGCTGATAAAAGACGCTGACTCCAACAGGGTGGTGCGCTGGCTGCTCGCAGCTGGTCTGGGTTCGCTCTTGCTCAAGCTGTGGATTGCCAACACCTTTCCCATCACCGGCGACGAGGCGTTTTTTTACTGGTGGGGGGTGTACCCCGATTGGGGTTATTACGATCATCCACCCATGGTTGGCTGGTTGATAGCCGCCATGCGGGCCACGCTGGGCGACAGCCTCTGGTCAATCCGGCTGCCTGTGGTGTTGCTACCGCTGGGTGTCGGTGCAGCGCTTTGGTGGGCGTTAAACGGCGTTGATAAAACGCGCGCTGCCTGGGCCGTCGCCTTCTTTTGGCTTGCGCCACTGAATTGGGTCAACACACTTATCACCACTGACACCCCGCTGATTTTTTGGTCGGTTTTGTCGGCCTGTGCCTTGATGCGCGCCGAGCAACATCAAGCCGCCAATCAAGCCGCCAACCCACCGGCTGATCGCACAGCCTATGGCCTGTATGCGCTTTCGGGTGCGTTTTTAGGCGCGGCATTTTTGTCCAAGTATTTCGCGGTGGTGCTGGGCCTGACTTACATCGTTTACTTCGCGCTTTACCGGCGCGATCGGCTTGCTGGCTTTGCGCTTTTGGTGGTGTGCTCACTGCCGTTCGCCGCAGTCAACTTGGGCTACAACATGTCGCACGGCTGGTCCAACATCATGTTCAACGCCTTCAACCGCAATGAAGGCGCGGTGTTTGAGTGGCGCAAGCCGCTGACGTATCTGGGCATGATGGCCTACCTGATCACGCCTGGGGCACTGTGGCTGGCATTTAAACACCGCAAGTCTTTCAGCGCTTCTGCGACCGGCACCACGTACCGCTTGCTGGCTTGCCTGGTGGTGGTGCCTCTGCTGTTTTTCGCACTCTTGTCGGGCAAAAAAATCATTGGCTTGCATTGGGTGTTGTCGTTTTACCCTTTTGGTTTTGCAATGCTGGCTTTTGCATTGCCCCTTGAAAAACTGAAAACTGCCGCGACCGGTTTGGCGGTATTTGCAGCCCTGCATGTGGCCGTGGTGGCCGGCTTGTACATGACCACGCTGGACACATGGCGCACAGTAGCGCCCCTGTCAAAAATCTACCCGCAGGTGATTCGCAGCTACAAAACGGCTGAATTGCTGAAGCACATCGACAGCCCGGACACGGTGCTGATGGCCGATGCTTACACGGCCGCGTCGATTTATGGTTTTGAGCGCCGCCAGTATGTGCCGGTATTTGGTGCAGGCAGGTTTCATGCGCGGCAGGACGACATGCTGGTGGATTTCTCGGTTTACCAAGGTAAAACGATTCGCATCATTACGGCGGCATCGCCCGACCTCGCTGACTATGCACCTTACTTTGAGCGCGTATCGGCACAGACTGTGATGCAAGACGGTGTGCCTTTTTACGTGGTGCAAGGCCTGGGGTTTAACTACCCGGCTTATCAGCAAGGTGTGCTGGGCGAGATTTTCAAGCGCTGGTACAACATTCCGAAATGGCTACCGATGACCGGCTGCCCATTTTGTGAACGCTACTGCGGGCAAGTGCGATGCCCGTAGAGCAGCCCATCGTCATTGCCGCCTTTGATTTCGACGGCACGCTGACAAAAGGGGACACGTTCGTCCCCTTCTTAGCGCGTGGCCTCGGCTGGCCGAGGTTGACGCTGGCTCTGATACTTTGCTCTCCTTGGTTGCTCGCTTTTGCACTGCGTTTGATTCCCAACCACGTCGCCAAACAAAAACTGATGCTGGCCACCTTGAAAAACAGAACTACAGCTGAGATGGACGACTGGACAAACCGCTGGCTGGTCTACGACTTCACAGGTCAATTGCAAAGTTGGACGATGGCCCGGCTGGCTGAGCACCAGCAGGCGGGCCACTGCTGCGTGATGGTCAGCGCCTCGCCGGACATTTATCTAAAGCGCGTCAGCCAGCAACTCGGCTTTGACGCGCTGATATGTACAGAGATGGCATGGGTCGACGGACAGCTAACCGGCATCATGAAAACGCCCAACTGTTACGGCGAGCAGAAAGTGCTGCGCTTGAACGCGTGGATGAAGGAGCGTTTTGGCGCAGCTGCCAACGATAAAGTCTCGTATGCCTACGGCGATACATCGGGTGACAAGCCCATGCTGCGGTTGGCAGCGCATGCTTTTTACCGGGGCGAGCCCTGGGAGGGCTAGAAAGCAGCTAAAAAGTCAAAAAACAGACTTTTAACTGAATTTTAGGGGTATTTTGGGAGTGCTTTCGGCCTGTAGACCAATGAATACGGGCGCAAGCAGCTCCTGAAAAAATAGCGAACTATACGCCCTAGGCGTCCTAGTATTTAGTCTTCTAGCTCGGCTTTGGCCATTTCTACATCCAGCCGCTCGGTGGCGTCCAGTGCTTTGCAGCTTGCGGCTTGCTCGTACAGCTTGGTGGCTTCTTTCATCTTTTTGTCGCCCTCCAGCATCACCATGCCGTTGGCTTGCTCGATCATGCCAATCGCCGAGGTGGGGTTCAGCTCTAACGCTTTTTTGAACAGGCTGAGGCCCACGTCTTTTTTCGCGCCGTAGGTCATACCGCCAATCAGTGAGCCGACTTTGTCTATGACTTCTGCATGAAAAGCTGCCAAGGCAATGTGTGCATCAGCGTGCTTGGGCTGCAGCTTGATGGCGTGCTCCAGCGCCTGCTTGACCTTGGTACCCAGGCCTTGCGCCAGCGCTTTGGCAACGCTGATGCCTTGGCCGTAGCGTCCCAGCGCATAGGCCTGCCAGTAATAGGCGTTGGCGTTTTTGGGGTCGGTTTTTTGCATGTCTTCGGCGCGTGCAGCGGCCTCCATGAACATGTCGAGCTTCGGTTTCTCTTTCGATTCAAGGTAATTGGCGTAAATGCAGGCGGCCTTGTTGGCGACGGTGATGCCGTCACCGCCAGCCTTGATTCCTGCATCAAAAGCTTTTTGAAATTCGCCGTTGTGAAACAACACCCAAGCTGCCAACACGGCAGCGTCTTTTGGAAGGGGTTCGCAGTCGCCTTGATGCAGGCGTGCCCAATTCTTCTTGACGCTGGCGGTGTCAAAGCTGTAGTCGCCGGCGTGCGGGAAAGCGGTCCATTTGGCCATTTTTGTCTCCTGTAGGTATTTTATTCATGTTACTCAAGTGGTGTGACTGTACGCGCCAACCAAGGCTTGCAGGTGCGCGCGCTGGCTCTTTTCAAGATACGGCACCAGTAAATTGAGCACATGGTGAGCACCCCGCAGCAGGGCGGCCTGGGCGTTCTCAGGCTCCAGGGCCTTGCGTGGGTCGCGTACGTACTCAAAGCTCAGCCAATACGTCAGCACCACCACCATGCTGGTAGCGGTGGCCTCCACTTCACGCGAATCAATCGACACCGCGCCGGCCCGGCTCATGCCGTCCAGCAGCGCTTTGACGGATCGGGTTTTATTCTTCAGTACCCACTGAAAATGCGTTTCCAGCCTGCGGTTTTTACTCAGCAAATCGTTCAAATCCCGGTACAAAAAGCGATATTGCCAGATCAGCTCAAACAGCGTGTGCATGAAAAACCAGGCGTCTTCCACATTGCGCACGCCGTCGCTGGCATTGAGCAGTTCGCTGAGTGACTTTTCGTAGCGGTCAAACAAGCTGTTGATCAGCTCGTCCTTGGCCGGGTAGTGGTAGTACAGGTTGCCGGGGCTGATGGACAGCTCAGCTGAAATCAGCGTGGTCGACACGTTTGGTTCGCCAAAGCGGTTGAACAGCTCCAGCGTGACTTCAAGAATGCGTTCAGCGGTGCGGCGCGGCGCTTTTTTCGCCATGGTGTCTACCTGTAGTTTGCTGTACTCTAACCCAGCAGCGCGGCTTGAGCCATTAGGGAAGTCCAGAAAGTACTGCTCGAGGCCGGATTGAATGACCCAAGTCATCCATGATTTCTTCAAGCGAAGCAATCGCCCGCCCAACTTTTGTGACGGGGGGTGGCGGCGCTACCAAATGGCGTTTCGGGTCATCAAGCACGCCCATGTTCAGGCTGATGCCGTGCCGTACCAACCGTGAAGACAGAGCCGTCTTGCGGGAGCGCAACATTTGGCGGGTGCTCTGGTAGGCGTGCTCCGCCATCTGATGGCGCTCGCGGTAGCTGAACGTGTTGGCTAAAAACATGTTGGTGTCGCGGTGATCGGGCTCCAGCAGCACGATGTCGGTGTGCGGGTAGGCGCGCTCGTAGTGCTTCATGCCCAATTCAAGCCGCGAATGGATCATGGCTCTGAAGGCCTGACTCATGACCGCTGGCAAACCGCCATCAATGATGCGCGGGATACGCATGCCCAAGGCGAACTTTCTAGCGAGTGGCTGTGGCCGGGTGGCATCAAATGGCACCAGCGGATTTAGGCAAAACATCAGGTCGATGCCCTCGTCCATCGCCACGCCCGCATGCATGGTTTTTTTCAAGGCCCCGTCAACGAAATACTGGTTGTCAATTTCTACCGGCGGGAAAAGCCCCGGCAATGCCGAGCTGGCCTGAACGGCTTTTGAAATTGGGACATGGTCCCAGCCGGGTTGGCCGAAAGGGGCCGCGTCGCCGCTGTCTAGGTTGGTGGCAACCAACGTCAATTTGGTCTTGAGCTCGCGAAAGTCGTTGGTACGCCCTGCCTTGGAGAAAAGGCGGGTTAAACGCACGTCGATCTCATCATTTGAAAAAACGCCTGTCGGCAAGGCCGGGCCCAGGGCTTCCAGCGCACTGAGCAGCGTTTTGCGGCCCAATGTGGCTCGCCACAGGCTTGACGCGATCAGGCCCGGCAGCATGATGCTGCGGCGTAGAAATTCGCCATAAGCTGGCACCATCAGCCAGGCTGGATCAAACACTTCTGACGGCTCGGCATCGGTTTCAATGAAAGCGGCGCAGAGCTCTCGGGGCGTCATGCCGTTGGCCAGGCCTGCTGCAATAAAACCGCCTGCCGAGACGCCGACGTAGTGGTGCAGGTCGGTGAAAGAGATCCCGTTCAAAGATTCGTCAAGAGCGCACAGCGCACCGATTTCGTAAACAGCGCCTAACGGACCTCCGCCGGCCAATGCCAGTCCGATGCGTGGTTTTTTAATAGGAATTTTGTTTTTTGAAGGTGTAGCCATGGGCATGCGTTACAAAGTCAAGGCGAAAAAAAGGGACGGTGCGCCCCTTTTGGTCCGATTAAGCCATCAAGCCGATTTACGCGCTGCAGGACGCTTTTTCGCCGGAGCCGCCGTCTTTTTAGCGGCTGGCTTGGCGGCAGTTTTGGTGGCCGCCTTGGCTGGCGTTTTGGCCGCTGGGGTTTTGGCGCTCATTTTTTGCACGCTTTTGTTCAGCTCGTCAATCCGCGCAATCAGCGCGTCAACGTCTTTGGCAGAGGGCACGCCCAGCTTGTTCAAGGCTTTGGCCACGCGGTCTTCAAAAATATTTTCCAGCTTGTCCCACTGCTGGCCAGCTTTGGACTGGATGTCGCCCGCCATATTGGCCATTTTGCTGGTGGCCTCAGACAGCTTCTCTTCGGCTGCGGCCTGGGTTTTACGCTGGATCGACAAGCCTTCCTTCATGAGCGATTCATACACCTTGCCACCGCCTTCTTGGGCCTTGGCAAATGCGCCCAAGCCAGCCAGCCAAATTTGCTGGGCTGATTCTTTCACCGCGCTAGCCAGGTGTGGGCCAGATTGTTTGTCGGCGCTCATTTTTTGCAATTTTTTGACCATGATGTTCTCCGTTGGGTTGAATCACTGATGTGACTGATGTAAGACTAATGTAAATCCATGCCAGCGGGTTGGGTAGGTGCTGACTTCTAGAAACTAGGGGCTGCTGCCTATAACGCCTGCTTGTAGCTGCCATCGCGTTTTATCGCGGGTTTTCTCTGAATAGGAAAGCGCGGTATTCAGGCAAGAATCCTTTTTAAGCTGTTTGCAACCAACAACAAAAGGAAACACAAGATGCATTATTTCGTCACCGGGGCCACGGGCTTCATCGGCAAACGCCTGGTTAAAAAGCTCTTGGAGCGCAAAGGCAGCACGGTTTACTTCCTGCTGCGCCAGACAAGCGCCAGCAAAGCTGCTGCGCTGCGTGCGTACTGGGGTGTTAGCGCCGCACGCGCTGTGGCCGTGCATGGCGACTTGACGAGTAAAAAACTTGGTGTGGGTGCTGACGATGTTAAAAAACTCAAAGGCCAAATCGATCACTTCTACCATTTGGCAGCGGTATATGACCTGGGCGCTGATGAAGACAGCCAGATTGCTGTGAATATTGACGGTACGCGCAACACGGTGGAGTTTGCC
>JBBRDA010000079.1:0-14397 GCA_038204335.1 Burkholderiales bacterium
TCACTGACCCGGTTTTTACCCGTAGTTTTTTAAAAGATCTCTAGCGATCAGGCCCATTACCGCCGCTAAAGTTTTTGCCCTTGCATGAATCGGTCAAAAGTGGCTTCGCTGAAGCGAAACCAAAGGTTTTGAACACCCCTGAACTTGCTGTAGTCCGCATAGATCTTGGCCCATACAGGGTTTCGGTCTGACAGCTCTGCATAAAGTTTTATCGACTCCTTGAAGGCCGCATTCATCACGTCTGCCGGAAATGGCCGTAGCCTGGCACCTGCGCTGACCAGCTGCTTGAGCGCAGCGGGATTTTTAGCGTCGTATTTGGCCTGCATTTCCACATGCGCTGCGGTGCTGGCAATGGCCACCATGCCCTTGAACTCCGGACTCAAAGCGGCGTAGGCCTTTTGGTTGATGTACAGGTCGAGTTGTAATCCGCCTTCCCACCAGCCAGGGTAGTAGTAATTGGGCGCCACCTTGTTAAAGCCCAGCTTCTGGTCGTCGTAAGGACCGATCCACTCGGCGGCGTCGATCGTACCGTTTTCAAGCGCTTGGTAAATCTCCCCGCCCGGGATGCTTTGTGGAATCGAACCCAGGCGCTCCAAAACCTTGCCACCAAACCCGCCAATGCGCATCTTCAGGCCCTTCATGTCGCTGAGGGATTTGATCTCTTTACGAAACCAGCCACCCATTTGTGCGCCCGTGTTTCCGCAAGCAAAGTTGATGATGTTGTAACCTGCATAGAACTCACGCATCAGGCTCAAGCCATTGCCATGAAAAGTCCAAGCGCTCATCTGGCGGCTGTTCAGGCCGAAAGGAATCGCTCCGCCGATAGCGAAGGTTTCGTTCTTGTCAAAAAAATAATACGGCGCGGTGTGCGCCGCTTCAATCGTGCCCTTTTGGACGGCATCAACCACGCCAAAAGCTGGCGCCAATTCACCGGCTGCATGAACAGACACATCAAACTTGCCACCAGACACGGTTTTGAGGTGTTTGGCAAAGATTTCAGCGCCACCATAAATGGTGTCCAGTGATTTGGGAAAGCTTGAAGCCAGTCGCCAGCGCACCGCCGTCTGTGCATGAACGGCAGGTGCAACACCGCTTGCCAGCACGCCCGCCATACCGGCGTGTCCGATCCAACTGCGGCGGCGTATTGACTTAGGAAGTGGCAGGGCGATGGTCACGCCCGGAATTGTAAAAATGCACCGCCTGCCAAGCGGCGGGGTTTACCCTTGAAGACCTGACGGGAAGCTGTCAGCAGATGATGCCCCCACGTTCGCTCATTGCATGTGCTCTCTGCCCCCGAGGGCGCTAATTTTTCTCGGGGCGGCCCGTCGAAAAATTGCCTTCAGGCTACCGACTTAAGAGCCGGCTTAACCGGTGCAAGGCAAGCTAGCACATCACCAAAACGGGCTCTGATAGCTGCTTCAATTCCCGCCGCGTCCAGCCCCTGCATGGACAAAAGTTTGGCTGGGTCACCGTGCTCGATGAACTCGTCTTTCAAACCCAGATGCAGCACTGGTTTTAGCAGCCCGGCTTCATGCAAGGCCTCGCTCACGGCGCTGCCAGCGCCGCCCATCACAGCGCCCTCTTCCACCGTGACCAGCGCGTCATGAGTTGACGCCACGCTGTGCAGCAAATCAACATCCAGCGGCTTGGCCCAACGCATGTTGACCACCGTAGCGCCGAGCTTTTCAGCCGCTTGCAGTGCCGGATAGAGCAGCGTACCGAAGGCCAAAATAGCGATACCTTTGCCCTCGCGGCGGACTTCCCCTTTGGCAAACGGCAGCGACTGCAAACCCGCCTCGGGCGCCACACCCGCACCCGCACCGCGCGGGTAGCGCACCGCCACTGGGTGATTTTGTTCAAAAGCACTGCTCAGCAGCATGCGGCATTCACGCTCGTCAGCCGGGCAAGCGATGCTCATGTTCGGGATGCAGCGCAGGTAGCCAATGTCGTACGCTCCCGCATGGGTGGCGCCATCAGCACCGACCAAGCCAGCCCGGTCGAGCGCAAACACGACAGGCAGATTTTGCAGTGCTACATCGTGCACCAGCTGGTCATAACCGCGCTGCAAAAACGTGGAGTAAATCGCCACCACGGGTTTGAGCCCCTCGCAAGCCATACCCGCAGCAAACGTGACGGCATGCTGCTCGGCAATACCAACGTCGTGATAGCGCTCTGGAAAGCGCTGATGAAACTCCACCATGCCCGAGCCTTCGCGCATGGCCGGTGTGATGCCAACCAACCGCTGGTCGTGCTCGGCCATGTCGCACAGCCAGGTGCCAAAGACCTGGGTGAAGGTTTGTTTGGCGGGTACCACCGCTTTTTGCAAGCCCATGGCCGGATCAAATTTGCCGGGGCCGTGGTAGGCAATCGGGTCGGCCTCGGCCATCTTGTAGCCCTGCCCTTTTTTGGTGACGACATGCAAAAACTGCGGTCTGTCGCCTTTGGCCATGAGTTGCTTGATGTTCTCAAGGGTCGGAACCAATGAGTCCAGGTCGTGCCCGTCAATCGGGCCGATGTAGTTGAAGCCAAAATTTTCAAACAGCGTAGCCGGCACCACCATGCCTTTGGCGTGCGTCTCCAGCCTTTTAGCCAGTTCAAGCAGGGGCGGAGCCACGCTGAGCACCTGCTTGCCAACGTTTCTGGCCGACGCGTAAAAGCGCCCGCTCATCAGTTGCGCCAGGTAGCGGTTCAGTGCACCTACCGGTGGGCTGATGCTCATGTCGTTGTCGTTCAGCACCACCAGCATCTTGCAGCTGTCGTGGATGCCAGCGTTGTTCAGCGCCTCAAACGCCATACCGGCGCTCATGGCACCATCGCCAATGATGGCCACCGAATGGCGATCTTCACCCTTTTGCTTGGCCGCCATGGCCATGCCCAGTGCTGCTGAAATCGAGGTTGAGGAATGCGCGGTGCCAAAAGTGTCGTAGGGGCTTTCGTCCCGTCGCGGAAAACCTGACAACCCGCCCAGTTGGCGCAGACTGCCCATGCGCTCGCGTCGTCCGGTCAAAATTTTGTGCGGGTAGGTTTGATGACCCACATCCCAGACCAAGCGGTCTTCCGGGGTATTGAACACGTAATGCAGTGCAACCGTCAACTCAACCGTGCCCAGGTTAGAGCTCAAATGCCCACCGGTTTTAGAAACCGTGTCCAGCAAATAAGCGCGCAGCTCATCTGCCAGCGGTTTAAGTTGGGCTCTGGACAGTTTGCGAAGGTCTGCCGGGCTATGAATAGTGTCGAGCAAAGGAGTCATCGTGTTGTGTGTTTAATGCCGCCGGTTGACAAGCATATCAGCCAGCGCGTAGAGGGCTCGGGTACGCTGCAGGCCATCGCTCTGCAATCTGTCTATCGTCTGCAGGCTGGCCAGCGCCCGCGCCAGCAATTGCCGGGCGTACTCTTGAGACGCCGCAAGCCCCATCAGCGAGACGAAGGTTGGTTTGTCCTGCGCTGCGTCCTTGCCAGCCGTTTTGCCCAACGTGGCTGAATCGGCAGTCACGTCAAGGACATCGTCCACGACCTGAAACGCCAGGCCCACCGCTGCACCATAGTCCCGTAGGGCTTCCATGACCTGAGCAGATGCGGTGCCGCAGCTGGCGCCCATCAGCACACTGGCCTGCAGCAAAGCGCCTGTTTTCAGTCGGTGCATGTCGTGCAATTGCTCAGACGTTAACGGCAAGCCGACACTGGCCAGATCAATCGCCTGGCCGCCCGCCATGCCCTGGCCGCCCGCGGCGCGCGCCAGCATGCGGCAAAGGCGCGATTGCGTGGCGGCGTCCAGCGTGTTGTCGTCTGGGGTTAAAAGTTCAAACGCCAGCGCCTGCAAAGCATCGCCTGCCAGCAGCGCCTGAGCCTCGCCAAACTTGATGTGGACGGTTGGCTTGCCGCGGCGCAGCACGTCGTTGTCCATGCAGGGCATGTCGTCGTGCACCAATGAATACGCATGAATCAGCTCCACCGAACAAGCGGCGCGCAGTGCGGCATTTGAATTGCCGTGCACTGCCTCGCAAGCCGCCAGCACCAAGAGGGGGCGCAAACGTTTGCCGCCGTCCAGCACGGCGTAACGCATGGCCTCGCCAAGACCGGCAGGAGCGGGATCGTTTGTAGGGTCGGAAACCCATCCGCTCAAGGCTTGCTCGACGCGCGCCAGCTGCACGGCGCTCCAGCTGGCCAGATGGAACTCAGGCATTGTTTCGGTCACGCTTGTATCGGTCACGATCAGTTTTTCAAGATGTTCCATCAAGGCCAAGGCTTGAGCTCAGTGCCTTCCAGCACCTTGATCTGGCTTTCAACCGTCTCAAGCTTGGTCTTGCAAAAGGCCAGCAATTGCGCGCCGCGCTGGTAGCCCGCCAGCAACTGGTCCAGTGGCAGCTGGCCGGACTCCAGGCTGGAGATCAGGCCTTCAAGCTCTTGCAGCGCAGCCTCATAACTTGCAGGCAGGGCGGGGGCAGCAGCTGATGTGGGTGTGGATTTGGCCATGGTGGATATAAGTCAACGGTTGATTTTAGGGGCTCAAAGGGCTGATTGCACGGTTCCACACCGGTTGCACGGGTAAAATTGAAGGTCAGCTCCCAGCGGCTACCCGCCGCCACGCACCGATGTCCGATTTAAGCCTTCGCCTGCTACAGGCCACCAGCCAGCTCCCGATCTCCAGTTATTTTGATGCCGCCCTGTACCAGCGCGAGCAGCAAAAGCTGTTTGCCAAAGGGCCGCGCTACCTTGGCCATGAGCTGGCGGTGCCCAACATGGGGGACTTTTACGCCCTGCCGCACGAGGCGGAAGGCCGCGCTCTGGTGCGCAATGCATCGGGCATCGAGCTGATCTCCAACGTTTGCCGGCACCGCCAGTCCACCCTGCTGCAAGGCCGCGGCTCACTGGGCGATGGATCGGACAGCAACATTGTCTGCCCGCTGCACCGCTGGACTTACAACACATCGGGCGAACTGATAGGCGCACCGCACTTTGAAATTGACCCCTGCCTGAACCTGAACCGCTACAAAACTACCACCTGGAACGGGCTGGTGTTTGAAGACACGGGCCGCGACATTGCCGGCGAAATGAGCCAGCTCAGCGTCGCTGGCGACCTGGACTTTAGGGGCTATCAGCTCGACAAAGTGCATCTGCATGAGTGCAACTACAACTGGAAAACCTTCATTGAGGTCTACCTGGAGGACTACCACGTCGGCCCGTTTCACCCCGGTTTGGGCGGATTTGTGACCACCCATGATTTGACCTGGGAACTGCAACCCAGCTATTCGGTGCAAACCGTCGGCGTGTCTGACAAACTGGGCAAGCCCGGCACCGACACCTATAAAAAATGGCACGACGTGGTGTTGCAATACCGCAAGGGCGTAGCGCCAAAGTATGGCGCGATCTGGCTGACTTACTACCCGCATGTGATGGTTGAGTGGTACCCGCATGCGCTGGTGGTCAGCACCCTGCACCCGCGTGGGCCGGACAAAACACTCAATGTGGTGGAGTTTTTCTACCCTGAAGAAATCTGCGCCTTTGAGCGTGAATTTATTGAAGCACAGCAAGCCGCCTACATGGAGACGTGTGTAGAAGACGATGAAATCGCCCTGCGCATGGACGCTGGCCGCAAAGCGCTGATGCTGCGTGGCGACAACGAGTTTGGCCCTTACCAAAGCCCGATGGAAGACGGCATGCAGCACTTTCACGAGTGGTACCGCCGCGAAATGGGCGCCAGCAAGACCACGCAGATGATTTGATGGCACTGATAATTGCTATGTTTTCAGGAGCTGCTTGCGCCCGTATTTATTGGGCAAAAGCCCTAAAAGACTCCAAAAAATAGCCTAAAATTACCCTAAAAAGCTCAAAAGAAGCAAAAAATACATGCAAGCCGTCTGGATGGTGCTTTCCGCCTTCGTTTTTTCTAGCATGGCGGTCTGCGTCAAGTTTGCGTCCGCACACTTCAACAATGCCGAGCTGGTGTTTTACCGCGGCGTGATCGGCATTGTTTTCATGGCAGTTTTTGCCCATATGCGTGGCACATCACTTAAAACCCAGGTGCTTCCCATGCACATTTGGCGAAGCGTGGTGGGTGTGGTGGCGCTGTCGGCCTGGTTTTACGCGATAGCACATTTGCCATTGGCCACGGCTATGACGCTGAACTACATGAGCAGCGTCTGGATCGCCGCATTTTTGGTCGGCGGAACATTGATGTTTGCCAAGCCCGGGGAGAAATTAGCCTCACAAGCACCGCTGGTGGGCGCCATACTTGCCAGCTTTGCCGGCGTGGTCATGCTGCTGCGCCCCACCATTGCCCAAAACCAAGCCTTTGCCGGTTTGATTGGCTTGCTTTCTGGGTTAGGTGCGGCGTTTGCCTACATGCAGGTGATGGTGCTGGCACGCATGGGCGAGCCCGAGGCGCGCACCGTGTTTTACTTTGCCGTGGGCAGCACCATTGCCGGGGCCCTGGGCATGCTGGTGATGGGCTTGTCGCCCTGGAACTGGCAACACGCCCTGTGGCTGCTGCCCATCGGGCTGTTGGCCAGCTTTGGCCAGCTGTTCATGACCAAGGCTTATTCGATGTCCACCAACCACGGCGGCACGCTGATGGTAGCCAATTTGCAATACTCGGGTATTATTTTTTCAGCCTTGTACGGCCTGGTTTTGTTTGGCGATTTGATCCCCCTGCTAGGCTGGGCCGGTATGGGGCTGATCATTGTCAGCGCTATTGCAGCCACCGTCCTGCGGGCCAGAGCCGCACCCAACGCGCCCGCTGAAGAACATTGATTTTTTAGGAGTTTTCTGATGACCTACGACCTGCTGATATCTGCCGAGCAACTTCAGCAAATGCTAAATAGCAAAGCCCCCGTTCGTATTTTTGACTGCAGCTTTGACTTAGGCGACGCCTCGGTTGGGCACAAGCAATACCTTGAGTCACACATCCTAGGCGCGGTCTATGCCCATTTGGACAAAGCTTTGAGCGACAAAGACGGACACGGCGTGTCTGGCGGGCGCCACCCGCTGCCAACGCGCGAAAAGTTTGCCACCTGGCTGTCTAGCGTTGGTCTGGCCAATGACATGCAGGCCGTGGTGTACGACCGCAACGGTGCCAACTACTGCGGCCGCCTGTGGTGGATGCTGAAATGGGCCGGCCACGCCAACGTGGCCGTGCTCGACGGCGGCTTGCAGGCCTGGCAAGCCGCGGGTGGAGCGCTAGCCAGCGGTGAAGAACCTACGCACTTTCAAACCAACTTCGCGCTTGAACCTGAACTGGCAAAACTGGTGCTGACTAAAACCGTTGCAGACAACCTCGGCAGGCCAATTCAAACCCTGGTTGACGCACGCGGCGGCCCGCGCTTTCGCGGTGAAGTCGAGCCGCTGGACCCGATTGCAGGCCACATCCCCGGCGCGCTGAACCGCCCTTTTGGCCAAAACATCGGCGCCGACGGCAAGTTCAAACCTGCGAGCGTTTTAAAAGCTGAATTTGAAACGCTTTTGGCAGGCCGCGACCCAGCCAGCGTGGTGCACCATTGCGGCAGTGGCGTGAGCGCCGTACCCAACATTTTGGCGATGCAGATTGCCGGGTTGAGCAACGCCGCCACAACAGGCCTTTACGCGGGCAGCTGGAGCGACTGGTGCAGCGACACCAGCCGCCCGATGGCTCAGGGCTGAGTGCCTATAGCCGAACCGTCAATGCGAATGCGCCACACCGCTGATCAGCGTGACCAGCGCGATACCGGCCAGCAACCAGGCGATTTGAGCGGCGGTCTCGCGCGGGCTGACACGCTTTTGCAGTTGCGGGATCAAGTCGGCCAACGCCACGTACACGAAGCTGCTGGACGCCAGGATTAAAAAGAACGGCAAATAGTCATACAACTGGTCTACCAACGCGTAACCCAGCAGGCCGCCCAGCGCAGTCACAGCGCCAGCCATAGAGACCTTGACGATGGCCGCGCGCTGGTTGTTGTTAGACGATTGCCGCAGCACCACCAAGTCGCCCATGTGGTGGGGCACTTCATGCGCCAGCACGGCCAGTGACGCCACAATGCCCAGCCGCATGTCGGCCATGAAGGCTGACGCGATCAAGATGCCGTCGCCAAAGCAATGCACGCTGTCGCCAGCCAGTACGGCCCAGCCTCCCGATTTGGGTTCATTGGCGTGGTGACTGTGCGAATGAGCGTGATCGTGCCCATGAGAATGTGCGCCGTGTGCGCTTGAATGCTCATGCCCGTGGTGCCAAAGCTCCGCTTTGTCGAGCAAGAAGAAAAACACCAGCCCGACCAGCAACGCGGCAAACAGGTCATGGGCACTGGCTTGGCTTTCAAACGCTTCAGGCAGCAGGTGCATGAAAGCGGTGGCAAGGAGCGCCCCTGCCGCCAGGCTGAGCATGTGCTGGGTATATTTGGCCAAAATGCCAAAACTGAGTGCCGCCGCCAGCCAGACGCTGCCAATCCCCGCCGTCAGCGTACCCAATAAAATCGCTATTAAAATCATAGCTGCTTGCGCCCGTATTTATTGGGCTAGAGCCCTAAATGGTAGGTAAAAAGGGACTAAAAAAGCCGCCGCACGTTGCCGTGGGCGGCTTTTCGAGGTGAAAAAGGATTTTAAGCTACGCCGTGGGTCTTGAACCAGGCCAGAGCACGCTTGAAGCCATCTTCAGCCGCTTCCTTGCGGTAGCTTGGGCGGTAGTCGGCATGAAAGGCGTGGGGCGCATCAGGGTAAATCACAAATTCAGAAGCTTTGGCAGCTGCATTGCCTTTACCGGCGGCGTCTGCCAGCGCTGCTTTCATCTGGTCAACCGTGGTGAGCGGAATACCGCCGTCCTGCCCGCCGTACAGGCCGAGCACCGGTGCGCTGATTTGCGCGGCCAGATCAAGCGGGTGCTTGGGCGTGATGGGTGACGACGTCCCCACCAAACGGCCGTACCAAGCGACGCCGGCCTTGACGTTTTTGCTTTGCTCCGCGTAAAGCCATGTGATGCGGCCGCCCCAGCAAAAACCGGTGATGCCGACTTTTTTCAAGTCGCCACCGTTGGTTCCAGCCCATTTCACCGCGCCGTCCAAGTCAGCCATGACCTGCGCATCAGGCACTTTAGAGACGACTTCAGCCATCAGCTTGGCCATTTCGCCATAGCTTGTTGGGTCACCCTGGCGGGCGAACAATTCAGGCGCAATGGCCAGGTAGCCAGCTTGGGCAAAGCGGCGAGCGGTGTCGGCGATGTATTCGTGGACACCAAAGATTTCTTGAATCACCAAAATCACAGGCAGGTTGCTTTTGCCAGCCGGTGCAGCGTAAAAAAATGGAACTTTAAAGCCGTTGACTTCAAAAGTGCTTTCGCCGGTTTTCAAACCCGTAGAAGGGGTTTTGATGGCCGTTTGCGCCATGATAGGCATGGCTGTGGCAGCGTAGCCCACGCCAAGTGCAGCCTTCAGTGCGGTTCGGCGTGTTGCTCCTGCCTCAGTGGTTTGGCCGGGCAACAGTGCATCGAATTCAGATTGCTGGTCTTGGGTCAACATGGGAATCCTTTGAGTTGAGAAGTCTTGGTTTGTAAGTTAGCGTGCAACCTGTCGGAGTTTATTCGTTTGCGCAAGTTCCCGTGTGCGGGTTTACGAACGGCTCGTAGCTGATGGCTAGTGCGCTTTTTCCCAGTTCTCGCCGACTCCCATTTCAGCCAGCAGCGGGACCCTGAGCTCGGCAACGCCAGCCATCAGGCGCGGGATTTCAAGCTTTGCCCACGGGACTTCATCCAGAGGCACTTCAAACACCAGTTCGTCATGCACTTGCATGATCATTTTGGTCTTTCGGTTTTCGGTGTCCAGCACTTCCTGCACTTTGTTCATGCTCAGCTTGATAAGGTCCGCAGCTGTGCCCTGCATGGGCGCGTTGATGGCGGCGCGCTCAGCGCCTTTTTGGCGCGGGCCGTTGGGTGAGTTGATCTCAGGCAAATACAGGCGGCGGCCAAAAACAGTTTCAACATAGCCTTTGCTTTTGGCTGACAAGCGGGTCTCGTCCATGTAGTTTTTAACGCCCGGGTAGCGCTGAAAATACTTGTCGATGTAAGCAGCGGCGGCTTTGGTCTCGATGCCCAGGTTTTTGGCCAAACCAAAGCTGCTCATGCCGTAGATCAAGCCGAAATTGATCACCTTGGCATAGCGGCGCTGCTCGCTGCTGACTTCCTCCACCGCCACGCCAAACACCTCAGCGGCCGTGGCCCGGTGAACGTCGATGCCGTCTTTAAAAGCCTTGAGCAGCGCTACGTCTTGACTGATGTGCGCCATGATGCGCAGCTCGATTTGGGAGTAGTCAGCGCTAGCAATCATGCTGCCTGCGGGCGCCACAAAAGCCTCACGAACGCGGCGGCCTTCTGCGGTTTTGACCGGGATATTTTGCAGGTTGGGGTCGTTGCTGCTCAAGCGGCCCGTCACGGCCACAGCTTGCGCGTAATGGGTATGCACACGGCCGGTGCGCGGAAGCGCCAACTGCGCCAGCTTGTCGGTATAGGTACCTTTGAGTTTTGACAGGCTGCGGTGCTCCAGCAACTTGGCCGGCAGGGGGTAGTCTTCAGCCAGCTTTTCGAGCACCTCTTCGTCAGTGCTGCGGGCACCGCTGGGCGTTTTTTTAACCACTGGCATCCCAAGTTTGTCAAAGAAAATTTCACCCAACTGCTTGGGGCTACCCAGGTTAAAGGGCTGGCCTGCAATCTCATACGCTTCAGTTTCAAGCTGCAGCAGGCGCAGCCCCAGCTCGCCGCTTTGTTTGGCCAGCATGGGGCCGTCAATCAATACACCATTGCGCTCAATGCGGTACAAAGATTCGCTGCTGTTGATCTCTAGCTCGTAAATAAAACGCAAGGTCTGAATCGCCTGGATTTGCGGCCATAGCGCGAGGTGAACACCCAGCGTCTGATCGGCGTCTTCGCATGAATATTCAGCGGCCTTGGCGATCTCGACTTGGTTGAATTTGATCTGGTGTACGCCTTTGCCGCACAGGTCTTCAAAGGTGATGCCGCTGCGGCCCAGATGCCTGTCGGCCAGACTTGAAAGGCCGTGGGGTTTATGTACTTCGAGCACATAGCTTTGCAACATCGTGTCATGGGCATAGCCTTGCACTTCAATGCCGTGGTTGGCAAACACATGTCGGTCGTACTTGATGTGTTGGCCGAGTTTGAGTTGGGCGGGGTTCTCTAACCACGGCTTCAGCTTGGCGAGCACCTCATCACGCGGCAATTGCTCAGGCGCACCGGGGTAGTCGTGGGTCAGCGGTAGATACGCCGCTTCACCCGGTTGAACACTAAAGCTGATGCCGACAATCTCTGCACGCATCTCGTCTAACGATGTCGTTTCGGTATCTAGCGCCACCAATTCAGCCGCTTGCAGCCGGGCCAACCAAACGGCAAACGCCTCCCAAGTGAAGATGGTGTCACAGACCAGCGGGCTGGCCGGCTTGGCGACAGGCGTTGTGGCGGCGTCTATTTCAGGTTCATCGAAGAGCCCGGGTTCAGACTTGACTCTAGGCTTTTCTGCCGCAATCGCGGGCGCTGCGCCTTGCAAGGACTGCACCAGCCCCTTAAAGCCATAGTTCTCATAGAACTTGACCAGCGCTTGGTGTTTTTGCTCGCCAACGGCAATGGAGTCGAGAGCGGGCAAACCATGAAGATAAGCCTCCAAGTCACAGTCTTTTTTGATCGTCACCAGCGCTTTAGCCTGCGGCAGCCAATCCAGTGAGGCACGCAGGTTTTCACCCACCACACCTTTGATGTCACCGGCATGGGCCACCAGGTTGTCTAGAGAGCCGTATTCAAGCAGCCATTTCACGGCTGTTTTTGGCCCGCACTTGGGCACACCCGGCACGTTGTCAACGGTGTCCCCCACCAACGCCTGGTAGTCCACCATCAGGCGCGGCGGTACGCCAAACTCAGCTTCGACGCCGGCCAAGTCACGGCGCTTGTTGTTCATCGTGTCAATCACGGTGATGTGCTCATCGACCAGCTGGCTCAGGTCTTTGTCGCCACTTGAAATAATGACTTCAATGCCCTGGCTTGATGCCATGCAGGCCAGCGTGCCAATCACGTCGTCAGCCTCTACGCCCGGCACGGCCAGCACGGGCCACCCCATCAAGCCAACCACCTCATGCACAGGTTCGATCTGGCTGCGTAAATCGGGCGGCATCGGTGACCGCGTGGCTTTATAGGCCGGGTACATGTCGTCGCGAAAGGTCGGGCCTTTGGCATCAAAAACGCAGGCGGCGTAGTCTGCCCGGTAGTCCTTGCGCAACTTTTGCAACATATTGACCATCCCGCGAATCGCCCCTGTCGCAGGGCTGGCCGGATCTGCCGGGTCAGCCCGCAGGTCGGGCATGGCGTGAAAAGCCCGGTACAAATAGCTGGAGCCATCGACCAGCAGCAACTTTTTCTTGTCGACATCCGAAGCTGTTGCCGTAGCAGGGGGAGGATCGGACGGGGTTCGGTAGGTGTTGTCGGTGGTCATGCTGTGCGATTGTCAGGGATTTAACGCCAATTCATTGTGCGGTATTTTTGCACCGCATCAGGCCCGCCCAAGCCTACAATGCAGCCATGAAACACGCTTTGCCAACCCAACTCCGCACACTGGTCTTTTTTGCAGCGCTGCCATTGGCAACGCTGTGTGCTGCGCAAACCTCGCCTCAGCCTGCACAAGCCTCAGCGCCAGCTCCGTCGGCTGTCGCCCCGGCTGGTCTGGGCAGCTCAGGCCGGCCAGACCAGACGATTCAGCGCATCCGTACGGAAGACGCTGGCTCCCGTATTGACGAAATACGTGTGGGCGGCGAAACCCAGAGTATTACCGTACAACCTAAAGTCGGTAACGGCATTCCGGCTTACGAAGTCAAACCCTCAGACACAGCACGTGGTGCGGCACCGTCAACCTCCAAAAATGAGACCACCGGATCGCGCGTCTGGAATGTGTTGAAGTTTTAATTTTTCGACAGCGACCTTTCAGGCATGGCCGTCTATACCGAAGTCTCGTTTGACGAGGCTGCTGAATTTCTGCAGGCGCTTGATTTAGGGCAGTTGCAAAGCCTTAAAGCCTGCGTCGGCGGTATTGAAAACACCAACTATTTTGTAGATACCGATAGCGGTGAGTACGTTCTCACGCTGTTTGAACGCCTGAGCTTCGAGCAATTGCCGTTTTACCTGCAGCTGATGAAACATTTGGCCGGGCGTGGCGTGCTGGTGCCCAACCCCTCGCCCGATAAAACTGGCAGTATTTTGCATAGCCTCAAAGGCAAACCCGCTGCCGTTGTTGACAAGCTGCGCGGCAAAAGTGAGCTGGCGCCTGATGCGGCCCACTGTTCACGTGTAGGTGCGATGCTGGCACGTATGCATTTGGCAGGGGCTGATTTCAATCTGCATCAACCCAACCTGCGCGGCCTGGGCTGGTGGAATGCGACGCTGCCCGCTGTTCTGCCGCACGTTAGCGCTGATCAACGAAGTCTGCTGCTCAGCGAGCTGGCGTATCAAAACCACATTGCTGCAAGCTCTGCTTACAAGGCCCTGCCCACGGGCACGGTGCATGGCGATCTGTTCCGCGACAATGTGATGTTCGAAGACGGCGAGCTGACCGGGTTTTTTGACTTTTACTTTGCCGGTTGCGACAGTTTTTTATTTGACATTGGCGTCTGCCTGAACGACTGGTGCATTGACCTGCCCACTGGCAGGCATGACGCTGGCCGCGCTAAAGCCTTTTTAGACGCCTATCAAACCGTTCGACCTTTGACCGCACAAGAGCGAACCCTCTTGCCCGCCATGGCACGCGCGGGTGCGTTGCGTTTCTGGATCTCGCGCTTATGGGATTTTTATCTGCCCCGCGAGGCATCACTGCTCAAAGCTCATGATCCGACCCATTTTGAGCGCGTGCTCAGGCAGAGAGTGACGCATCCGGTGGTTTTAACCCACCTGAATCCAATTGCGCCAGCCAGCCGTATCTAGAACATACTCACCAAACACCATGAAACTTCACATCGTTCCGGCACGTACAGGCGTCACCTGGGTCAAGCTGGGTTTTAAAACCTTCACGCGGCAGCCGCTGGCCATGTCGGGGCTATTTTTCATGTTCATGGCGCTGCTGTCGATTGCTTCGCTACTGCCCTTTATTGGTGCGGCAGTGGCATTGGCACTGCTACCGGCTGCCACACTGGGCCTGATGGCTGCGACGCAGGAGGCCGCCAAAGGCAAGTTCCCGATGCCATCGATCTTGATCAGTGCCTTTCGGGCTGGCAAACAGCGCTTGAATGCCATGCTCATTCTGGGGGCTCTGTATGCAGCCGGTTTTTTAGCCATCATGGCGGTGGTTAGCCTGATTGACGGCGGGCAGTTCGCCAAGCTGTATTTGGTGGGCGGAAAAATCACCGAAGAGCTGGTGTTGCAAACGGATTTTCAGGTGGCCATGTGGGTCACGC
>JBBRDA010000080.1:0-14149 GCA_038204335.1 Burkholderiales bacterium
AGCTGCAGGCCTCCCTGCCCGGTGAGTTGCAGCAGTTCTTGCCGTCGCGTGCCGCAGAGGCTTTTCCGCCGCCCCCGGCAGAGCCTGAAAATTCCTGAGGAATTGCATGTGCCAATCCCGTTGGGACATTCCGGGCAGCGACAATCCGGGCATGCACATTCGAAACTTTGACCTGATTGCCTTTGACTGGGACGGCACGCTGTTTGATTCCACCCAGATCATCGTGCGCTGCATTCAGGCTGCTGTTAAAGACGTCGGCGGCACCGTACCAACCGACGAAGCGGCTGGCTATGTGATTGGTTTGGGGCTCATGCAGGCGCTGGCGCATGCCGCGCCCGATGTGCCGCAAGATAAATACCCGCTGCTGGGTGAGCGCTACCGCTACCACTACCAGTTGCATGCCCATGATTTGAGCTTGTTTGAAGGTGTGCTGCCACTGCTGGCGGCCTTGAAGGTACGTGGCTATCTGCTGGCTGTCGCCACAGGCAAATCGCGCCACGGGCTGGATGACGCTCTGCATACGGTTCAGCTCAAAGGGGTGTTTGATGCCTCTCGCACGGCAGACAAAACGGAGGGCAAGCCTGACCCCAAAATGCTGCACGAGTTGATGGCCGAGCTGGGTACGACCGCCCAGCGCACGCTGATGATCGGCGACACCACCCATGATTTGCAAATGGCGCTCAACGCGGGCTGCCCCAGCTTGGGCGTGAGCTACGGCGCGCATGAGCCCAGTGCTTTCGCGGCATTAAAGCCGCTACATGTGGCGCACTCGGTGCAAGAGATGCACGACTGGCTACTCGCCAACGGGTAAATTCAGGCCGTGGACGATTTACAGCCCCTTTGCAATTCCAGCGACTTGGCTGATAGCGGCAAAGCCGTGCCGTTTGACGTGGTTTACGCGGGCCAAACCTGCCGGGCGTTTGCTGTCAGATTCAAAGGCTCAGTGCATGCCTATCTGAACCGCTGTACCCATGTGGCGATGGAACTCGATTGGCAGCCCAACCGGGTTTTTGATGCGACGGGCCAATGGCTGCTGTGCGCCAGCCACGGAGCGGCTTACGCACCAGATAGTGGCCAGTGCGCAGGCGGGCCGTGCCAGGGCGGGCTGGTCAAAATCCACCTTGTCGATGATGGCGGGGTGGTTTATTGGCAAACTGCTTACAACCTCAGGCCGCCAGAGTATTGATAGCTGTCTAAACTAGATGCATGACCGATTCAAACCGACCAGATTTTGAGAATAAACCTGAAACCGATCCTTTTGAACCTGAAAACGGCTCAAAAAATGGGGCGAATCTGCCTCCAGACCAATCAACACGGGCGCAAGCAGCTCCTGAAAACGTAGCGAATAATATGAACAATACTGACCCCACCAACTCACCCGGCTGGGAGCGCAACACGCTTGAGAAACTGGCTTTTGCGTCACTGAACGAGCAAAAAGCCACGCGCCGATGGAAAACGTTTGTGCGTTTGTCGTGGCTTTTGTTCTTTGTGGTTCTGGTGTGGATGGCCTTGCACCGCGGCACGCCCACCGCCAATACCACCGTGGCGCATACGGCGGTCGTTGAGATCAAAGGTGAAATCGCCGCGGGGGCCGATGCCAGCGCCGAGTTCATCAACGCCGCCCTCAAAGCCGCCTTTGAAGATGAAGGCGCCAAAGCCGTGGTGCTGCTCATTAATTCCCCTGGTGGTAGCCCGGTGCAGGCCGGCATGATGAACGACGAGATCCGCCGGCTCAAAGCCAAGCACAAAAAGCCGGTTTATGCCGTGGTTGAAGAAACCTGCGCCTCTGCCGCTTACTACATTGCCGTGGCAGCCGACCAGATTTTTGTTGATAAGGCGAGCATCGTCGGCAGCATCGGCGTGCTGATGGACGGCTTCGGTTTTACTGGTTTGATGGATAAGCTTGGCGTAGAACGAAGGCTGCTGACAGCCGGTGAAAACAAGGGCTTTTTAGACCCATTCAGTGCGCAAACCGAAAAGCAGCGCGCTTTTGCCCAAGCCATGTTGAATCAAATTCACCAACAGTTCATCAGCGTCGTCAAAGCTGGACGCGGTCAGCGCCTGAAAGAAACGCCAGAAATGTTCAGCGGCTTGTTCTGGACGGGGCAGCAATCGATTGAGCTCGGTTTGGCCGACCAATTCGGTACCCTCGAATCCGTGGCCCGCGACGTCGTCAAAGCCGAAGACATCATCGACTACACCCGCCGCGATAACGTGGCCGAGCGCCTGGCTAAGAAGTTCGGTGCGGCTGTCGGTGAGGGCGCGATGAAAGCGGTGCGGGCTCTGCCTGCTATTCGCTAGGGGTCACCAGCCTTAGCCTTTCTTATCGCCCGAGACAAAAAACCGTAGGCAAACCCAGCGGGGGCGTTTGTTTGTCTTGCTTCCATTTGGCGACGGTTGCGCTGTTGTTCCAAGCGGTTTCTAGGCTCAAGCCGCAGCTAAGCGCCAGCCTGGTATTGCCCTGCAGTGATTGAAGCAGCGCTTGCAGCAGTGCCGTATTGCGATAGGGCGTTTCAATAAAAATCTGTGTCTGGCCAGTTTTCAGGGCCAGTGACTCCAGTGCCTTGATGCGCTGGCTGCGCTCGCTGGCGTCCTGCGGCAAATAGCCGACGAAGGCAAAATTTTGGCCGTTCAGCCCGCTGGATGCCAGAGCCAGCATGAGTGACATCGGGCCGGTTAGCGGCACGACTTCAATGCCCAGATCATGCGCCGCCCTAACGACTGACGAGCCGGGGTCGGCGATGGCGGGCATGCCTGCTTCGCTGATCAGCCCCATGTCGCGGCCCTCCATGGCCGCCATGAGCATGGGGCGTGCATCAAAGTTACCGGTGTGGTCGCCCTTTTTGTGAACTTCGCGCGGCAGTTCGGTGATGTGAAGAGCCTGAACGCTTTGGCTCAGAGGGACAACCTCACCCACCCGTTTTAAGTAGGCGCGGGTACTTTTGGCGTTCTCGCAAATAAAGCAGGGCAACCTAGCTGTAATTTGAAGGGAATGCAGTGGCATCACGTCTTGAATCGGCGCTTGCTGGTCGCAGCCGAAATCTAAAGGCGCGGGAACCAAATAGAGTTTGCCCTTAGCTGTGGTCATGTTGCGGCCTTGCTTGAAAGCAGCTCAATGCCTGCTGCTCGAAGCATTTGGCAGGTTCTGATCAAAGGCAGGCCGATCAGCGCCGTGGGGTCGTCGCTGTCAATCGATTCCAGCAGCGCAATCCCCAAGCCTTCGCTTTTGGCACTGCCCGCGCAGTCGTAAGGCTTTTCAAGCTGAAGATAGTTTTCGATCTCATCGTCGGTCAAATCACGAAATTTCACACACACAGAAGCCAAGCTGCTTTGCTCAAAACCATTGTCAAAACAAACGACTGCCACGGCAGTTTGGAAGACCACGGTCTGACCCCGCATCTGGCGCAGTTGGGCGACGGCGCGTTCATGCGTGCCGGGCTTGCCCAGGCACTGGCCGTTCAGGTCAGCCACCTGATCAGATCCAATCACCACAGCCTGCGGGAACTGGGTCGCCACGGCTTTGGCCTTGGCCAGCGCCAGGCGATCAGCCAGCCGGCGGGGCGATTCCTGCGGCAAAGGGGTTTCGTCTACATCGGGCGCAGCCACCTGGAAACGAATGTTCAGGCGATCCAGCAGTTCGCGCCGATAGCGCGATGTTGAGCCCAAAATAAGCTGGCGGGGTGGTTCAAGAGGCTTAGCAGAAAAGTTCATGACCCTGATTCTCTTACACTGACAGCATGATCCGACCGCCACAAGCCACCCGAGTGAACATGCAAGCTTTCGCCGAAGCTGGGATGCCGCTGCTTGAAACTATTCCGCTACAAAATTTAGAGCGGCTTGCGCATGAATCTGTTGGGCTCCAGCCCGAAACGATGGTTAATTGGCGGGCTGTCGCCGAGTTACGAGCGGGCAGCGCCGGCCAAATGGACATCTGGCTACACCTGGCAGCCGACACGTCCTTGCCGCTGACCTGCCAGCGCTGCATGAGCGCGGTGCAAACGCCTTTGCAAGTCGACCAGTGGTACCGTTTTGTGGCAACCGAAGACATCGCCATGGCTGAAGACGACGCATCTGACGAAGATTTGCTGGTGCTGACCCCGCACTTTGATTTGTTGGCGGTGCTGGAAGATGAACTGCTGATGGCGTTGCCGTTGGTACCTATGCACCTAAAGTGCCCGATAAAGCCTGTCTTCAGTGCTGGGGTTTTGGATGCACCTGCTGATGTGGCGGACAAGCCCAACCCCTTTGCTGCATTGGCGCAGTTAAAGAAAAAGTAGTCAAGAATGGGATAACTTGCGGTGCTTGCCTTTTGATCGGGCTGGACTGCCCCCTAACTGGCGTTATCCGCGCTATACTATGAGGCTTCGCGTGTTGACCCAGCATGCAATTTACCAACCCCATAAACCTACAAATTTAGGCAGTGTTCACTGACACTGTTTGATCAGGAGCCCATCATGGCAGTTCAGCAGAACAAAAAGTCACCTTCCAAGCGCGGCATGCACCGCTCACACAATGCCCTGAATGTTCCAGGCATTGCAGTGGAGTCCACCACCGGTGAAACCCACTTGCGTCACCACATCAGCCCAACTGGCTTTTACCGTGGCCGTAAAGTGCTGAAGACAAAATCTGAAGCGTAAGTCATTGCTTTAGGCTTTGGCCACGCACATCCGAAGGCCCGCAATTTTTATGCGGGCTTTTCTTTTTTTAACGACTGAACTCCTGACTGCGCCGGTCTTTCCATGATCTGCATAGCCGTTGATGCGATGGGCGGGGATTTTGGGCCGGCTGTCACGCTGCCCGCCACCCTGGCCTTTCTTGAAGGTCACGCAGAGGCTTCGGTGATCCTTGTCGGGCAATCTGCCGCGCTTCAGGCGCATCCGCTCTACCAGCAACTGCATGTCAGCCCGCGCTGTAAGTTGGTTGATGCCAGCGAAATCGTCACCATGGACGACCCGATCGAAATTGCGCTGCGGCGCAAGAAAAACTCTTCCATGCGGGTGACCATTAATTTGGTCAAAGACGGCACTGCACAAGCCGCCGTGTCGGCCGGCAACACGGGTGCATTGATGGCGATTGCCCGCTATGTGCTCAAAACCATGGACGGCATCGACCGGCCCGCCATTGCCACTCAACTGCCCAACGCGGCTGGTGGTGCTACCACCGTGCTTGACCTGGGTGCCAATGTCGATTGCACCGAAGACCATCTGCTGCAGTTCGCCGTGATGGGTTCGGCCTTGGTGGCGGCGATCACCAACAACCCCACCCCTAGTGTTGGCTTGCTCAATATTGGCGAAGAAGCGATAAAAGGTAGTGAAGTGATTAAAAAAGCAGGTGATCTGCTCCGATCTGCTGCTAACTCCGGTGATTTGAATTTTTACGGCAATGTTGAAGGCAACGATATTTTCAAAGGCACAACCGACATTGTGGTGTGTGACGGTTTCGTCGGGAATGTGGCCCTAAAAACCAGCGAAGGTCTGGCCAGCATGATTGGCAACTTCATGAAGGTTGAGTTCTCACGCAACATCTTCACTAAATTTGCAGCGATCGTCGCTTATCCGGTTTTAACGGCCTTTAAAAATCGGATGGATCACAGGCGCTACAACGGCGCAGCCTTGTTGGGCCTGCAGGGACTGGTGTTCAAGAGCCATGGTTCGGCAGACACTTTTGCCTTTGAGCGGGCACTCAACAGGGCGTACGATGCGGCGCGCAACAACCTGCTGGAGCGAGTCCGCGAGAAAATTGCCCACGCGGCTGCGATACTTGTAGCGTCGCCTTCGCCGACCTCAGCGGTCGACCAGCCAACGCCAAAAGTCATCGCCGCATTACATTAGACAGTAGCTTTTGGCGGTCACTTTTATCCCTTCGTTTTTTTGATAGCACCTTGATGTCGATTTACTCACGCATTACCGGCACTGGCAGCTTTTTGCCACCCGAGAGACTGACCAACGCCGATTTGGCCAAGCGTCTAGCTGCGTCTGGCGTCGAGACCTCTGACGAATGGATCGTGGAACGCACGGGTATTCACGCTCGGCATTTTGCTGCGCCTGATGTGTCATGCAGCGATTTGGCTTTTGAAGCGGCAAAAAATGCCTTGCAGGCCGCTGGTTTGCAGCCTGGGGATGTTGACCTCATCATTGTGGCCACGTCAACGCCAGACATGGTGTTTCCGTCAGCCGCTTGTATTTTGCAAAACAAGCTGGGCATTGCGGGTTGCCCGGCATTTGACATTCAGGCGGTTTGTAGCGGTTTTGTTTATGCCCTCAGCGTGGCCGACGCGATGATCAAAGTGGGCACTGCCAGCAAGGCGCTGGTGGTGGGTAGCGAGGTTTTTTCCCGAATCCTTGATTTTTCAGATCGCACGACCTGCGTGCTGTTCGGTGACGGAGCGGGCGCAGTGGTGTTAGAGGCTTCCGATACCCCGGGCATTTTGTCCAGTGACTTGCATGCTGACGGAAAACACGTGGGCATTTTGTGCGTACCCGGCAACGTGTCGGGCGGTAAGGTCATGGGCGATGCACTGTTAAAAATGGATGGTCAGGCGGTCTTCAAGCTGGCAGTGGGCGTGCTTGAGAGCGCCGCCCGCAGTGCCTTGGCCAAAGCCAGCTTGACGGAGGCCGATATTGACTGGCTGATCCCACATCAAGCCAATATCCGCATCATGCAAAGCACGGCTAAAAAGCTCAAACTCCCGCTTGAAAAGCTCATCGTCACCGTCGATCAGCATGGCAATACTTCAGCCGCGTCGATTCCCCTGGCGCTGGATGTGGCAGTGCGCAGCGGCAAGATCAAAAAAGGTGACACCCTGATGCTGGAAGGCGTGGGCGGTGGTTTTACTTGGGGTGCGGTGCTTCTCAATTACTGAGAGGGCCAGTTTGATGCGCACGGCTAGCCGCAACCTCCTCCTAGCGGGAATGGTGATCGTCGCTTTTGCGGCGGCGGCCTTTAAAGTGTTCAATCGCCCGCAGCAAGCAACGTTTCTGGTTCCTGCCGCACAGGCTTTGCCCGAAGTTGCGCTGCCAGCGCCAGACAAGGCAGCCCGGTCTCAGGCGAAGTTTGTGTCCAGCGCGGCGGGCAGGGCGGTTCACGCGGCCTCAGTGGTTGAATTGCTGGACGGCTCTTTGCGGGCGGTCTGGTTTTCAGGTTCGCGAGAGGGCGCTGGTGATGTGACGATTCAAACGGCAGTTTTGGGCAAGTCCAGCCAGCAGTGGGGGCCAGAGTCCAGCTTGTTTGACAGGGCCCAACTCCAGCGCGGGCTGCAGCGCTACGTCAAAAAAATTGGCAACCCGGTCATTGCGCGCGCTTCCGATGGCTCGCTGCAGCTGTGGATGGTCAATGTCTCGCTCGGTGGCTGGGCTGGCAGTGCGATCACTTGGTCGCGCTCGGTCGATGAGGGCGCGACATGGAGCGCACCCCAACGCTTGGTCACATCGCCGTTCCTGAATATCAGTACGCTGGTCAAGGCCGGGCCCGTGCCCATGACGCATGGGCAAATCAGCTTGCCTGTCTACCATGAGTTCATCACCAAGTTTGCCGAAGTGCTTCGCATCGATGCGCGTGGGCGGGTTGTCGACAAGGTGCGCATGCCGGGCAGCCAAACCAGCTTGCAGCCTGTGGTGCTGGCCAGCAGCGCGCAAACAGCCCAGGCCTTTATGCGTGCCACGCAGGGTGGCCGCGTCATGAGCAGCACGACACAAGACGCTGGGCAAACATGGTCACTTGCGGTGCCTGTTGCCGCGCCCAATCCCAACTCGGCGCTGGCGGGGGTTGTGCTTCAAGACGGTGCACGCTGGCTGGCGCTTAACCCGACCAGCGCTGGGCGTGAACAACTGGCGCTGATCAAGTTGGGGGATTCGGCGGCCAAACAGATGAGCGTGGAGCCAACCAGTCAAAACAAGAATCTGACCAGCCCGCTGACTCTGGCTGAATATGCAGTTGTCTTAGGAGCGGAGCTTAAATCCAAAGGGGTGACTGAACCTCAGATCGCCGCTTATGTTGCCAGTGCTCAGAAGCAACTGTGTGGCGATGCCCGTTGCGCACAAGAATTTTCGTACCCGTTTCTGCTGCAATCCAAAGACGGTACATTGCATCTGGTGTACACGTGGCACCGAAGCCGCATCAAGCACGTCCAGTTTGAACTGTCCGAACTGCAGTCGGCGGGGTCTGCACCATGATCGCTCTAACGGATGCTTTTGCACTGATCACTATCGCGTTGGCTTTGTGTGCCGGTGCGCTTTGTTTGTGTGGCGTAGAACTGCGTCGCCTCGGCAAAAGGTGGGTAAAAGTTTGGGTACTGATACTCTTCATGGCACTGCTTGTTCCCCTACCTGGAAACGGTATTCCGTTAGCAGCCTATTTTCGCGGCTTGATCGGTGACCTCAGCATCACTTTTCTGGCCTTGGGCGTTTTGAGCCTGTGTCATCTGCTCTTTGGTTCAGCGCCGGTTGGTAAGCGCGAACTGACCGCGCTGCTGGTGATGGTGGGCGCTGCGGCTTTGCTTTTGTATCCCACGGCATTGGGCTTGGGCGACTGGGACGCTTACCGCTTAGGCTGGGGCTCGTGGTGGTTCATGGCGGCTTTGCTTTTAGTTTGTGGTGTCAGCGGCTGGCTGGGTTTGCGCCTTCTGCCCGCGTTGGTGGCGCTGGCTTTGCTGGCATGGAGCGCTGGGCTGATGGAATCTGGCAACCTGTGGGACTATTTGATGGATCCTTGGCTGTCTGCCTTTGCCTTGGGTTTCGTTTTAATAAAATCCGCGCAAAGTTTTCTCAAGCGTATCAATAACAGGAGTTCTCATTGAAGTCATTTGCGTTTGTATTTCCAGGCCAGGGCTCGCAATCGGTCGGGATGCTGGATGCCTGGGGCGACCACCCTGTCGTGGTTCACACCCTTCAAGAAGCATCTGATGCCTTGGGTCAGGATGTGACTCGTTTGATCCGTGAAGGCCCGAAGGAAGAATTGGCTCTGACAACTAACACCCAGCCCGTCATGCTGGTCGCCGGCGTGGCCGCTTACCGGGTATGGATGGCTGAGACTGGCCAGGCGCCAGCTTTCGTTGCGGGTCACTCGTTGGGGGAATACGCGGCGCTGGTTGCCAGCGGTGCCTTGAGCTTGAGCCAGGCTGCGCCCTTGGTGCGCTTTCGGGCACAGGCCATGCAGGATGCGGTACCGGTAGGAGTGGGTGCGATGGCTGCTATCCTTGGCCTGAATGCTCCTGAAATAGTAGCTACTTGCGCCCGAATTACGGGTTTTACTGGCATATTTGATCTGCAAGAAGGGGACGTGGTTGAGGCAGTGAATTTCAACGACCCGATGCAAACCGTGATTGCTGGCAGCAAGGCTGCCGTTGATAAGGCCTGCGAAATTCTCAAGGCCCAGGGTGCCAAGCGCGCCTTGCTGCTGCAGGTTTCAGCGCCTTTTCACTCCAGCCTGATGAAGCCAGCTGCCGAAAAACTGAAAGCCAAACTGGCTGAGACAACGTTCGCAACTCTGAAAATCCCGCTCATCAACAACATTGACGTGGATATTGAAACCGATGCTGCGCGTATTCGTGATGCCCTTTACCGCCAGGCGTTTGGCGCTGTGCGCTGGGTGGAATGCGTGCAGGCCATCAAAGTGCGCGCCGTCGACCACATCATTGAATGCGGGCCGGGTAAAGTTCTGTCGGGTCTGGTCAAGCGGATTGATGCAGACTTGACCGGAGCGCCGCTGTTTGACCCCACCACGATGACCCAAGTGAAAGAAATGCTGCTATGAGCGATATGAAGTTTGAAGGCCAGATCGCCTTGGTAACAGGTGCATCTCGCGGCATCGGCGCTGCCATCGCCATGGAGTTGGCCAAAAAAGGGGTGAAAGTCATTGGAACTGCAACCAGCGACGAAGGCGCCGCCAAGATCAGCCAAGTTCTCGCCGCTTTTCCCGGCTGCTTGGGTAAAAACCTGAACGTTAACGATGCAGCGGCAGCTGAAGCGCTGATCGACAGCATTGTGAAAGAGTACGGCGGCTTGCAGGTGCTGGTCAATAACGCCGGTATTACCCGTGACATGTTGGCCATGCGCTTGAAAGACGACGACTGGGATGCCGTGATGGATACCAATTTAAAGGCTGTTTTCCGAATGAGCCGCGCCGTGATGCGCACCATGATGAAGCAGCGCTATGGCCGCATCATCAATATCACGTCGGTGGTTGGCAGCTCGGGTAACGCCGGGCAATCGAACTACGCGGCAGCCAAGGCCGGTGTGGCAGGAATGACCCGCGCGCTGGCGAGGGAGCTGGGCTCACGTAACATCACGGTCAATTGCATTGCGCCGGGCTTTATTGAAACCGACATGACGGGCAGCTTGAGCGAAGAGCAGCAAAAGGCGCTGCTCGGGCAGATCCCGCTCGGTCACTTGGGCAAACCGCAGGATGTGGCCCATGCTGTAGCGTTCGTGGCCAGCCCGCAAGCGTCGTACATCACTGGGCAGGAAATTCATGTCAATGGCGGCATGTATATGTAATGTGGGTTTTATTTGGCAGTGGTAAAACACTGCCATCGTTAGCCGGTTTTTATCCGTCCGGCACAGCGATCATCAGGGTGCTTAGAGACTAGCCTCTAACGCGCTAAAATCACGGATTAATTTACTACCCCCTGGGCGGAACTATGAGCGATATCGAAGCACGTGTTAAGAAAATCATTGCCGAACAACTCGGCGTTGAGGAAGGTCAAGTCACCAGCGAGAAGGCCTTTGTGGCTGATCTGGGTGCCGACTCGCTGGACACGGTAGAACTGGTCATGGCGCTGGAAGACGAGTTTGGCATTGAGATTCCGGATGAAGAAGCCGAGAAAATCACCACCGTTCAAAACGCGATTGATTACGCGAACACGCACCAAAAAGCGTAAGCTGTCACTTTTTTCCCCGTTTAAAAAGCCCCAGCTGGGGCTTTTTTCCAATCTTTGCAGGACATGCGCATGAGTCGTCGCCGCGTTGTAGTGACTGGTCTGGGCTGTGTCAGCCCAGTCGGAAACACCATTGCTGAAAACTGGTCCAACTTGCTGGCTGGTCAGTCAGGCATTGATCTGATCACCAAATTTGATGCCTCCAACTTTTCCTGCAAGATTGCGGGTGAAGTCAAGGGCTTCACGATCGGGGACTACATCCCTGAAAAGGAAGCTCGGCACATGGACACGTTTATTCATTACGGTCTGGCAGCCGCCTGCCAAGCTGTGACAGACAGCGGCCTGAAAACCGGCGATGCCTTGAGTGAAGATGAAGCGGTTCGTATCGGTTGCGTGATCGGCTCCGGCATTGGCGGCTTACCGTTGATTGAAAACACTCAAGAAGAACTTACCAAGCGCGGCCCGAGGCGTATCACGCCATTTTTCGTGCCTGGCTCTATCATCAATATGATTGCTGGCCACGTGTCGATGAAATTCGGTTTCAAAGGCCCCAATATTGCCATCGTCACGGCTTGCACCACTGGCTTACATTGCATTGGCGACGCAGGCCGGATGATTGAATATGGCGACGCTGATGTCGTGATTGCGGGTGGTTCGGAGGCCACGGTTTCCCCGCTGGGTATCGGCGGCTTTGCGGCCATGCGGGCGCTGTCGACTCGCAATGAAGACCCCAAAACCGCCAGCCGCCCCTGGGATAAAGATCGTGATGGTTTTGTACTCGGTGAAGGCGCAGGCATGATGGTGCTTGAAGAGTACGAGCATGCAAAGGCCCGTGGCGCCAAAATTTACGCTGAACTGGCTGGTTTTGGTATGAGTGCCGATGCAGGCCACATAACCGCCCCAAACATGGATGGCCCACGCCGCGCGATGTTAGGCGCGCTGCGCAATGCCGGACTCAATGCAGATGCGGTTGACTACCTCAACGCCCACGGTACATCTACCCCGCTGGGGGACATCAATGAGACCAATGCCATCAAGGCGGCCTTTGGTTCGCACGCCGGCAAAATGGTGATCAGTTCTACCAAGTCAATGACAGGCCATTTGCTGGGTGGCGCTGGTGGCATCGAGTCCGTGTTTACTGTGCTGGCCTTGCACCATCAAAAAATCCCACCCACTATCAACATCTTTAATCAGGACGCTGAATGTGACCTGGATTTTTGCGCCAACACCGCGCGTGACGCCAAAATTGATGTCGCCGTCAAAAACAATTTTGGTTTTGGTGGCACCAACGGCACGCTGGTTTTCAAGCGCGCCTGACGGCAAGCCAGAGCCGCTTTGAGTCAACACAACGCCCCTTCAGTGATCTACCCGCTGGGGCGCTCCCACTGGCAAGCTTGGGTTTTGCTTGGTCTCTGGACAGTCGGCGTGTTGCTGGTGGTTGCCTGGATTTTTGCCAGTCAATATCTTGGCTGGCGGCAATTGGCGGGCTTTGTAGCCATTGTTATCGCTGGCTTGGCGGCTTGGCGCGGCTGGAAAAACGCACCTGTTGGTCAGATCTGCTGGGATGGTCAAGTCTGGCGCTGGGAAGGCCCTGGCTACCAGGCGGGCGTGGCTGAGTATGAGCTTTTGGCCGCCGCCGATTTTAAAAATGTGCTGCTGCTGCGTCTTGAGAATCAAGCCCATGCCAAGCTATGGCTCTGGGCAGAGCGTCGAGCTTTCCCGGCACGCTGGCTGGATTTGCGGCGTGCGGTCTATTCGCCGCGTCGCCTGCTACATGGTGTAGGCGTGCCACCATGATCGAAGAACCTGTCAACTCCCTAGACGCAAAGCCAATTGACAGCGATGCCATTCTGGTTGAGCGCACCGTGGCCGGTGACCAGAAAGCTTTCGAGCTGCTGGTCATCAAGTACCAGCGCCGCATTCAGCGCCTGATCGGCCGCATGGTGCGTGATGTGGATCTGGTCGAAGACATCGCGCAGGAAACATTTATCCGTGCTTACCGGGCGCTGGCGCAATTCAGGGGCGAGGCACAGTTTTACACATGGTTGTACCGGATCGCTGTAAATACCGCCAAAAAGGCATTGATGGATTTGAAGCGGAACCCGACCATTTCTGAAAATTCTTTCAAATCTGACGACGATGATGAAACTTCCCCTCTGGAAAACGAACTAACCAGTTCAGAAACGCCTGACGCAGTGCTGGCCAGCAAGGAAATAGCGCAAATCATCAATACCGCGCTGGAGGCATTGCCAGAAGAGTTGCGGCAAGCTATCACGCTGCGCGAGATTGAAGGTTTGAGCTATGAGGAAATATCTGAAACCATGAATTGCCCGATTGGCACTGTCCGCTCCCGCATTTTCAGGGCGCGGGAAGCGATTTCGCAGAAGGTTAAACCGTTGCTTGAAAACCAAAGCGGCAAGCGCTGGTAGTGTTAACAGCAGATCTGAAACCCAAATTTTAAAAAGAACCGCATCATCATGACTACGCTTGAATCCTCTGCTCTCGAATCGCTGTCGGCCTTGGCAGACGGGGAGCTGTCGGGGGCCGAACTTGCGGGCGGTAAGTCCGATATCCAGTTGAACACCTTGCACAGCGACTGGAACAGTTACCAGGTGATTGGCTATGCCCTCCGGGACGCTGCAGCTTCTTCTGTGTTAGCCGGCGCTGATCCAGCTTTCTTGCAGCGCTTGAATCTGCGACTTGCAGATGAAAAAGTTGGACTTCCCGTTCTGTCAGTCTCCCGGGAGGGCTTGTTGGCCTTGCCGAATCAGCCAGCAGCCAATGAGTCGGTTTTCCGCTGGAAACTGGTGGCAGGCTTGGCTTCGGTCAGCGCTGCGCTTGTCGTTGCTTGGGGTTTTGTCGGGGCGCCTGTTGGGTCGACGGCCACGCAACTTAGCCAAAGCCCTGCGGCTGAGCAGGTGGTGGTGTCCTCTCCTCAGGGTCTCATGGTGCGGGATGCCCGGCTTGAAGAGTTGATGGCTGCGCACAAGCAGCTCGGCGGCTCGTCACTGCAGGCGCCATCAGGGTTTTTGCGGAATGCAGGGTTTGAGAATTCACAGACTGGGCAGCGCTGATCCATCGCCGATAGCCGTCAAAACCACTGCAAGACCATGAAATTAAAGTACTTAAGCCTGATAGCCCTTTATTTATCGGCGCAAGCAGCTCCTGATTTAGTAGTGGCTCAGACGCCTGGGCCGGTTGCATCACAGGCCGTCACTGCGGCCTCTGCATCGCGCGAACCGAAAAGCATCAATGACTGGCTGCTGCGCCTGCACG
>JBBRDA010000081.1:0-14063 GCA_038204335.1 Burkholderiales bacterium
TTTTAACGATGCCTTCTTCCAAACTCCAGCCTTCGCTGCGGGTGTATTGAAAGTACAGGTCTGCGTCGTCTGCGCCTTTGGACGTGATTTCTGCCAAGGCTTTGGCCAGATGCGCCTCGGTCAAGCCGAAGGGCGTAAGCAGCAGCTTTTGCGCAATGTCCAAGCGCCCAGACGTCGATGCGGCTGTGGGCTTGACGGTCGACGAGGTGGTGGAGGCGTTAAGAGCTGAGGCGGAGGAGGAGCGCAGTGTGGTCATGCATCGATTGTAGGCAGCACGCCACGCCCCCGCTTAAGACACAGTATTTGAGCTGGATTCAGAAAAGATCAGGTCTGGTCGTCAACCTTGGCCGTTGGGCCGTTGGTTTTGCAAGACGCAATACCGCTGTCGCGGCTGGACTCGCTGGCATACATCTGGCTGTTGCCAATCACCTGGTGGTTGCCTGCCTTCAGCGTGAAATAAGGGGCGTCGCCTTTGCCTTTCAGGCGGTTGTAACGCGCGTCGTCAGCAGCGTTTTTCTTGACCGACTCAATGCCGTTTGAGGCGCTGGCCTTGGATTCATACATCTCACTGGTCAAGATAATTTGACCATTACTCGCCAGCAGCGAGAAAAAGTACTTGTCGTTCTTGGATTTCTTCAGCTCGAATTTTCCAGCCATGGCGCACACCTTTATGAGTTGTAAAGTTGTAGTTTTAGCCGTTTGGTTACAAAAACGCAAGATGGTTTTTAACCCCAGACACACTTACTTGCACAAAAAGTCACCCTGGCAAGGCTTATTTACCACGTAGTAGCTTGAAAACAGCGGCATCGTCTTGGTCTGCATACCCCGCCGCATGGGCCTGCGCAAACACGCTGCTGGCAGCCGCTCCTAGCGGCCCGTCAAAGTCGGCAGCAGCAGCGCAAACCAACGCCAGCCGGGTGTCTTTTTCAAGCAGCGTAACGTGGGCGCGCGGTGCGTAGTCGCCCACCAGCGCGCGGCGCATGCGGTCTGAGCCTATCCAGCTTTGCCCGCTGGACTGCTCAATCACATCCAGCGTTTTAGCCAAGTCTAGGCCTAACTTGGCGGCAAGCGCCAGAGCTTCAGCCGCCCCCACCAAGTTAATACCCGCCAACAGGTTGTTGACCAGTTTGGTCCGCGCGGCATCGCCCGGCTTTTCACTGATGTTGAAGACTTTGCTAGACAACGCATTCAGCAGCCCGGCCTGCTGGGCAAATACCGCTTGCGAGCAAGCCACCAACAGGCTCATGGTGCCGTCAGCAGCCCGGACCGGGCCACCAGACATGGGCGCGTCAATGGTGTGAATACCGCGTTCAGCCAGACGGTGTGCAATCGATTCGACGTCCTGCGGCAATATCGTGGGGCACAAAATGACGGTTTGGCCGCTTTGCAGGCTATGCGCAAAACCGTTTGCACCAAACAGCACGTCTTCAGCCTGCACAGCGTCAACCACGCACACAATTATTGCCGATAACGCTATTAATTCAGGAGCTGCTTGCGCCCGTATTTCTTGGGCTACAGCCCCTTTTAATACTAATTTTTCGACTTTTTCAGCATCAATGTCGCTCACCAGCACGCGCCAGCCTTTGGACAGCAAATTGGTCGCCATGCCGCCGCCCATGTTGCCAACCCCAACGATTAAGACCCCCACGCTTTTCACTTCGTGTAATACGCTGCCCCCCGAGGGGGCTAATTTTCCTAGGGGCGGCCCGTCGGAAAATTGACCTTCCGCTCGGCGTTTACTCATGACTGCACCAGCCGCTTGGCTTTGGCGATCGACATCAAGATGCCGACTGCCAGGCCCAGCGTGACCATGGCCGTGCCGCCATAGCTGATAAAGGGCAGCGGCACACCCACCACCGGCAAAATGCCGCTGACCATGCCCATGTTGACGAAAGCGTAGGTGAAAAAGATCATCGTCACCGCGCCGGCCAGCAGGCGCGAAAACAGCGTCGCCGCGCCGAGGGCAATGGCCAAGCCGCGCAAAATCAAAAAGCTGAAACCAGCAATCAGCAGCAAGTTGCCTGCCAGCCCGAACTCTTCAGAAAATGCGGCAAAAATGAAGTCGGTGGTGCGCTCGGGGATAAATTCAAGGTGCGTTTGTGTCCCCGCCATGAAGCCTTTGCCAAACAGCCCACCCGAGCCGATGGCAATCATGCCCTGAATAATGTGAAAGCCCTTGCCCAGCGGATCACGAGACGGGTCGAGCAACGTACAAATGCGCTGCTGCTGGTAGTCGTGCAATACCGGCCAGCGCACGCCATCTGCACAGAGCGCAGGCTCAAACCAGACAATCAGAAAGATCCCGACCAGACTCAAAATAACGGGCGGGGCAATCAGCTTCCAGCTCAGGCCGGCAAAAAAGATGACCGCCAGCCCGGCGGCCAACACCAGCAGGGACGTGCCCAAATCCGGCTGCTTCATGATCAGCCCCACGGGAATCATCAGCAGTGCGCCTGCCACCAGAAAATCGAGCGGGCGCAATTGACCTTCGCGTTTTTGAAACCACCAGGCCAGCATCAGCGGCATGGCGATTTTTAAAATCTCGCTGGGTTGAATGACGATACCCACATTCAGCCAGCGGCGCGCACCTTTTTTGGTGATGCCGAATATTGCCACCGCGATCAGCAGCCCCACCCCGATCACGTAAAGCGGAACGGCGAGCGCCATCAAACGCTGCGGGGGGATTTGCGCCACCACAAACATGATGAAACCCGCAATCAGCATGTTACGGCCGTGGTCTACAAAGCGTGTGCCATGGTCGTATCCCGACGAATACATGATCAACAGGCCCGCACTGGCCAGCAAAAACACCGCAAAAGCCAGCGGGCCGTCAAACCCGCTGAACAGCGGCACAGCACGCCTTAAAAGTGAGGGTTTGTCAAAAACAGCAGCCATGCCCGATTATCGGCCAGCCGAACTACGATACCGGGATGAAAACCACGCATTTGCTCTATCTGCACGGCTTTAGGTCATCCCCATCGTCTGCCAAAGCCCAAAAAATGGCGGGCATTGTGGCGCGCCAATACCCCGGCGTCAGCTGGTATTGCCCGCAGCTTGCGCCGTCGCCTGATGAGGCCATGGCCGATGTGATGGCACACATAGCTGGCTGGCCTGAAGAAGCAGGCTTTGAGAGCATGGCCGTTGTGGGGTCGTCACTGGGCGGGTTTTACGCGACTTGGGTCGCAGAGAAAATGAGGTGCAAAGCCGTCGTGCTGAACCCGGCTGTTGATCCAGCCCGTGACTTGACCAAATACATTGGCGAGCAAACCGCTTGGCACGACCCAAATGAGGCGTTTTTCTTCAAGCCTGAATTTATCGACCAACTCCGGGCGCTGCAAGCTGGGCCTTTGACGCGGCCCGAAAACTATCTGGCCATTATTGCCAAAGGCGATGAAGTGTTGAGCTGGCAAGAGATGCAGGCTCGCTACCGGGGCGCCAACGTCAAACTTATTGAAGGCAGCGACCACGCGCTGAGCGACTTTGACCAGCACTTGCCAGAGATTCTTGAGTTCCTCAATCTGGCTGCCTGATTACACTTGTCGTTCACCACCAAAAGGCGCTCATTTTGTTCGTATTGTTTGAAGAAGCCGGCAAGCATCTGGCTGGCCGAATATTGTCTGAAGCTGATTCGTCGCTGCAAGTTGAGCTGGACTCGGGCAAGCGCGTCAAAGTCAAGGCTGTGAATGCCTTGCTTAAGTTTGAAAAACCCGCACCTGGCGACTTCGTAGCCGCAGCGCAAAGGTTGAGCTCGGATATTGAACTGGAGCTGGCCTGGGAGTTTGCCAGCGACGATGAATTTGGCTTTGCCGACCTGGCGCGTGACTACTTTAGTGCCGACCCCAGCAAACCCGCCACGTTGGAGCAACAAGCTGCCGCCTTGTTCAGGTTGTTTGATGCGCCCCATTACTTTCGCCGCGCAGGCAAGGGGCGATTCAAAAAAGCCCCGCTTGAGATTTTGCAACTCGCCCTGGCCGCGATTGAAAAGAAAAAGCAAATCGCCTTGCAGATCACCGCTTGGGCTGAAGCGCTTGCGCAAGGCAACTGCCCTGAACCGATACGCGAACAGCTCTACAAAATTTTGTTCAAACCCGACAAAAACAGCGCTGAGTACAAGGCTGTGGTGGAAGCCTCAAAAGCCACGCATATCGCCCCATTGGATTTGCTGCAAAAGTCTGGTGCCATTGCTTCGGCCTATCAGTTTCACTACAAGCGGTTTTTGTTTGAAAATTTCCCCAAGGGTACGGGCTTTCCGGCGCTTCAGGCACCGACGCATACCGAAGACCTGCCGCTGGCCAGCGTGCAGGCGTTCTCGATTGATGATTCGGCAACCACAGAGATTGACGATGCGCTGTCGGTGCAAGGCATAGGCACCGGCACGGTGACGCTGGGCATTCACATTGCTGCACCTGGCCTAGCGGTGCAGCCGGGTAGTGCTGTCGATGTGCTGGGCCGCGCCCGCTTGTCGACCGTGTACATGCCGGGCTACAAGCTGACCATGCTGCCCGACGACGTGGTGCAAAAATACACGCTGATGGCTGGGCGCAACTGCCCGGCGGTGTCGCTGTATGTGACGATCGATGAGACCACGCTGGAGATCAAGGAAACCCTCACGCGGCTTGAGCAGGTCACGATTGCGGCCAACCTGCGGCATGACGTGCTGGACAGTACCTTCACTGAAGCCTTTTTCGAAGCTGCAGATGCTACTGATAACGTAGCTGGCCGCGCCGAAATTGATTGGGCTACAGAGCTTATCTTCCTTCACAAACTGGCGAAGCATTTGAAAGGCCTGCGTGAAGTCGCTCGCGGCAAGCCGGAAAACTTTAACCGCCCGGACTACAACTTCAAACTTAATAACCCGAGCGGGCAAGCGCCTGAGGGCAACGAACAAGTCACGATCACCACCCGCCAAAGGGGCGCGCCGCTGGATTTGATCGTGGCCGAAGCCATGATTTTGGCCAACAGCACTTGGGGCCAATCTCTCGCCGAACACGGCGTGCCGGGTATCTACCGCAGCCAGGCCAGCCTGGCACCCGGCGTGAAAGTACGCATGGGAACCAAGGCGCTACCGCATGCGGGGCTGGGCGTGAAAAGCTACGCTTGGTCAACATCGCCACTGCGCCGCTATACCGACTTGGTCAACCAGTGGCAAATCATTGCCTGCGCTAAAAACGGCCGGACGGCAGCCTTGGTGGCGCCCTTCAAGCCCAAGGACGCAGAGCTTTTCTCCATTATTTCGAGCTTTGACGCCGCCTACAGTGCATACAACAGTTACCAAGCTGGCATAGAGCGTTACTGGACGCTGAAATATTTGCAGCAAAACGGCATCACCGAGCTGGTAGCCACGGCCTTCAAAGACAACCTGGTGCGCGCCGACGAACTGCCGCTGGTGCTACCTGCCACTGGCGCACTGGGCTTGCCGCGCGGCGCTAGGGTGCGCGTCAAGTTGGGCGAGATTGACGAGATTACCCTTGACATCAGTGGTGCAGTCGTCGAGAGGCTGGATGTGGTGATGAGTCAGGCCGGCGATGAATCTGACGCGGACGATGACGAGGCCGTTGCCGGCCCGATTGCGATTGCAGTTGACGTCAATGAGGCGCCTGAGGATGCATTGCAAGCCAGCACTTAAAAGCCACCACCCGCTAAATTACCCACGATAATTTGATTGTGAAAACATTCAGCACACTGCAAATAGCCTTGGGCGTTTCTGCCTTGGTGCATGCAGTGGTGTTGACGACGCGTTTTGTCGACCCGCAAAGCTTCAACCGGGTCTTCAAAGACACGCCGCTTGAAGTGATTTTGGTCAATGCCAAGTCGAATGAAAAGCCTGACGTGGCGAAAGCCATTGCGCAGGCGTCGCTGTCGGGTGGCGGGCAGCTTGAAAAAGGCCGTGCCACCTCGCCCCTACCGCCATCAGCATTGACCGACCTCGGCGATGCAGCCGAAGACGCCCAGAAAAAAGTCGAGGCGATGCAGGAGCAGCAAACCCAATTACTGGCGCAAATCAAAAAGGCGCTGGCGACGATGCCGCCGCCCGACCCCAAGGCACCGACCAACGACCCGGTGCAGGCCGAACGTGAAGAAAAGCGCAAGCAGCTGATCAAAATTCTGGCGGAGATTGAAAAGCGCATCAACGAGGAAAACGCCCGGCCCAAGAAGCGTTACATCAGCCCAGCAACGCGCGAAGAGGTATACGCCATTTACTACGACAGCCTGCGGCGCAAGATTGAAGACAAGGGCACCAGTAACTTCCCTGAGCTGGCCGGCAGAAAGCTGTATGGTGAACTAACCATGATCGTGACGGTCAATTTTGATGGCCGCATTTTGGCGACGGAAGTCGTAGAGACATCGGGCAACCTAGCGCTGGACAGGCGTGCACAAGCCATCGTGAAGGGCACCGGGCCTTTTGAGAAATTTTCTGACGCCATGCGGCGCAGAGCTGACCAGATCGTGGTGGTGTCGCGCTTCAAGTTCACGCGTGATGAAACGCTTGAAACCATCCTCACCAATCGCTGAGGACTTGCCATGAAAGCTTTCTTGCGCTTGACGCTTTTAATACTTCTGGCGGGCCTGTCCTTGCAGCTTTACTTTGTCGGACGAATTGCGATGATGGCGGTGGTAGACCCTGAATCCACCGCATTTGAGCGATCTGCCGTTTACAGCGTCGCAACGACCACCGGCAGCCTGAAGTGGCGCCAGCAATGGGTGGCCTACCGGGACATCTCAGACAACCTCAAACGCGCCGTGATTGCTTCTGAGGACGCCAGCTTTACCGAGCACGAAGGCGTGGACATTGAGGCACTTGAAAAAGCGTGGGATAAAAATGCCAAGGCCGAGCAGCGGGTGCAGCAGTTGGGTAGCAAAAACCTGAATGCCAAAACGCCCGCCAAACCGGTCAAACCTGCAAAAATTGTTGGCGGCTCAACCATCACACAGCAGCTTGCGAAGAATCTTTTCCTGTCTGGCGAGCGTACCCTGCTGCGCAAGGGGCAAGAACTGGTTTTGACGCTGCTGCTGGAGCAACTGCTGAGCAAAGAACGCATTTTAGAGATTTACCTCAACAGCGTTGAGTGGGGTGAAGGCGTGTTCGGTGCCGAGGCAGCGTCGCAGTATTACTACAAAAAAAGCGCCAACAAGCTCAGCGCTTACGAGGCCGCGCGCCTAGCCGTCATGCTGCCGCGCCCCAAGTTTTTTGAAACCCGCCCCAACTCAGGTTATTTGTCGTCACGCGCCAGCACCATTGCAGCGCGTATGGGTGGGGTGGAGTTGCCATGATTGTCGACAGGCCGCCCTTAGAAAAATCGCGTCCCCTTGGGGGGCAGTTTTGTACGCGAAGCGACAAGCGTGGGGTTAGAAGTTAATGTTAGCGAAACTAATGAGTTTGTTTTTGCTCGGTTTGATTCGAGCCTTAACAGGCGCGCAAGCGCGCTGGCAGGGTTGCCCACCCAAGGCCGAACAACGCATTTATTTTGCAAACCACCAAAGCCATGCGGACCTGGTCTTGATGTGGGCGGCATTGCCTGAGGAGTTGCGCAGCATCACGCGGCCGATTGCGGCCAAAGACTACTGGACCAAAACGCCCTTTAAACAGTGGATCACCACTGCTGTGTTTAACGCGATCTACGTGGACCGCGTCAAGACAGGTGACCAGGATCCGCTGGAGCCCTTGATTGACGCACTGGGTAACGGGGACTCCATTATTCTGTTCCCCGAGGGGACACGCGGCAATCAGGAAGACCCGCAAAAGTTCAAGTCCGGGTTGTTTAACCTGGCGCAAAAGTTTCCTGATGTGGTGTTGGTACCAGCATGGATCAACAACGTGCAGCGGGTGATGCCCAAGGGTGAAGTCGTGCCCGTACCGATTTTGTGCTCGGTCACTTTTGGCGCGCCAATTGCCCTGGGGCTTGAAGAAAGCCGGGCTGATTTTTTGACCCGCGCGCGTGATGCCGTGATAGCGCTAAAACAAACCTGAGCCTGCCAACATGATCAACACCTTCATGCTCAGCTTGCGGCCTTCACAGCAGGTAGGTTTGCTGTTTGTGCTGCTGTTTGGCCTACTCACCGCCGTCAGTGTGTACGCCCTGGTCACATCATTGCGCGAACGCCCGGACGGCGACCCACGTAGCCAAGCGCTGAAAGAGTTCACCGGTGTATTGCAGACGTCATGGGTTATGGCGACCGTGTTCTGGGTCGGCTGGGCGCTCGGCGAAACGGTGGCCACCGTGCTGTTTGGCATCGTGGCTTTTTTTGCACTGCGTGAGTTCATCACGCTGTCACCGACACGGCAGGGTGACCACCGCAGCCTGGTGCTGGCTTTCTTTGTGGTGTTACCAGTCCAGTTTGCGCTGGTGATCAATCGTAATTTTGATTTGGTGACGGTGTTCATTCCGGTGTATGTGTTCTTGGCGATTCCGGTTGTCAGCGCATTGGCCAATGACCCAGCCCGGTTTTTAGAGCGCAACGCCAAGCTGCAGTGGGGCATCATGGTGTGCGTCTACGGCATCAGCCACGTACCGGCCTTGCTGCTGCTCAAGTTCCCCAACTATCAGGGCAAGAACGCGTTTTTGGTGTTTTTTTTGGTGTTTGTGGTGCAAAGCTGCATGCTGGTGCAATACCTTGTAGACAACAAGCTCAAGCGGACGCCAGTTGCACCGCAAATCAGCCAGACCTTTAACTGGACCGGCTGGTTGATAGCCGTGGTCGTGGCCAGCCTGATTGGCGGCCTGATGTCCGCGTTAACGCCTTTCAAACCGGCGCAAGCGGTGGCGATGGCTTTTATTGCCTGCGTGGCTGGGTCACTGGGTCATTTGGTCATGAAGGCGCTCAAGCGTGACCGGGGCATCACCAACTGGGGCACCGAGGGCAAATCGGTTACTGGTGCTAGTGGGCTGCTGGATCGGGTGGATGCGCTGTGTTTTGCGGCACCGGTGTTTTTTCACTCTGTTAGGTGGTATTTTGGTATATAAATTGGTCTTTAAGCCAATAATTACGAGTGCGAGCAGCTCCTTAATCAATAGCAGAAGGAACTATGCGCATTCTTGGTATTGATCCGGGCCTGCAGATCACGGGTTTTGGCGTGGTGGATGTGGACGGCCAAAAACTGACCTATATTGCCAGCGGTACGATCAAGACAGCACACCTGGACAAGAAACATTTGCCGGGCCGCCTCAAGGTGTTGTTTGACGGCGTACGTGAAGTGACTGAACGCTACCAGCCGGATTGCTCGTCGGTTGAGATCGTGTTTGTCAACGTCAACCCGCAGTCCACGTTGCTGCTGGGCCAGGCGCGCGGCGCATGCATCACGGCACTGGTTTCGCTTGATTTGCCAGTGGCCGAGTACACCGCATTGCAGCTCAAGCAAGCCGTGGCGGGTTATGGCAAAGCTGGCAAGGCCGAGGTGCAGCAGATGGTGATGCGATTGCTGAAATTACCGGCTTTACCGGGTAAGGATGCGGCGGACGCCTTGGGCTTGGCCATCACCCATGCGCATGCGGGGCACACGCGAGCCGTTTTGGCAGCGGCGCTTAAAAAAACCTAAAAAACTCGCTCCAGAATAAGCACGACAAAAAATCCGAGCCCGGCGATCAATGTCCATTTGAGTGTGATCAACCCGTAGCGCTTATAGTGCGCTTGCCCGGTGCCCGCATAAAACATAAATGACACGACAGCGCCCAAGAGCAACAACAAAATTAGCCAGCGGAATACAAGCATGGGTGAAATCTACCAGGCAGGTGCAAGTGTTGCAAAGCCTTTGGGCGCACGTTTTTCATCTTCAAACGTGACGACCTCATACGCATCTTTGCGCGCTAATAACTCGCGCAGCAGCTTGTTGTTCAGCGCGTGGCCAGACCGAAATGCACTGTAGGCCCCCAGCAATGGTTTACCCAGCAAGTGCAAGTCGCCCATCGCATCCAAGATTTTGTGCTTCACAAATTCGTCGTTGTAACGCAGGCCTTCGGTGTTGAGTACCTTGTAGTCGTCCATCACGATAGCGTTGTCTAGCCCACCGCCCATCGCCAGACCGTTGGCACGCATCATTTCAACGTCTTTTGTAAAGCCAAAGGTTCTGGCTCGGGCAATGTCGCGTGTGTAGGAGCCTGTGCTCATGTCAAATTCCACCCTTTGGCCTGTCGAATCAACTGCCGGGTGGTCAAAGTCTATTTCAAAGCTTAATTTGTAGCCGTCGTATGGGGACAAGCGTGCCCATTTGACGCCAGCGCCCTCGCCTTCTCGGACTTCAACCGTTTTAAGCAACCGGACAAAACGCTTCGGCGCATTTTGTAATTCAATACCCGCTGATTGCAGCAAAAACACAAACGAGGAGGCGGATCCGTCCAAAATGGGCACTTCTTCAGCGGTGATGTCAACATACAGATTGTCTAGGCCCAGGCCCGCGCAGGCCGACATCAGATGTTCTACCGTGAAAACCTTGGCACTGCCGTTGGATATGGTGGATGCCAAGCGCGTATCAGTAACGGCCAATGCTGAAATGGCGATGTCTACAGGCTGCGGCAAATCCACACGGCGAAACACAATGCCCGTATCAGGCGCAGCCGGCCGCAAGGTCAATTCAACCCGTTGGCCACTATGCAAGCCAACGCCTACGGCTTTGGTGATGGATTTGAGGGTTCTTTGGGCAAGCATGTGCGTATTTTAGGTTCTCCCGAATGCCCGGTGTTTCATGCGCCCTCTGCCATAAGGAGAGGACGCATGTCGATACATCTCAAAAAGTCAATCTGCCTGCTTGCGCAAGAAAGCCGGGATCTCGAAATCATCCATGCCGCCTGATGCCAGTGCATCGACCTTAGCGGCTGCCTGGGTGCGGTTGGTACGCCACACACTTGGCACGGCCATGTTGCCGTAGTCTGGCTGCGTAGATCCCATGGAAGCCTGACCAGAACCGCCCATACCAGCCACTGCGTTCAGCGTTGGGACATTGAAAGGCACATTGTCTGTACCGGTGCGCAAGACTTGCAGCGGTGGCGCGTGGCGGCGCGCGCCTTGACGGCTCAGTCCGGTCGCCACGACGGTCACGCGGATGTCATCGCCCAGCTTGTCGTCATAAGCAGCACCATAAATGACATGCGCGTCAGCCGAGGCATAGGCGCGGATGGTGTTCATTGCCAGCTTGGATTCGCTCAGTTTGAGCGAGCCTTTGGCTGCAGTCACCAACACCAGAACCCCTTTGGCGCCCGACAAATCAATGCCTTCCAGCAATGGGCAGGCCACAGCCTGCTCAGCAGCGATGCGTGCGCGGTCTGGGCCGTTGGCAACAGCTGTACCCATCATGGCTTTGCCTGGCTCACCCATCACCGTACGCACGTCCTCAAAGTCAACGTTGACGTTGCCGTACTCATTGATGATCTCGGCAATTCCGCCTACGGCGTTTTTCAGCACGTCATTGGCATGAGCAAAGGCTTCGTCTTGCGTGACATCGTCACCCAATACCTCGAGCAGTTTCTCATTGAGCACCACGATCAGTGAATCAACGTTGGCCTCTAGCTCCGCCAGGCCCAAATCAGCATTGGTCATGCGGCGACCACCTTCAAACTCGAAGGGCTTGGTGACCACACCAACCGTCAAAATGCCCATTTCCTTGGCAATACGTGCAATGACAGGCGCCGCACCGGTACCTGTACCACCTCCCATGCCTGCGGTAATAAACAACATGTGCGCGCCGTCAATCGCGGCGCGAATGTCGTCTACTGCCATCTCAGCTGCATCGCGGCCTTTGTCAGGCTTGCTGCCAGCACCCAAGCCGCTACCGCCCAGCTGGATTGTCTTGTGCGCGTTGCCACGGCTGAGCGCCTGAGCGTCGGTATTGGCGCAGATGAACTCCACGCCCTGAACGCCGCATTCGATCATGTGGCTGACCGCGTTGCCACCACCACCACCGACACCGATCACCTTGATCTGTGTACCCTGGTTGAACTCTTCGATTTCAATCATTTCGATGCTCATGGGGAGCCTCCTGTTTCATTAAGTTGCAGTTGCCAAAAAATTTAAAATTGTTAGGGTGTTGAGGTTTTTATGAAGGCGGATCAGCGCCTCCTGACCGGGAATGTGGTGGCGCAGTCGGGGTGAAGGCGGGGTAGTGTTTCATACAGGGTTCATATCGGTTTGGTTTGGATTTCTTCAAAAGTTGCCGACAAACCAGTCTTTGACCCGACCGAATGCGTTGTGTACGCTGCCAGCTTTTTGCGAAACTTTGTAGCCGCGCATGCGCGCCAGCCTGGCTTCTTCGAGCAGGCCCATCACCGTTGCGGCACGGGCTTGCGCCACCATGTCGTACAGCGAGTTTGAATAACGCGGTATGCCGCGCCTGACTGGCTTTAAAAAGATGTCTTCGCCGAGCTCCAGCATGCCGGGCATGACGGCGCTGCCGCCTGTCAACACAATCCCGGACGACAGCACTTCCTCGTAGCCGGATTCACGAATGACTTGTTGAACCAGCGAGAAAATTTCTTCAATGCGTGGCTCAATCACACCTGCCAGCGCCTGTTTGCTGAGCATGCGCGGCGCACGATCACCCAGACCGGGTACCTCAACCTGGGTGTCGGGGTCAGCCAGCAATTGCTTGGCGTAACCGCTTTCGACCTTGATGTCTTCTGCATCTTTGGTCGGTGTACGCAGCGCCATAGCAATGTCACTGGTGATCAAGTCACCCGCAATCGGAATCACCGCTGTGTGGCGAATCGCCCCGCCTGTGAAGATCGCCACATCGGTTGTGCCAGCACCGATGTCCACCAGCGCCACACCTAACTCCTGCTCGTCTTGAGTCAACACGGCCAGGCTAGATGCCAGCGGGTTGAGCATCAGCTGGTCCACCTCCAGCCCGCAGCGGCGCACGCATTTGATGATGTTTTCAGCGGCACTTTGCGCACCTGTGACGATGTGTACTTTGGCCTCTAGGCGGATACCGCTCATGCCTATCGGCTCGCGTACATCCTGCCCGTCAATGACAAACTCCTGCGGCTCGACCAGCAGCAAGCGCTGATCACTGGAGATGTTGATGGCCTTGGCAGTTTCTATCACGCGGGCGACGTCAGCCTGAGTGACTTCCTTGTCTTTGACGGCCACCATACCGCTGGAGTTGATACCGCGAATATGACTTCCGGTGATACCGGTATAGACCCGTGCAATCTTGCAGTCGGCCATCAGTTCGGCTTCTTTCAAAGCTTGCTGAATGCTCTGCACGGTTGCGTCGATGTTGACCACCACGCCGCGCTTGAGCCCATTACTGGCTGCAATGCCCAGGCCAGCCAGTTTGAGGTCACCGCCGGGCAAAACCTCTGCGACGACCACCATGACTTTGCTGGTTCCAATGTCCAGCCCCACCACCAGGTCTTTATATTCTTTGGCCATCAGCATTACCTTTTCAATTGTCTGTCGTCTTTGTCACCAGGGTTCAATGTGGTGACGCCTTTTAATTTGAGCGCGTAGCCATTGCTGTAACGCAAATCCGCGGATTCGAGATCGCGGCCGTAGCGCGATGACACCTGAGTCAACGTTGCGAGAAAACGCTGGGTTCGACCTTCAAGGTCATCAACCGTGCCGTGACCGAGTTCCAGAGCAGCGCCGTTTTCAAGTCGCGCACGCCAGCTTCCCTGCCCGGTCAGCTCTAACCGTTCAAGCTGCATATCCAGTTTTTCAAATTGACTCGACAGCTGGTGATAGGCCTGCAGCACCAGCGGTGTTTGACCGGATGGACCGTTCAGTTGCGGCAGATCGGTTGACTCGACCTCTGCCTGATTGGCCTCAAACACCTCACCAAAGCTATTGACCAGCCGCGTATCACCTTCCGGCCCCCAATACGCTACCGCTTGATGCTCTTGCAGGACTACTTTCAAACGGTCAGGAAACTGGCGCTGAACCACGGCTTTGCGTACCCAGGGCACCGACTCAAAGACAGCACGTGTATGCGCCAGATTCACCGTGAAAAAATTTCCGGTCAAGCGCGGTGCGACATTGGCACGCAGCGTCACGGCGTTGTTATGCACCACATCGCCGCGAACGGTGATGGCGCTGAGGTTAAAAAGTGGCTGCCTGAAAAGCCACGATGTCAC
>JBBRDA010000082.1:0-13679 GCA_038204335.1 Burkholderiales bacterium
TGATGAGCAACCCAAGGAAGTTGGCGTTTCCTGTGTTCTTTGCCCACTCCAAAAGTGGTAAATTAGGTCCTGCGTTAGGTAACCCAATGGTCTCTAAATCAGAGGGTTTCGGTTGTAACGGTAACAGGATGGTGTGGTTCATAAGGTATTAGTCGGTCTGCGGTCGAGCTCAAAGCTTTACCGATTCTGAACCAATTTCCTTATTTGTTCCACGTTTATTGACGAAGAATGCCGATTGTGCACTAATTATATGTGCGTAAACTGCATGGGCTCATAACCATCTTGCCCGCGCAACCAACATGATGGTGAGTTTTTTCTCACAAATCAGCCAAAACGCCTACCTTGAGTAGGCGTTTTGCATGGGGCATCTGATGACCAAAGGGGGCGAAAGTTGATATCCAAACGGGTTCTATATTTTGTATCAGGTGTATGGGTGTCGATCGTTGGTCTGATCGAGACCAGTCATGCGCAGAATCTGCCCAACGCGCAGACCGGTACTGTCACCTGGACATGCAATGCTTTCTATCTGCCCGCCCGCAGCATCTGGAAGCGCACGGTAGCTATTGACTACAACTCCGACGGAATACGCAGCGTGGCAATCGATGGGGTGCCGGTGTATTCTTTCAATGTAGTCGATAGCAGCGTTTTGACGGCTATAGACGGTGAGCGTATTCAGTTTGACGCGACAGCTCAAACTTGGACGAGTGACTTGCGGGGCTTGGTCAGTTCTCAGGGGCGTTGTGAACGCTGACGCCTGCTTTGTCAAACCTCAGGGCTGAACCCCGTCAATCGTGAGCGCCAATTTGGTGCTGCTCGATTTGACGGGAGCACTTTGGCCAACAAGGTCACCGCTTTGTGGCAACGCATTGCCCGACTTGGATACCCGAGCGCTGACCACCACCATCTCGAACTTTGAGAGTTTGAGTTCTTCCGACATCGCTGTGCTGTCGTCCAGTGTGAAAGTGATCGGTAGTTCGCTGGCCTTGCGCTTCAAGATGGCCAGCGGCATGCGGGGGCCTTGCGCTGCCCGGGCGAAAATAAAAACAGTGTCGTCTGGCGCCACTTTGCTTTTCAAAGACGGCGCAAGACTGACCACCCCTTGAATGCTGGAGGCGGCTATTGCGGGTGTGGGTTCGGACTTGGGCGCTGTCTGCTGTGGCGCGGAAGCCAGGCGCGGGGCTGATGCGCCCGCGGCCGCACGTGCTTCTTCAACGCTGCTGGCCAAACCCTTGGCAAATTCACTCCCGGGCGGTGCGATTTTGTTGGCCTTTTCCCAAAACTGAATCGCCTTAGCAAAGTCTTTCTTTTCAAAAGCTGCGCTGCCCGCCAGCGCCAGCGCTTTGAGGTTGTTGGGGTCAAGCACCAAAGCGCGCTCAAAGAGCCGGGTGGGCTCACCGGCCATACTTTGGCCTTGCAGCATCGCCATGACATCGGCGTGATCAACGAGTATTTGAGCGTTGCCAGGGTTCAGCTCAACCGCGCGTTTATAGGCCTTGTCGGCCTCTGGGAATTTTTGCATGGCAGCGTAAGACCGGGCCAGCATTTCCCAGGCTTTCGGGTCAGGCGCCTGGTTGGCGGGTACGGCTTCTAGCCGAGCCGCAAAGGCGCTGACCATCGCCTCAATCTGCTCTTGGGTCGGTTCGGTGTCAGCTTTGGCGGACAGGTTGGCGGGGTCCAGTGCCTGGATATTGCCTAAATACCCGTAAATGCCCAGTGCCAGCAACGGTATGGTCAGTCCAACAGCCCAAGCGGTGCGGCTTGATCTGGCGGGCGCTACCGCTGCCTCTGGCGCGCTTTCTTCTTCTAGGGCTCGCCGCTCGATTTCGCCTTTAGCCAGTGCCAATTGGTCAGCATTGATGCTGCCGGCTGCGAAGTCAGCATCGAGCTGCGATAGCTGGCTGCGCAGCACGGTCAGGTTGGAATGGGCTGCGCTGTCTGCGGTGTTAGCAGCGCTGCGTTTGGGTTTGAGCAGGGCGGGCAGCACCAGCGCGAGCGCGAGCGACAAAAGCAGGGCGGCCAAGATCCAGAAAGCGATCATTGATATCAGTTGTGAGTTGGGGTATCTATCGGGGGGCCGTCGGGGAGGCCGATGGGGTGGCTAAAAGAGCGCGTGCTTTGGCGTGGTCTTCATCAGTCATAACAGGGGGCTGCGCTGCGCGCCTGCGCCGCCTGACGTTCAGCACCAGCATCGATAGCGCTATACCCAGCAACACAAACGGCCCCACCCACAGCAGGACGGTGTTGGTTTTAAGCGGCGGGCGGTACAGCACAAAGTCGCCGTAACGCTCGACCATGAAGTCCAGAATCTGCTGTTGCGACTGGCCTTGCGTGAGCTTGATGCGAATCTGATTTTTTAAATCAACCGCCAGATCCGCATGCGACGCTGCAATGGTTTCGTTCTGGCAAACCAGGCAGCGCAGCTCTTCGGCGATCACCATCATCCTGGCCTCAAGCACCGGGTCTGAAGAGATGTTGGGCGCGACCTTGGCTTGGGCCGCCAAGGCCAGGCTAAGGCCAAGCGCAATAAAAAGAGATTTCATTGGTTAGCTTGCTGACAGTTTCTTAACCAGCGGCAAAATAGTGTCTCGCAGCGCCTCGGGCGTGACCGGGCCAATCTGTTTGTAGCGAATCACGCCTTGCTTGTCGACCACAAAAGTCTCTGGCACCCCGTACACACCCAGGTCAATGCCCACCAAGCCATCGGCATCGACCAGCGACTTGACGTAAGGATCGCCGAAGTTCGCCAGCCAGGCGATCGCCGCTGGTGATTTGTCTTTGTAATTCAGGCCGTAGATGGGCACTTGGTTGGTTTTGGCCAATTCAACCAAAATCGGGTGCTCAATGCGGCAGGCCACGCACCACGATGCCCACACGTTAAGCAGCCAGACCTTACCCAGCATGTCCTGCGCTGCGATGGTTTTATCGGGCGCACTGAGAACTGTCAGCTTGAATTGCGGCAGCGGCTTATTGATCAGGGGCGAGGGCACTTCACGCGGATTAAGCGTGAGGCCGACAGCCAAAAAGCCGACAAGGACGACAAAAATGCCTAGCGGCAGAAACCGCTTGAACGTGCTGCCGGTCATCAGGCTCGGACTTTGGCTGCGACAGGTGAAGCTGGCAACGCCGGCGAAGGCATGGCTGACTCAATCTCTGGCGCCGACTTTTTGGCTGCCACTTTAACTGCCCGGTAGCGCCTGTCGAGCACGGCCAGCAAGCCGCCCAGTGCCATCAGCACGCAACCAAACCAGATCCAGTTAACGAATGGCTTATGGTGCAGGCGCACGCTCCAGGCCGTGGCACTGACGGGCTCGCCCAAGGCCACATACAAGTCACGCGTGATGCCCCGGTCAATCGCTACCTCGGTCATGGGCATGCTGCGCACGGTGTAAATGCGGCGCTCCGGGCGCAGGGTGGCAATCACCTTGTCGCCATCGGTCACCGTTAATAGCGCGCGTGCCGAGGTGTAGTTCGGTCCCTTGGCTTGCTCGACGTTCTCCAGTTTGAAGGCAAAGCCACCGACACTGGCCGTTTCACCTGGCTCCATGCGCACATCGTTTTCGCTTTGATAGCTGCTGACCACTGTCACGCCAACGATGAAAACCGCAATACCAAAGTGCGCCAGCAGCATGCCGTAGTAGCTGCCGGGCTGGGCTGCAAAGCGTGCCAGCAAACTGGGCGCGCGGTGCTCACGCACCCGGGTGATCAGGTTCAAAACAGCGGTACTGGCTACCCACATGGCCAAAAGCAGACCCAGGCCCGTCATGGGTTTCCAGCTGCCGAGCAACAGGGGTGCGATGATGGCACTGGCGATGCTCACGCCAATCGCCCAGCGCAACCGTTTGGCCAAGTCCATCACTTCAGCTTGGCGCCAGCGCGTCATCGGGCCCACGCCCATCAAAAACAAAGCCGGTGCAATCAGCGGTACAAATACAGCATCAAAGTACGGTGGACCAACCGAAAGCTTGCCCATGCCCAAGGCGTCAATTAATAGCGGGTAAAGCGTGCCTAACAGCACGGCGGCTGCAGCTACCACCAGCAAGACGTTGTTGGCCAGCAGCATCGATTCACGGGAGACCGGCTCAAAGCTGCCGCCCAACCCGACACGCGGTGCGCGCCAAGCAAACAATGCCAGAGAGCCGCCAACGACGATGGTCAAAAAGCCCAAAATAAACACGCCACGCGCCGGGTCAGTCGCAAAGGCGTGGACTGACGAGAGCACGCCAGAGCGAACGATAAACGCGCCCAACAATGACAAAGAGAACGTCATGATGGCCAGCAACGCCGTCCACATCTTGAAGCCGCCGCGCTTTTCAGTCACGGCCAGTGAATGGATCAGCGCCGTGCCCACCAGCCAAGGCATAAAGGACGCGTTTTCAACCGGGTCCCAAAACCACCAACCGCCCCAGCCCAACTCGTAGTAGGCCCAAAAGCTGCCCAACGCGATGCCAAGAGTCAAAAAGCACCAAGCTACCGTTGTCCACGGACGTGACCAGCGTGCCCAAGCGGCGTCCAGCCTGCCCGATAGCAGCGCTGCAATCGCAAACGCAAATGCCACCACAAAGCCCACGTAGCCCATGTAGAGCATGGGCGGATGGATGATCATGCCCGGGTCTTGCAGCAAAGGGTTCAGGTCTTGCCCGTCAGGCGCTGCGGGCAGCAAGCGGGTAAAAGGGTTGGACGTGAGCAATGTGAACAAAATAAAACCGCAACTGACCAGTCCCATCACGCCCAGCACACGGGCGATCATGCGGTCATCGAGCTGCTTGGAGAAAATCGACACGGCCAGCGTCCAGCCCGCCATGATCAATGACCACAGCAAGATCGAGCCTTCGTGATTGCCCCATACTGCCGTGATTTTGTACATCATGGGCAACATCGAGTTTGAATGCTCGGCAGCCAACTTGACTGAAAAGTCGTCCGTCATGAAAGCATAGGTCAGGCAGCCATAGGAAATGGCCGCAAAAACAAACTGGCCGCGCGCAGAAGGACGGGCCAGCGCCATCCAGGCGGCATTGCCTTTGTGCGCACCGATCAATGGCAGCACGCTTTGCGACAGCGCCATCATGAAGGCCAAAATAAGGGCGAAGTGGCCTATTTCACTGATCATTTTGACGTGCCTTGGGAGGTGGTTTAGGGGTAAGGTTTCAGGGTTTTGCTGGTTTGCTGGGGTTTGCCAGCAGCAGCGTTCTTTAAGGCTTCGGCGGCCTCTGGGGGCATGTAGTTTTCATCGTGCTTGGCCAGCACTTGGTCCGCCTTGAAGATGCCGTCAGCGCCTAACTTGCCCTGCGCTACCACGCCTTTACCTTCTTTGAATAAATCGGGAAGCAGACCCGTGTACGTAACGGGTATGGTTTTGGCCAGATCTGTGACAACAAACCGGGTTGTCAGGCCTTTGGACTCGCGCTTGATGCTGCCTTCCTCTACCAGCCCGCCAATGCGAAAGCTGCGACCCTGCGGCGCTTCATTGGCGGCAACTTGCGTGGGGCTGAAGAAAAACACCAGGTTGCTGTTGAACGCATTGAGCACCAAAGCGGTGGCCACGCCCAAAGCGGCCAGTCCGCAGGCAATCGCTATCAGTCGTTTGCTTCTTGGTTTCATGCCTCAGATTGTCCTGTATCTCCAGAGCTTTGCTGGCGCACCTCCGCCAAAAGCGCACGGCGTTTGAGGTTAAGGGAAATCGGCTCAAAAATACAAACCAAAGCGCAAACCCCCAGCGAACCCCAAACATACAAGCCATAGCCGCTCATGGACAGAAAGTCGCCAAAGCTATTCCACATTATTTGGCTCCAATTTCAACCCGTGCCCAAGCCGTGTGGCGCTCGCGGTCCAGAATAATCACCCGGACCCGCATCAGCGCTACCGCAATGCAATAGGCCCAAAAAGCCAGCGCCATGACCAGCATAGCGACCAGCATGGGTGTGGCCATGCTGGTGCCCTTGAAACTGACCGAGGCGCCCTGATGCAGCGTGTTCCACCATTTGACCGAAAAGTAAATGATCGGCACATTGACCACGCCAATCAGCGCCAGCAGCCCGGCAGCTCGGTCTGCCCGGCGCACGTCGTCAATCGCTGCATGCAGCGACATGAAGCCGATGTACAAAAACAACAAAACCAATGTAGACGTTAGGCGTGCGTCCCACACCCACCAGGCGCCCCAAGTGGGTTTACCCCACAAAGCGCCCGTCCATAGCGCTAAAAAGGCCATCAGTGCCCCGGTCGGTGCCAAGGCGCAGGCCATCATGGACGACAGGCGCGAGTTAAACACCAACCCCGCGCCAGCCCAGCCAGCCATGGCGATGTAAATCACCATGGCCATCCAGGCCGTGGGGACATGCACATAAATGATGCGGTACGAGTCGCTCTGTGTGGCGTCCGTCGGTGCTACCCACAGGCCCAAATACAGACCATAGGCCGCCAGCAACAAGGCAATCACGGTAAACCACGGCACCAGCTTGCCGGCCAGCGGGTAAAAGCGCTGGGGTGCGGCAAATTTAAACCAGTTGATCTGGTTTTTCGGGGTACTTTTTGGGGTGCTTGTTGACACGTCTTGAATTCCTAATCGATTCACCATTTTATTCTGCCCACCAACCGGCTATTCCATCGAAATCCGCAACGCCGCTGCAGCTGTCCAAGGGGCTGCCAGCAGCGTCAAGATCAGCAGCGCACCCAACAAAGAAAAGTGCCCGGCCACACCCAGCCCGGCGGTATGCGCCTCCACCGCGCCAGCGCCAAAAATCAGCACCGGAATGGTCAGCGGCAGCACCAGCAGCGACAGCAAAACGCTGGAGCCGCGCAAACCTACTGTCAATGCCGCGCCCATCGCGCCCACCAAACTCAAAATCGGCGTCCCTAGCAGTAGCGAAAGCACCAGTACCCCGGTTGCCGACGCCGACAAATCAAATTGCAAGGCCAATACGGGAGACAGCAGAACCAGGGGCAAGCCAGAACCGACCCAGTGCGCGAGTGTTTTGCCCAAAACCAGCCACGGCAGCGGATGAGTTGACAGCAGCATCTGCTCTAAAGTTCCGTCGCTGTGGTCGTCAGCAAACAAACGCGGCAGCGACAGCATCGACGCCAGCATGGCTGCCACCCATAAAACGCCAGGCGCCATAGTTCTCAGGAGTTGCGGTTCAGGCCCGACACCCAGCGGGAACAGGCTGACCACCATGACGAAAAAAATCAGCGTTGAAAAGGTGTCGCTGCGTCTGCGCAGCGAGACCCTCAGGTCACGCTTGAGCACGGTTTTAAAGCCATCCAACACACCAGGCACCGTGCTCATAGTTTGAGCACCTGTTGCCGCACTGCGCTCAAGGCCACGTCTTGATGGCTGGTCAGCACCACCATACCCGCGCGCTGTAAATGACCCTCAATCAAGCCTGACAGCCAGGCGGTTGCAGCAACATCGAGTGCATTAAAAGGTTCATCGAGCACCCACAAAGGTGCGGCAGGGCACAGCGCCAGTCGCGCCAGGGCGCTGCGGCGTCGTTGGCCTTGTGACAGGCGGCGCACTGCCGTGCTTTCGTGCCCGCGCAAGCCAGCCGCCCTGAGCGCTGCCAGTGCTGCCGGTGGGTTCGTAGGGTGTCCGCCGAGTGCGCAAGCGTCCAGCAGGTTTTCAAGCGGCGTGAGGTCGTCTTTCAGGGCTGCCGCGTGACCTAAGTACACCAGGTCATGGCCAAAGGTATCGCGCTGCGCACCTAGCTTTTCACCGCGCCATAAGACACGTCCCTCGGTCGGCTCCAGCAAGCCGCACAGCATGCGCAGCAGGCTGGTTTTACCTGCGCCATTAGGCCCTTGCACGCGCAGCAGCTCACCACTCGCAACGGTCTGGGTGACGTCACTAAATAACCGGCGCGTGCCGCGTGTGCAGGTCACGTTGTCCAGCTTCAGCACGGGCGAGCTGGTTGAGTGGTCGATTTTCGGGTCCAAAAGGGTCCAAAAGGGGTGAATCAGATGGGGGGATGATCAGGCGCAATCCCGGCATAGCCAAGACTTCACTCAGCATTATCCCGCCGATTTCCATACTTTTGTGCCTTATGGAATAGCGTCAAGCCTTGTTTTTACCTGCTTCGTAGCGATTCATCAGCGGCGTGACGGATATGCCGTGGGCGATGACAGAGGCGACGATCACGACCAGTGTGATGGACAGCAGCTGCTGCGCAAGCGCGGGCGTGATGCCGTGGTTGATGGCGTACAGCAGGTAGTACAGCGAGCCAATCCCGCGTATGCCGAACCAGGCCATCAGGCGGCGCTGGGTCGGTTTGGCATCCGTGCCCATGAGGCCAACGGCTACTGCGATGGGGCGAATCACCAAAAACAGCAGCGCTACCAACCACAGCATGTCAAAGCGAAATTTGACGCTCGACAGCAGCACACCGACCACCAGCACGATCGCAACTTCGGCAAAGCTCTCCAACTGGCTGTTGAAGCGCTCGACCTGGCGCATCATGTGCGCAGGCGCATGGCTACCGGTAGCAAGCCGGTCCTCAGCGCTCAGTGTGGCGGTCGGCGCTTGTGTGGCAAGCGCCGACGGTTCGTCAATCCGCCTGAGCGCCAAGCCAGCGGCAAACACCGCCAAAAATCCGTAAGTCAGCGTCAGCAGAGCGACGCCATAGGTCAAGGCAATCAAGCCCAGTGCAATGAACTCGTCCGAGCCCAGCGCTTCACGACGCTGGGTACGCAGGTAAATGATGGCGCGACCCACCCCTGTGCCCATGGCGTAGCCCAAGGCCAGACCGCCCGCCACGGCCCACAGCACATCAACAGCCCACCAGCGCCATTGCATGTCGCCCAATTCATGCACACCCAGCAAGCCCAGCCCCAGCATTACCAGAGGGAAAGCTGTGCCATCGTTCAACCCCCCTTCGCCTGTCAGGCCAAAGCGCAGCCGGTCGCGGTCACCCGGGTTGGCCATCTGGACGTCGGACGCCAGTACCGGGTCGGTCGGTGCCAATATCGCACCCAGCAAAACCGCAGCACCTACCGGCAGATTCAAAAGCCACACACCAGCCGCTGTGATACCTGCGACCGTCAACAGCATCGACACAGTGGCAAGTTGCACGGGAATGCGCCAGCGTTTGTCTTTGAGCGGCAACTCCAGCTTCATTCCTGCCGTAAATAGCGAAATCAGCAGCGCCACCTCGGTCAAGCGTTCCAGCAGCACCAGATTGTTGAAGGCATTGAGTTTTAGCAGGCCCCAGCCCCATGGGCCAATGGCGATACCCACGGCCAGGTAGATCATCGCGGCGCTCAAGGGCAGGCGCGCAATGAACGATCCGCCCAATGTTTTGGCAATCAAGAGCGTGCCAAAAATGATGCAGCCCAGGGTGAAGGCGTCAGGTTCTGTCATCAACCAAGGGTAGGTGATGAATGCCTGAACTTGAACCCTCCAGTTACCCCGTCAGGTGTAGGCTACCAGCCCGGTCGTTTGACCATCGTGAACGGTACTTCTGGGGTATCCGCGGGGGCATTGGCGCTGGTGTCTTTCCAGACGCCTTTGATTTCGCGGCCACAGCTGGCTTCAACCAGCTGGCCGTTCCAGGTGCCAGAAATGCTGATGTTGTTGCTTGATTCGTCCAGAATCACAAAGCCGTCTTCCACGTCGCCTGCCAGCGCGGCTTTGGCTGCGTGGCCTGGTGTGTTGGTTGCCGATGGGGGTAAGTCGCGGCTGACGATGCCTCTGAGGCTGTCTGCAAATTCTTGATGTCTTTCCAGCAGCATGACGGCGGTTTTGGGCAGGCCAGCGGGTGGGTTGGTGAAGCTGACCTGCCAAATGCCGTAGAGCTGGGGCGCGACGATGCTTTTGGCAGAAAAACAGGTCGCTTTAGGCTCATTTTGGGTATTGTTTTGAGCTTTAGCCCAATGAATATGGGCGCAAGCAGCTATAAAAAAAATAGCAATTGATCTGTAGGTTCGAGGCGTCATATCGCTATTCCCAGGCGGGTGCTTGCGAGGTTGACCGCGCGACCGCCTCGGTAGCGGCCTGAGCGCTTGCCGTGTCCAGCGCGCGCTGGGCAAACTCTGCCCGCAATGCCTTGATCTTCTCACGCGGGTCTTCTTTGACGGTCTCTTTGCTCAGCGCCATCTCGGCAATAAACCGGCTGGGCAGCCCGGCAATCGTGTCGCGGCCTTTTTTGCGCCGGCGTAGCCAGTTCACGGCCAGTGTGCGCTGGGCCCTGGTGATGCCGACGTACATCAGACGGCGCTCTTCTTGAAGCCGCAGCGCGATATCGTCTGTATTGCTACCGTTGTCGTCGTCCATTTTGAAGGGCAGCAGCCCCTCATTGACGCCCGCCAGCACCACATGCGGCCACTCCAAGCCCTTGGCGGCATGCAAGGTGGACAGGGTCACCACGTTCTGGTCGCCTTCACGTTCAGATAAGGTGGACAGCAGCGCAATGCTTTGAACCACTTCAAGCATGGTTTTCAAAGGCGCAGTCACCACACCCACCGCCCCCTCGTCATCATCTTGACCACCGCAACGCTGCGCCATCCACTCACAAAAATCCATCACGTTGGTCCACTTGGCAGCGGCGATTTTTTCGCTGTCTTCCCCGTCGTAAAGGTTCTTTTCGTAGTCAATTTCTTTGAGCCAGTCTTTTAAAAACACCAGCGCGTCTTCCGCCCCCACCGTGCGTTTGGCGCGGTATTCCAGGTCGTTCAGGTAGCGGCCAAACTCATTGAGCGACGCCAGCGCCTTGGCAGGCAGCACCGAGCTGAGCGAGTGGCTGAACAGCGCTTCAAACAAACTCAGTTTGTACTGGCTGGCGAATGTTCCAAGGGCGCCTAAAGTGGTGTGGCCAATGCCCCGCTTGGGCGTGGTCACGGCGCGCATGAAGGCCGGGTCGTCGTCGTTGTTGGCCAAAAGGCGCAGCCAGCAGCACAAGTCCTTGATTTCAGCCCGGTCAAAAAAGCTTTGTCCGCCCGACACTTTGTACGGAATATTGGCTTTGCGAAAGGCCTTTTCAAACGGCTTGGCCATGTGGTTGGCACGGTACAGCACGCAAAAGTCTTTCCATTCGCGGTATTGGCCACCAGCCGCTTGCAACGTGCCTTCAGCCCGAAGGCTTTGGATGCGCGCCACCACCCGGCTGGCCTCGTGCTCTTCGCTGTCGCAATCGACCACCCGTACCGGCTCGCCCTCTCCCAACTCGCTGAACAGCGTTTTAGGGAATAGCTTGGGGTTCGGGCCAATCACGTTGTTGGCGGCCCGCAAGATAGCGCTGGTCGAGCGGTAGTTCTGCTCCAGTTTGACAACCTTCAGATTCGGGTAGTCCACCGGTAGCTTTTTCAAGTTGTCCAGCGTTGCGCCGCGCCAGCCGTAAATCGACTGGTCGTCGTCTCCCACGGCAGTAAAGCGTCCGCGCTCACCGACCAAGCACTTCAACACCTCGTACTGCGTGGCGTTGGTGTCCTGGTATTCATCCACCAGCACATGACCCAATGACTCTTGCCATTTGCTGCGCACCGCATCATGCTCTTGCAGGAGTTTGAGCGGCAGGCCAATCAAATCGTCAAAGTCCACGCTTTGATAGGCCGTCAAACGTTCTTCATAGCGCGCCATGATCCGGGCTGTCAGGGCTTCTTCTTCGCCGCTGGCTATCGCTGCGGCTTGGGCACTGTTCAGTCCCATGTTCTTCCAGCGGCTGATCGCCCATTGCCATTGGCGCGCCGTGGCCGCATCGGTGCCGCCACCCGCGTCTTTGATGATGCTGGTCACGTCGTCGGTGTCAAGTATCGAAAACTGCTTCTTCAGCCCCAGCACCTCACCGTCTTGGCGCAGCATGCGCATACCCAGTGAGTGAAAAGTACAAATCAGCACGCCTTTGGCGGGCCGGCCAATCAGTTTTTTGGCACGCTCGCGCATTTCAGCAGCAGCTTTGTTCGTGAAGGTGATGGCTGCAATCTGCTCAGGCTTAAGGCCAGACTGAATCAAACGCCCAATTTTGTGCGTAATCACCCGCGTTTTGCCGGAGCCAGCGCCGGCCAACACCAGACAAGGGCCGTGCATGTAGTTAACGGCCTCTTGTTGGGCCAGGTTCAAGCCATCGGCTAGGGAGTCGGACATGCGGGGAGATCGATTCGGGAGTGGGTTCTGACGGATGTAGCGCGGAAAATTCAGCGGCACAGCCCCAGAATCATAACGGCGTGATTTTGTGCATATTGGATGTCTCAACTGACTATATGCACTGAATAAAATTGATAGTCGGCGACTATTTGCGCGGCACAACCGGAGATCATCCCGGACCACAACGCCAAACTAAGTCTAACTAGAGCCAATTTGCACGACTTGCCCAATCTGGTGGCGCCCCCATCGCTTTCAATTCAATATCAGTCCGCTCACACAGGAGCGCGTGCATCCGCGCGGGCCAGGTCGTGTCAGGACTGATGGCCTTCAAACACCACCCGAGCATCACAAGTGTGTTGTAAATACGACGATCTTGTGCAGCATTAAATTGACTGGCCAAGTTAGAGGGGCGCTTGGGCAAAGTCATGGTGAACGTCAGCTTGCGATTCCAAACTCTGCAATGGTGAGCGCACAAGTTACGGACATGCGTCAAGTGGTGAGCGAAAGCGCAAACCACGACCTCATCCAGTCCCAGTTGATGCGCCATGGCCTGCCTGTCGTTACGCAGCTTTATATTCCCTAACCATTTCGAAAGCTGTCCAAGCGTTAGCAACTCACAAATAGCCCAAATAGGCGGTCTGGGTGGTTGCGTGTACTTCTCACGGTAGTGCTGTACAAAAGTCTCTTTGCCGCGCAATAACTCATCGTCTAGGCTTCTTAGGCATGCGTCGTAAATATTCGTTTTCTGAAACAGATTCGCTTGCAGGTAAGCGTGTGAACCGTATCGTTCCGCGAGCACCTGTGCCCAATGCGTACGCATGGCTATTTCAGTCCGCTCTATGGCTTCTAGAAGAAGCAAACGCAACTTGCGGTCAAAAACATAAAGCGAAACCACAGCGTCAAAATTAGTTCCAGCCTTAAAGGCATGATCTGTCTTCGGCAAGTTGGCTGCCTCATGTGCTTCAAACGGCAGCCAATAAGCGCGCAAACGGTAATAGTTGATGTGATGCAGTACGCGTGTTGCACGCACTTCATCCGCAAACGCCATACCGCGCTGTTTGAGCAACTGTATTTGGTCACTCACTGATAAAGGCGGCTTATTGAACTGCATGACTAAATCCTTGTCTGCGCCCTAAAACATGTAAGTACGTTTTACGCCGCCCAAAAAAGAAACCCGCCAGGGTGCGCATCGTTGAGAGGCGTGGCGGGTGTTGTTGCTATCCATTGTATAGCTGTAGAAACTGCATGCGAATAGTTTTTTTCTATTGAAAATATTAAATTGATTACCCGTAATTGGGATTTCGGCATCCTAATAACGCTCTCGCCTACTTGCTTCCCCCACAATACAAGCCAAACCGCAATTCACCCCACACATGCCCAAACCCCACCTACTGGCCCCTTTTCTAAGCGCTGCCAAAAGCGTACACAGCACGGGTGGCGGCACTAAAGAAACGTCGTATTACACCGCCATTAACAACCTGCTGGACGGCGCTGGGCATCAGCTAACACCCAAAGTGCGTTGCGTCATGCAGCTTAAAAACTTGGGCGCTGGCAACCCTGACGGCGGCTTGTTCACGGCGGACCAGTTTGACCGAAAAACCGGCAGCGCCAAAGA
>JBBRDA010000083.1:0-13612 GCA_038204335.1 Burkholderiales bacterium
CGCAAAAAGAAACGGTTCGAGTTGTAAATCGCGCCCGGCTTCATGTCTCTGGGGGCCACATCACCGGGCATGACGAGCTCGTCGCCCGTTGAAAATAGGGCAACACGCACAGGCGCTGCTACCAGCAATTTCTCAAAGCCAATACTGGCTGCCAGACCAATAGATTCGGGCGCAAGCAGCTCCCCTTTAGATAGCACAGTATGGCCTGCCGACACATCTTCTCCACGTCTGCGAATCCACTGACCGACTTTGGGCTGAAGAGCGATACAGACGCTACCGTCTTGCGGTGACGCGCAATCTTCCTGCATCACCACAGCATCTGCCCCAAAGGGAATAGGAGCGCCGGTAAAAATTCGCGCCGCCGACATAGCACCCAGCACGGTGCCAGTGCTACCCGCAGCAATACGCTGATTGACGTGCAGAACTGTCTTTGCATCGCCCCAATCGGCGCTTCGCACGGCATAACCGTCCATTGAACTGTTGTCATGGGCGGGGACATCAAGCGCAGCGACCACGTCACCAGCCAGCACCCGACCATCAGCATCAAAGGTTGACACTTCCTCTAGCTTACCCAGCGGCAGTGCGTGACCGAGCAGCTCAGCCAGCGCCTCGTCAAGTGGCTTTAAGGGTTGGCGCTGAGCTACTGTCATCATCAGTCAAAAGGCTAAAAATAGTTATACGTAAAACGCTCTTGAGCGTTGAGTAAATAGTCGGCGACCGCTTCAACATCGTTCAGGCTGAGCACCGGGCGCAGGGTCGCATGGGGCAACTGGTCGGGCGCGTCAGTGGCAATCGCCACAATGAAATCGTCATCCATGTAGCGAGGCGGTTTGCTTGCGTACTCGGGTGTGGGGGCGCGCCAGACTTCAATTTTCAGCAAGTCACTGTCCTTGAAGCCTTCGACCAGTACCCAATCCACCCCGTCATACAGCTCGGCAATCAACTGGTGCACGGTCATCACCGAGGGCTTTTCAAATTCGCGCATCAGCGCAAAGCGGTTGCTCGATGCCACCACCACTTCAAAAGCGCCTGCCTCGCGGTGGCGGTGTGTGTCTTTGCCAGGATGGTCAATGTCAAAACTGTGGTGTGCGTGTTTGACGACAGATACCCGCAAACCGCGTTTCCTAAGCACGGGAATCAATTGCTCAACCAGCGTGGTTTTACCCGAACCGGAGAACCCGGCGAACCCAACGACGTTCATACGTTAGCTTTCAACATCATTAATTCGCTATTATTTCGGGAGCTTCCTGCGCCCAAATTCATTGGTCTGGAGGCCCAATTAATGCACATTTTGAACAATATACGACTTGACTTGAGCCACATCAGCGGGCATCAAAGTAACGCGTTTGGGCAAGGCCTCAATACCTTCAAACTTTGGTGGGCGCGGTGGTAGTCGGCCCAGTGCTTCTTCAATGGTTTCAGCAAACTTGATCGGCATCGCAGTCTCCAGCACGATCATCGGTACGCCCGGCTGCATATGCTCACGCGCGACTCTGACGCCATCCGCAGTGTGGGTATCGATGATGTCATTGAACTGTGCATACACATCCTGGATCGTGGCTAGGCGGTTGGCATGGGTGCTTCTGCCACTTAGAAAGCCGTATGTCGCGGCGGCTGATTTGAACGCGCTGCTATCGCTCAAGTCAAAGCTTCCTTTGGCGTTGAGCTGGTCATAAAACAGCGCCTTGGTCTGTACGCCGTCACGACCCAACATATCGAAAACAAAGCGCTCGAAATTCGAGGCTTTGGAAATATCCATCGATGGGCTGGAGGTTTCGTGGGTGTCTTGGCTAGCCCGAACGCGGTAGATACCGGTACGAAAAAACTCGTCGAGCACATCGTTTTCGTTGGTCGCCACGACCAGATGGCGAATCGGCAAACCCATCATGCGGGCGACGTGCCCAGCGCAAACATTGCCGAAGTTGCCTGATGGCACGGTAAAGCTGACTTTTTCAAAACTGGATTTAGTCGCTTGAAAGTAGCCAGCGAAATAATAAACAACTTGAGCCATCAGCCGCGCCCAGTTGATCGAATTCACCGTACCAATTTTATATTGCCGCTTGAACTCTAGGTCATTGGACACCGCCTTGACGATGTCCTGGCAATCGTCGAACACGCCTACAATCGCTATGTTGTGGATGTTTTCGTCTTGCAAGCTGAACATCTGCGCTTGTTGAAAAGGGCTCATGCGCCCTTGCGGGGACGTCATGAAAACCCGCACGCCGCGTTTGCCGCGCATGGCGTATTCAGCCGCGCTACCGGTGTCGCCGCTGGTAGCACCCAAAATATTCAGCTCTTCGCCGCGCCGTGCCAGTTCGTATTCAAACAAGTTGCCCAGCAATTGCATCGCCATGTCTTTGAAAGCCAGCGTCGGGCCGTTGGACAGCGCTTGTAGATACAAACCCTTCTCCAACGGGCGCAAAGGCACGATGGCAGCTGTGCCAAATACTTCCTGCGTGTAAGTTTTCCGGCAAATCGCTTTTAGATCTGTAGCGGGTATGTCGTCGATATACAGCGACAACACTTCAAACGCCAAATCAGCGTAAGACAAACCTCGCCACGCATCAAGCATGGCGGGTGTGACTTGCGGATAGTGATCAGGCAAATACAAGCCGCCATCAGGAGCCAGGCCTTCAAGAAGGATGTCGCAGAATTTACGCGGCGTTTTGTCACCGCGGGTGGAAGAATAATTCATTTTTGAACTAATGGATGTAAGCGTTGCAGGCTGGCAGCGACTTGATTGAAAGCCCAAAAGTGACCCCCCAACCCAAAATTAAAACGCCAATAAGAGAACACAAGTACAAAACATACGGAGCCAAAATCGCTCGGATTTTCGTTTTTTCTTTTGTTTCAATTGCTCGCTCAAATAGGATCCCCATTAATATGCAAGCCCAACCGCATAAAACCCAGCAAATTCCGAGAACTATTACCTGCCATTGCCAGTACAAGTGCGGTAACCAGAACACACTAGCGAAGCCAAATCCCGCCAAAGTCAGATGGCCTGACATCTCATTAACTGCCCGCGTGAAAAATCTCCAGTGCTTCTCAATGTTCGGCTGCGTAGAAGGTATCAACAACACAAGCGATATGCCGAGAGCGAACATAGCGAACCCTCCACTTGTAGTGCAAGCATGATGGTTCAATACCTCCGCCAAGTCTATGTAGGACTTGCTTAGATAGCCAAGTAGAGACACCAGAATAGCAAAAACGATAGCTGCAACAACAATAAAAACAGACTTTAACGCCGATTTTTTCAACGCCACAGCGATTTCGCTACCAGCAGCTAGTTTGTGTTCTTTTTTAATGTCTGTCATCAAGCGAGTTCTTCTTTACGAATCCGCACGATAGGCGCCAACACCGTGGCTAAAGCCTGCATTTGCGCCAGCGCCTCGTTCATTTTTGCTTCCACGCATTCGTGGGTCAGGATGATGAGGTCGGTTTGCGTGGCGCCTTCACCGCCGACTTCATCTGCCTCACGCTGCAATACCGCGTCAATACTGATACCTGCCTTGGCCAAAATGCTGGTCACGTTGGCCAGCACGCCTGCCTCGTCAGCGACGTTCAAGCGCAAGTAATAGCTGGTCACGACTTCGCTCATCGGCAATACAGGCGTGTTGCTCATGGCATCTGGCTGAAAAGCCAAATGCGGCACCCGCTGCGCCGCGTCGGCACTGTGCAGGCGCGCAATGTCGACCAGATCGGCAATCACGGCGCTGGCGGTTGGCTCGCTGCCCGCACCTTTGCCGTAGTACAGCGTGGTGCCAACTGCGTCGCCATGAACCATCACCGCATTCATAGCGCCTTCGACGTTGGCAATCAACCGCTTGTTGGGTACCAGGGTCGGGTGAACGCGCAACTCAATCCCTTTGTCGGTCTTTTTGGTCAAGCCTAGCAACTTGATACGGTAACCGAGCTGCTCGGCGTACCTGATGTCGGTCGCGCCCAGTTTGGTGATGCCCTCGACATAGGCCTTGTCAAATTGCACGGGTACGCCAAACGCCATGGCAGACATCAGCGCCGCCTTGTGCGCTGCGTCAACGCCTTCAATATCAAATGTCGGGTCTGCCTCGGCGTAGCCCAGGGCCTGCGCCTGCTTGAGCACCACGTCAAAGTCCAGGCCCTTGTCACGCATTTCGCTCAAAATGAAATTGGTGGTGCCATTGATGATGCCGGCAATCCACTGGATACGGTTGGCGGACAGACCCTCACGCAGGGACTTGATGATGGGTATGCCGCCGGCCACCGCCGCTTCAAACGCGACCATCACGCCTTTGCGGTTGGCAGCAGCAAAGATCTCGGTACCGTGGACGGCCAGCAGCGCCTTGTTGGCCGTCACCACATGCTTGCCCGCTTCAATGGCCTCTAACATGAGCTGTTTGGCAATGCCGTAGCCGCCGATCAGCTCGATGACGATATCGATATCCGGGTTGGCAATCACCGCCCTAGCGTCGCTGACGACTTTGACATCGGAACCAACCGCGGCCTGCGCACGGGCAGTGTCCAAGTCAGCCACCATGGCAATTTCAATGCCCCGCCCGGCGCGGCGAACAATCTCGCTTTGGTTACGCTGCAACACATTAAACACGCCGCTGCCGACAGTACCGATACCCAAAAGGCCTACTTGAATCGATTTCATATGCTTTTCAACTAACAAATAAGGCCCTAGGCCAATAAAATCAGGCGCGAGCAGCTACCAACTTGATAGCGCTTGCGTGAAGTGCTTTAGTCGGTGGCTGGCCCGCCCGGTTACGGTAAGACTCCAAAAACCTGGCGATGCGACCAATCGCCTCACGCAAGTCATCTTCATGCGGCAAAAACACGATGCGGAAATGGTCCGGGCTGTGCCAATTAAAGCCTGTACCCTGAACCAACATCACACGCGTTTCTTTCAACAACTCCAAGAAAAACTGGCGGTCGTCCTTGATCGGGTACATCACCGGGTCGAGCCTTGGAAACATATAAAGCGCCGCCACAGGCTTGACGCAAGTCACACCCGGGATGGCGGTGATCAGCTCGTAAGCCAAGTCGCGCTGGCGGCGCAGCCTACCACCTTCGCAGGTCAAATCATTGATGCTCTGGTAGCCACCCAGCGCGGTTTGAATCGCCCACTGACCAGGAACGTTCGAGCACAGCTTCATGTTGCTGAGCATGTTCAGGCCTTCAATGTAGTCGCCCGCCGCACGTTTGTCGCCCGACACCACCAGCCAGCCCGCGCGGTAGCCGCAGCTACGGTAGCTTTTGCTCAGCGAATTGAAGGTCAGCGTGAGCACATCGGTGGACAGGCTGGCAATGGCGGTGTGTTTGGCACCGTCGTACAGCACTTTGTCATAGACCTCGTCAGCCATGATCACCCGCCCGTGTTCGCGCGCAATGCTGACAATGCCCATCCGAAACTCATCGGAATACAAAACGCCGGTGGGGTTGTTAGGGTTGATGACCACAATTGCTTTGGTGCGCGGCGTGATTTTGGCGCGTGTGTCGGCGAGGTTGGGCATCCAGCCCTCAGCCTCGTCACATAAATAATGCACGGGCGTACCGCCTGACAGGCTGGTAGCGGCCGTCCAAAGCGGGTAGTCTGGCATGGGCAGCAGCAGCTCGTCTCCGTTGTCCAGCAGGGCGTTGGTGGCCATGGTGATCAGCTCGCTGGCGCCATTGCCCAAGTAAATGTCGTCCAGCGTCACAGCGCTGATGCCCTGCTTTTGGGTCTCATGCATGACTGCTTTACGCGCTGCAAAAATGCCTTTGCTGTCAGAGTAACCGGCTGAGTTGGGCAGGTTGCGAATCATGTCTTGCTGAATTTCTTCGGGCGCATCAAAACCAAACACTGCCAGATTGCCGAGATTCAGCTTGATGATTTTTTGACCTTCGTCTTCCATCTGGCGCGCCGCGTCCATGATCGGACCGCGAATGTCATAAAGCACGTTGGCCAGCTTGGCAGATTTGGTGATGGGTTTCATGGGTGGCTCCTCAAACAATTCCAGTGAGCGGAACCTATAATTTGACCACATAAACGCGCCCCATCTGGCACACAACTCCTTACCCAACATCATGAAGCTGCAACCCGACCGCCTCGACGTGCAATCCATTCTGGGTTATGGACCCGGCTGGGTCGGTCTGGGCCACAACGGCGTGGCCGAGAAAATCGAACGGAGCATCGTGATTGGTTCGCGCGGTGAAAAATTTGACTGGAATTGCGCACGTTTTGAAGACTTGACCGAAGACCACTTCACGCGGCTGATAGCTACCCAGCCCGAACTGGTGATTTTCGGCAGCGGTGCGAAGCTTCGTTTTACGCCACCCGCCTTCATTCGCGCCTTGATGCAAAAACGAATCGGGATCGAAACCATGGACACGCTGGCAGCCTGCCGTACGTACAACGTTCTGGCGGGCGAAGGCAGGCAAGTGATTGCTGCGCTGCTGATTGAGGCTCAGGGCTAAGCAGGTCCAGCTTTCAGGGTAAAATCTAGGGTTGCGCGGGTTGGGGCAACCTCCGACCGCACAGAGGCTCATCAAAATCACTACTCCCAGGGTCCTACCAGTATGGCAGTCGTCGTCAATAAACTCCTCCCCGAATTTGAAGCGAACGCCACAGGCGGCGTGAAGGTTTCCAACCAGTCCCATGTTGGCAAAGTAGTGGTTCTGTATTTTTACCCCAAGGACAACACGCCTGGTTGCACCACTGAAGCCATGCAGTTCCGCGACCGCTACAAGGATTTCGTCAAAGCCGGTGCCACAGTGTTTGGCGTGTCGCGCGACAACATGAAGTCACATGACGAGTTCAAAAGCAAGCTCGAGCTGCCTTTTGAGCTGATTGCCGACACCGAAGAAAAAATGTGCCACATGTTTGGCGTGGTCAAAAACAAGATCATGTACGGTAAAAAAGTCAAAGGCATCGAGCGCAGCACATTTTTAATTGCTGCAGACGGCACGCTGGCTGAAGAGTGGCGCGGCCTGAAAGTTCCAGGCCATGTGGACGATGTCCTGAAAGCTGTGAAAGCGCTGAAAAAAGCTGCTTAAAGGTAAATTCGATACATTTCGATCATTTTGGAGGGGTCACGCGACTTGTGCATAATGAACTCATCTTGCTGAGATTCACTTCACGCTTCCACTGTACAAGCCGCCCAGGTTCTAGGGCGGCTTTTTCATTTCTGAAACCTTCCCTGAAAGCGTTTTAAGCACCATGCCCCTGCCCCCAGCCCCGACCAAGCGTGCCGCCCTGCTGTCCAGCGATGCCATGGACGCCCCCGCCAGATCACCCTCCAAAGCAGCCCAGAGAAGTGGCAGCAGCCCAAGGGGCCAAAAACCACCCGTACTGGACCTGTTTGACAGCCGCGCAGACACGCCCGGCGGAGCCGACCACCCGGCAACTTTCAAAGGCAAAGACATCAATAGCCCAATGAATACGGGCGCAAGCAGCTATAGAAAAAGTAGCGATGACCGCCCCCAAGCCGTCGCTCAAGCCAAAATGGCAAAAAAACCGAAGCACACGGGGCCTGCCAAGCTGTTCGTCTTAGACACCAACGTGCTGATGCACGACCCGATGTGTTTGTTCAGGTTTGAAGAGCACGATATCTTCTTGCCCATGATCGTGCTGGAAGAACTGGATGGTCACAAAAAAGGCATGACCGAGGTGGCTAGAAACGCCCGTCAAACCAGCCGTTCGCTGGACGCGCTGGCGGGCGCCAAAGATGCCGAGATTACAAAAGGCTTAAAGCTCGACACCACCGGCCACCGCGAGGCCAAGGGCTGCCTGCTGTTTCAAACCAAGCCACTTGACTACGCCCTGCCCATGAGCCTGCCGCAAGGCAAGGCTGACAACCAGATCCTCGGCGTGGTCGAAGCGCTGCGCAAAGAATACGCCCCGCGCGAAGTGGTCCTGGTGTCCAAAGACATCAACATGCGGGTCAAGGCCCGCGCCCTCGGCCTGGCGACCGACGACTACCAGAACGACAAAACACTGGAAGACGGCGACCTGCTCTATTCGGGTGTGCTGGCCTTGCCGAATGATTTTTGGACGAGGCAAAGCAAAACCATTGAGAGCTGGCAGCAAGGCAGCTACAACTTTTACCGCATCACCGGCCCGATTGTCACCAGCCTGTTGATCAACCAGTTTGTGTTTTTTGAAGCCCCGGGCGAGCCGCCCCTGTATGCACGGGTAACGGAGATTCGCGCCAAAACAGCCGTACTCAAAACGCTGAAGGACTTCAACCACCTGAAGAACGCGGTGTGGGGTGTGACCACCCGCAACCGCGAGCAAAACTTTGCCATGAACCTGCTGATGGACCCAGAAGTTGACTTTGTCACGCTGGCCGGCACTGCAGGCAGCGGTAAAACACTGATGGCGCTGGCCAGCGGCCTGACCCAGGTTCTGGACGACCGCCGTTATACCGAAATCATCATGACCCGCGCCACAGTATCGGTCGGTGAAGACATCGGTTTTTTACCTGGTACCGAAGAAGAAAAAATGGGCCCGTGGATGGGCGCACTGGACGACAACCTTGAAGTGCTGGGTAAAACCGAAAATGGTTCGGGCGAATGGGGCCGTGCCGCCACCAACGAGCTGATTCGCTCGCGCATCAAGGTCAAAAGCATGAACTTCATGCGCGGCCGGACGTTTTTGAACAAATACGTCATCATCGACGAGGCGCAAAACTTAACGCCTAAGCAAATGAAAACGCTGATCACTAGAGCTGGCCCAGGCACCAAGATCATTTGCATGGGCAATTTGGCGCAAATCGATACACCGTACCTGACTGAAGGCTCATCTGGCATGACCTATGCGGTTGATCGCTTCAAAGGCTGGCCGCACGGCGGACACATCACGCTGGCGCGGGGTGAGCGTTCAAGGTTGGCCGACTTTGCCAGCGAAGTGCTTTAAACCACCCTTCAGAAACGCAAAAAGCCAAGTCAATCGACTTGGCTTTTTTACTTTGCGTTTCAATTTTTGTATTTGGTGGGAGATGCAAGTTTCGAACTTGCGACCCCTGCAGTGTGAATGCAGTGCTCTACCCCTGAGCTAATCTCCCGTCGCGTGGCCTGTAGGCAATCGGCGAAGCCTCAGATTATATGCCGACTCGTCAAGCTGCCAGCGTTCGCCAAACGGTCTTGCCTTTGCTGGCCTTGTCAATGTCAGCCAACAGCTTGTCATGCTCAGCCAACTCGTCGTCGTTGGCCGCCAGCAGCGGCAGCACAAACTGACTGAGGTCAACAGCGGGCGCGGTGTCACCACTTTGGGCGGTGTTGCCAGCGTCCATCATCAAACTGTTTTGCCCGCGCGTGAGGTTGATGTACACATCCGCCAGCAGTTCCGCATCTAGCAAAGCGCCGTGCAGCGTGCGGCCAGAGTTGTCAACCTCTAGCCGGTCGCACAGTGCGTCCAGCGAATTACGTTTACCGGGGTACAGCTCCTTGGCCATCATCAGGCTGTCAGTGATTTTGCTGACGTGGGCTGAAATGGGATGCTGGCCGCAGATCTCCAGCTCTTTGTTCAAGAATCCCACATCAAACGGCGCATTGTGAATGATGACCTCAGCCCCATTCAAATACTCAAGAAGTTCTTGCGCAATCACGCCAAAGCGCGGTTTGTCTTTTAAAAACTCATTGCTGATGCCATGGACTTTGAGCGCATCTTCATGGCTGTCACGCTCGGGGTTCAGGTAAAAGTGTTTGTTGTTGCCCGTCAACTTGCGGGCCACCAACTCAACGCAACCGATCTCTATGATGCGGTCGCCGTTGTCAGGCGACAAACCCGTGGTTTCGGTGTCTAAAAATATTTGGCGCATGGCCAGACTATAGCTCTGCGAACGGCAAAAAATGGTGATGGGCCCGGCAGGGCCACAGACTAATGCAGCTCTTTGGCGTGATTGATGGAGTACTTGGGTATCTCAACCGTCACATCGCTTTGCGCCAAGATGGCTTGGCAGCTCAGGCGGGAGTTGGGCTCTAAGCCCCAGGCGCGGTCTAGCAGGTCTTCCTCTGTTTCGTCAGGTTCGTTCAGAGACTTCAATCCTTCCCGCACCACCACGTGGCAGGTGGTGCAGGCGGCGCTCATGTCGCAGGCGTGCTCGATGTTGATTTTGTTGTCCAACAGTGCTTCGCAGATGGATGTGCCTGCAGGTGCAGACACTTCAGCGCCGTTGGGGCAGTACTCGGGGTGCGGCAAGATTTTGATGATGGGCATGGCTAAATAGTTTCAATGTTTTTGCCTGACAAGGCTTTTTGTATGCCGCGGTTCATGCGTTCGGCGGCGAAGGCTTCTGTGCCGTTGGCCAAGGCTTTCGTGGCGGCTTCGATGGTGGCCGCGCCGCCTTGAGTATTGTCACCACGAATGGCATCTTCGACACCCGCCATCAGGCTGTCAATCTCAGCGCGTTCATTCGGGCTTAGCAAATCAGCGTCCAGCGCCAGTGCGCTACGGATCGCCAGCAGCATGCGGTCTGCATCAACGCGTGCCTCGGCCAGAGCTCTGGCCTGCATGTCTTGCTGGGCGGTGGAAAAGCTGTCTTTGAGCATGCGAGCAATCTCGTCGTCGCTCAGGCCGTAAGACGGTTTAACATCAATCGTGGCCTCAACACCGCTGACCTGCTCTTTAGCATTCACGCTCAACAATCCGTCTGCATCGACCGTGAAGGTGACGCGGATGCGCGCAGCCCCCGCCACCATCGGCGGTATACCGCGCAATTCAAATTTAGCCAAGCTGCGGCAATCGACCACCAGGTCGCGCTCGCCTTGCAACACATGCAAAGCCAGCGCCGTCTGGCCGTCTTTGTAGGTGGTGAAGTCTTGCGCCATCGCGGTCGGAATGGTCTGGTTGCGCGGCACGATGCGTTCGACCAAGCCGCCCATGGTTTCAATACCCAGCGACAGTGGAATGACGTCGAGCAGCAACAAATCAGCACCGGTGTTGTTGCCTGCCAGCTGATTGGCCGAAATAGCGGCGCCTAATGCCACCACTTCGTCCGGGTTCAGGTTGGTCAGGGGCTCTTTGCCAAAAAAACTGGCCACCGCCTTGCGCACCTGCGGCATGCGGGTGGAGCCGCCGACCAGCACCACGCCCTTGATGTCGTCTTTCGTCAACTTCGCGTCCCTCAGCGCCTTGCGTACGGCCGTCAACGTGCGCTGCGAGAGGTGCGCAGTGGCGGTTTCAAAGTCCTCTGCCTTCAATTCAAAACTAACCAGCGCCTTGGCGAGCTGCACGGAAAAAGGTACGTTAGGGCTGCTTGAAAGTGATTCTTTGGCTGCCCTTGCCGCGCGCAGCAAGGCGGCTTTGTCGGTTGCAGTCAAGGTGTCAGCGGCTACACCGGCTTTGGTCAATACCCACTCAACCAGCGCGCGGTCGTAATCGTCACCGCCCAGTGCCGAATCACCCCCGGTTGCCACAACTTCAAAAACGCCCTGTGTCAGGCGGAGGATGGAGATATCAAACGTGCCGCCACCCAAGTCGTAAATGGCGAAAGTGCCTTCGCTGCCGTTGTCCAGCCCGTAGGCGATCGCCGCTGCGGTCGGTTCGTTGATGAGGCGCAGCACATTCAGGCCTGCGAGCTGCGCAGCATCTTTGGTGGCCTGGCGCTGCGCATCGTCAAAGTAGGCAGGCACAGTGATCACCGCGCCATAAATGTCGTCGTTAAAGGTGTCCTCAGCACGAAAGCGCAGCGTAGCCAGAATTTCAGCACTGATTTCGACCGGGCTTTTTTCACCGGCTACAGTTTGCAACGTGACCATGCCAGGCTTGTCGATCAGCTCATACGGCAACTGCAAGCGGTTACCAATATCATCGATGCCGCGACCCATCAGGCGCTTGACCGACGAGATGGTGTTGCGCGGGTCGCCCACCTGAGCAGCCAGTGCATCAAAGCCGATCTGGCGCTTTTCTGCATCGACGTACCGCACCACACTGGGCAGAATCACACGGCCTTCGTTATCGGGCAGGCATTCAGACACGCCGCTGCGCACGCTGGCCACCAGCGAGTGGGTGGTACCCAAGTCGATGCCAATAGCAATGCGTCTGGCATGCGGGTCTGGCGATTGGCCGGGTTCGGAGATTTGTAAAAGTGCCATGTAACTTGGTTAATTTTGCAGACTTGCGGTCAGTATCTTCATTGTCCCAGCTGGTCGATGCGGGCTTCGACCTCGCTGCTAAAGCGCTCAACAAACATAAGGCTTCTGACCTGTTGTGCAGCGCCCGTGAAGTCGCTTTCAACATCAATCATTCGCTCTATTTTTAGTAGCTGCTCGCGCCCGTATTTATTAGCCTCAAGGGCTATTTCATCCATTTTTTCCAATGTTTTTGCATCATCCAATGCCTCACGCCAAGCCATTTGCTGCATCAAAAAGTCGCTAGGCATGGCGGTATTGTTTTCGGCGTTGATAGGCGCACCATGGAGTTCGCACAAGTAGCTGGCACGCCTGAGGGGATCTTTTAACCGCGCATAGGCCTCATTGATGCGTACCGACCACTGCATCGCAACCCGCTGGGCCGCTGCGCCCTGGGCTGCAAATTTGTCAGGATGGGCTTCGCGTTGCAGGTCTTTCCACTTTGCGTCGAGCGTGACCCGGTCCTGCGCAAACCTGGCAGGTAAGCCAAAAAGCTCGAAGTCGGTGGATTGAAGGTTCATGTCGGTAAAAAGCCGCCAGCACGTTGCGTGAGGGCGGCTTTGTCGCAGCTGCGAAACACCATAGTTAAACGCGAAACGACTCTCCACAACCGCAACGGTCCCGTTCATTGGGGTTGATAAATTTGAAGCCTTCATTGAGGCCTTCACGTACAAAGTCAAGCTGAGTGCCGTCAATGTAGGCCATGCTTTTCGGGTCAACAAGCACTTTCACGCCGTTGTCTTCAAACACCACGTCTTCAGGCGCTATTTCGTCGGCGTATTCGAGCTTGTAGGCCAGACCAGAGCAGCCGGTGGTTTTGACACCTAGCCGCACACCCACGCCCTTGGCCCGCTTGGACAGGTAGCGGGTCACGTGGCGGGCAGCGGCATCTGTAAGCGTTACAGGCATATCAGGGCAATATCAGTTTCAGGCCGCAACTGCGTGGCGTGATTTGTAGTCGCTCACAGCCGCCTTGATGGCGTCTTCTGCCAAGATGGAACAGTGAATCTTGACCGGCGGCAGCGCCAGCTCTTCAGCAATCTGGCTGTTTTTGATGCTGGCCGCTTCGTCAAGCGTCTTGCCCTTGACCCACTCAGTCACCAACGAGCTGGAGGCAATAGCCGAACCGCAACCGTAGGTCTTAAAGCGTGCATCTTCAATCACGCCGGTGACCGGGTTGACCTTGATCTGCAGCTTCATCACGTCGCCGCAAGCTGGCGCAACTAACATGCCAGTGCCGTTGGTTTCGTCGCCCTTTTAAAACGAGCCCTCTTTGCGGGGATTCTCATAGTGGTCTACGACCTTTTCGCTGTATGCCATTTTGCGTACCTCTTAAATTTCTAAACGCAGCTCAGTGTGCTGCCCACTGGATGGTGGACAAATCCACGCCATCCTTGAACATTTCCCACAGGGGGGAAAGTTCGCGCAGTTTGGCAACGTTCTCTTTGATCGTGCCAACCGCGTAGTCAATTTCTTCTTCGGTCGTCCAGCGGCCGATGGTCATGCGCAGGCTGCTGTG
>JBBRDA010000084.1:0-13576 GCA_038204335.1 Burkholderiales bacterium
GTCCGCTGTTTCACCGCTTTGGGTGATGGTCACCACCAGCGTGCGCGGGTTGGGCACACTGGTGCGGTAGCGGTATTCGCTGGCGACTTCAACCTGGGTCGAGATGCCGGCAATTTCCTCTAACCAATACTTGGCAGTGCAGCCGCTGTAGTAGCTGGTGCCGCAAGCCAGTATCAAGACAGAATCGATGTCCTTGAAGACGCGATAGGCGGCATCGCCAAACAGCTCCGGCGTGATGCCCTCCACGCCTTCTAGCGTGTTGGCAATGGCGCTGGGTTGCTCAAAAATTTCTTTTTGCATGTAGTGGCGATACGGCCCCAGCTCCGCTGCACCGCTGTGAGCTTGCACGGTTTTTACCTCGCGCTGCACGGCCTTTTGTGATTTGTCCAGAATCCAGTATTTGCCGAGCTGGATGTCAATCAAGTCGCCTTCTTCAAGGTAGACGATCTGGTCTGTCACGCCTGCCAGCGCCATTGCGTCGCTGGCTAAGAAATTTTCTTGATCGGCTTTGCCGACGCCCAAAATCAGCGGTGAACCAGCCCGCGCACCGACCACACGGTGGGGCTCGTCTTTGCAAAATGCGGCAATCGCATACGCGCCGTGCAGTTGGCCGACTGCGTTTTTAAGGGCTTCAAATAAATCACCGTCGTACAGGCTTTCGACCAAATGCACGATGACTTCGGTGTCGGTCTGGCTGTCAAACACGTAGCCCTTAGCCTGAAGTGCGGCGCGCAACTCTTCGTGGTTTTCAATAATGCCGTTGTGGACCAAGGCGATCTTGCCGGGCTTGGTACCCACTGCGCCGGTGCCGTGGCTGAAGTGCGGATGCGCATTGTGAATAGCCGGTGCGCCGTGGGTGGCCCAGCGGGTGTGGGCGATGCCCGTTGTTCCCTCTAACTTGCCTTCGAGCTTGTCAGAATTGACCTGCTCCTGCAGCTCGGCCACGCGCGAGGTGCTGCGGGCCCGCTTGAGGCCATCGGCATACACCGCCACGCCGCAAGAGTCATAGCCCCGGTATTCAAGGCGCTGCAAGCCTTGAACCAAAACTGGAACGATATTGCGGCTGGAGACCGCTGCAACAATGCCGCACATAAACCAACTCCTTGAAATTAAGTGGCTCGATGCTAGTGGTTTTACATTTTAAATTTTGCTTAATATTCGATTATTTTTGTAATCTTATTTCTCAAAATTAGGGACATGTTATTTTATTTCATATATATTATATAAATGGAACAAATAAGCATCGACAAAACAGATATTCAGCTGCTTGACATGATGCAGGCAGACGCATCATTGAGCAACCAGGCGCTGGCAGAACGGGCTCATATCTCCCCGCCGACCAGCCTCAGGCGCGTCAAGCGCCTGCGCGATGCGGGGCTGATTGAACGTGAGGTGGCCATTCTCAACCCCGACAAACTGGCGCACATCGTCGGCTACGGGCTGACCGCCATTGTTGAAATCACACTTGACCGTCAAGGCGACGAACACCTGAGCGCCTTTGGGCAGCGGGTGGCTGCACACGCAGCGGTGCAGCAGTGTTACCGCACTGCTCCCGGACCGGACTTTGTACTGATCGTGCATGTAGCCGACATGCCCGCCTATCTGGCCTTGAGCCAGCAGCTTTTTACCAACGACGCCAATGTACGCAACGTGAAGGCGTTTTTCAGTATCAAACGCACTAAATTTGAGCCGAAAATAGCCTTAAAAGTGCAACAAATAGACCTCTAGACCAATAAATTCGGGCGCAAGCAGCTCCTGAATATATAGCGGCTAGCAAACTGCTTATTTGGCTGCTTTAACAGGCCGCTTCCAGCCCGGCAGGCTGATCTGCTTAGCCCGTGCGACATGCAGGCCCCCCGGTTCGGTGCTTTTGCCAAGTGTGCTGCCGCCACCTACCGTGCCGCCTGCGCCTATGGTGATGGGCGCCACCAGCACGCAGTTGCTGCCAATGTGGACGTCGTCGCCAATCACGGTGCGGTGCTTGTTGGCGCCGTCGTAGTTGGCGGTGATGCTGCCGGCGCCATAGTTGACGCGCTCGCCGACTGTGGCGTCACCCAAATAGGCCAGGTGGTTGGCTTTGGCACCTTTGGCCAAGGTTGAGTTTTTCACTTCGACAAAGTTGCCGATATGCACCTCAGCCCCCAGTTGGGCACCGGGCCGCAGGCGGGCAAACGGGCCGACCAATGCGCCTTCACCTACCTGAACGCCCAGCTTTTCACCGTCAATGTGGGTGAAAGGGTGGATCACGGCGTTAGCGGCGATGGTGCAATTGGCGATCACACAGTGAGCACCCACTCTCACGCCTTGCCCCAAGCTAACAGACCCCTCAAAAACGCAGTTCACGTCAATCTCTACGTCCTGGCCGCAATCAAGTTGCCCACGCACATCAAAACGAGCCGGGTCAGCCAGGCGCACGCCCTGCTCCATCAAAGCAGTAGCTCGGCGCTGCTGGTACACGCGCTCCAGCTCGGCCAGTTGCACCGGGCTGTTCACACCAGCGACCTGCGCGGCGTCTGTAATCTGGTGTGCCACCACGGCCACACCGTCAGCCACGGCAAACTTCACGATGTCGGTCAGATAGAACTCATTTTGCGCATTTTGGTTGTCCAGCCGCGCCAGCCAGCTGCGCAGCAGGCGGGTGGGCACCGCCATGATGCCGCTGTAAATTTCTTGAATCTGGCGCTGCGCATCGCTGGCGTCTTTGTGCTCGACAATGGCGCGCACCTGGGCTGATGCTTGCGGCCCAGACCGAACGATGCGTCCATAACCTGTCGGGTCGCCCATGCTGAGGGTCAGCAGCGCCAGCCGCTGGCCGTCGCAAAGGTCCAACAGCGCCTGCAAAGTGGCAGCCTGGGTCAACGGCACATCGCCCGACAAAACCAGTGTCACGCCGTCATCGGCCAGCAGCGGCACAGCCTGTTGCACCGCATGGCCGGTACCCAATTGTGGCTCCTGGCGCGCAAATTGCATGTCAAAAGAGCCTGAAAGCCCCTGAAATCCAGCGCAAGCTGCTTCTACTTCAATAGCACCATGGCCTGTGATGACCACCACCCGGCGCGCAGATAACTGCGCTGCACAGTCGACCACATGGCCCAGCAAAGCGCGCCCGCCCAAGCGGTGCAATACTTTCGGCAAAATGCTTTTCATGCGCGTGCCTTTGCCCGCGGCCATGATGACCACATCAATGGGTGACAACTGATCGGTAATAGACATGAAGTTTCCTGTGATTATTTCAAGTTCAGCGCGAATTATCAGCCTGCTGGCACTGGCCTGCCTGCTGCAATCGTGCGGCGCTGTCAGGCTGGCCTATAACCAAGCGACGGATTTGGCCTACTGGTACCTGGATGGCTATGTGGATTTTTCAAGCGACCAAAGCTTGCAGGTCAAGGACGACCTGAACAAGCTACAAGCCTGGCACCGGCAAACCCAACTGCCCAGCTATATTGACACACTCCAAAAACTACAGCAAAAGGTACCCGCCGATGTGAGCGCAGGGGATGCCTGCAGTATCTTTTCTGACGTGCGGCGCAAAGCGGTTGTGCTGACTGAGCAAACCCAACCTGCCGTGGTGGCAATGCTGGACACCCTGAGCAGTAGCCAGCTCGACGTGATGGCGGGCAAGTTTGAAAAAGGCAATGCCAAGTACCGCAGTGACTACTTGCAAACAACAAAGCCGGTTCATCAAAGCAAACGCTACAAGCAGGCGGTGAGCCGGGCAGAAATGTTCTACGGCCGGCTTGACGACAAGCAGCTCGCGCTGGTGGCCTTGCAGGTCGAGAAATCACGCTTTAACCCCGCCATGTCTTATGCTGAGCGGCAGCGCAGGCAGCAAGACACCTTGCAAACCCTGCGTACGGCGTCAAAAAATCAAATCACCACGGCTGAAAAACGCCAAGCGGTCCGCGGCTTATTCGAGCGGACGCTGGTATCGCCCAACCCCAACCACGTTGCATACGCTGAAGCACTGACCCAAGAAGCTTGCAGAAATTTTGCCGACCTGCACAACAGCACCACCACCAGTCAACGCCGCAAAGCTATTGCGACGCTCCAAGGCTATGAGCAGGACATGAAGACGCTGTCAGCCCAGGGCAATGGCTGATGGATGTTTCAAGCCTGAAGCGAGGACCCTAGACGCGCCTCAAGCCTGAAGCGAAGACACGAGACGCGCTTCACGCCTGAAGCGCGTTCCACATTTCCTTGTCGCGCTCGGCTGTCCAGATGCGTGGATTTTTAATGCCGCTGGCCTCGTCAAACGCGCGGCTCACGTCAAACGGCAGGCAATGTTCGTAAATAAACACGTGGCCAAACACCGGGTCCATCGACTTGCGGGTGTGCGCCATGGCGGCTTTTAAATCCATGCCCCCAGCAGCGGCTTCTTTGCCTGCTTGGTAAAGCGTTTCAACCCAGCGCTTGGTGTAGTCCAGCGCTTTGTTGACATTGGCAGCGCCCTTCATGGCCTCGCCCCGACCCGGCACAATCGCCTCGGCTTTCAGGGCGCGCAACGCCTCCAGCGTGGCGGGCCATTCTTCAAGCTGCGCATCGCCGGTGTAAACGCCTGCTTCGTATTCGACCAAGTCACCTGAAAACAGCACTTTTTCGGCCTCGACCCAGGCAATCGTGTCGCCACGGGTATGGCCCGGGCCGGGGTGCCAGACTTGCACAGTGACACCGCCCAAATCAAGCGTCAGTTTGCCGGGTACTTCGCCTTTGGTGGGGTTGCCACCGCCAATCACCAGGGTCGGCCAGGTCAGGCCGGGCACGCTGGTCGCACCGCGAAACAAACGCGGAAAGCGCTCCATCTCGCTTTGCATGTCCTGTGCGCCGCGCTCAACAATCAACTCATACGTGCCCTGACTGGCGATGACTTCGGTTGCGCCCTCGGCCACGTAAGCGCTGGCACCCAGCACACGCACCGCATGGTAGTGCGTCAGCAGCACATACTTAATAGGCAACTTTGATACGCTGCGGATACGCGCAATCAGGTCTTGCGCCATGTCAGGCGTGGCGGTGGCATCACTGACCATGATGAATTTGTCGCCAATGATGACGCCAGAATTCGGGTCGCCCTCGGCCGTGTAGGCCCAGCAATGAGCACTGAGCTGCTCGAAGGTGATTTTTTTGTCTTCCAGGTCAGCTTGGGAGGCGAAGGCTTTTGACATGCGTGGTTCCTTGATGTTGGCCTGATTTTATGGCGCGCTGCGCCTGACCATCAAAGTGCAAGCCAGACTGCTGCCCAAGCCGTGCAACAACCGCCTAAAAGCCCGTCCAGCTTGATGCAACGCCGCGCTCAGCTCAAGCAGGGGTTGCCTGATCTCCGCGTGTTGCAGCAGTGGGGTTGATACCGCACGGGCTGCGCTCAAAGCGGCGTCAGGCTGCCAGCTGAAATAGGCCGCCGCATCAGGCCCCGCGTCGAGCGTTTCCATCACGACTTGCTGGCCGCAAGCCAGGTGCAAAACATCACCTAGCTGCAAAAAATGATCACCCGCGCGGACTGACGCATCTTGCGCTGCATTGGCAAACGTGACCCACACCCGTCCATGCGCAATACGCAACTCTCCCGGCGCCGTGATGGTCAGCGTCATGGCATGGCGGTGCGGCAGCTTGAAGCAGCCCACGGCGTGCGCGGGGGTAGGCAACAAGGCTTGGCAAGAGCAGATCAGGCGATAGAAATCAGGTGTGGCGTGGTTCATGATGTTCTTTCAAAATACGCCCTGAAAGGCTTGGGCGTAGCTGAATCATCACGCTGCAGGGCTTTTCAGTCCAATGAAATTGCGCTACGCTATTGATTCTTAAAACGCATCAATCAGATGTCAATCGAATAGCCACCCTTATGCTGAATGCTTTGACCCATGTCCGCACACGACCCATAGCTGCTGGCCAGTTGCGCGCCTTTGAAGCGGTAGCAAGGCACTTGAATTTCAGGGCTGCCTCTGAAGAACTGGCGCTCACGCAATCGGCCATCAGCCGGCAAATCCAGGCGCTCGAAGAAGACGTGGGGGTGACTTTGTTTTTACGCCATACAAGGGCCGTCGAGTTGACCAGCGCAGGCGCGCAGCTGCTGCGGGCCGTGCTGCCGTCGCTGGAGCGCATCGACAGCGCGGTGCGCATCATTCGCCAGAGCGCCGGGCGCAAAAGCGTGGCGGTCAGCACTTGGGCATCGTTTGCCTCGATGTGGTTGATCCCCCGGCTGGAGATGTTTCAGCGCGCCCATCCAGACATCGACATCCGGATCGACGCCACCGACTCCGCAGTTGACCTAGAGACCACCGACGTCGATTTGGCATTGCGCTACAGCCCGCCCGGGCATGTGCCCAGCCACGCGGTGCGGCTGTTTGGCGAGCAGCTCACGCCGGTGGCCAGCCCATGGCTGATCAAAAGCGGCACGCGTATCAAAAAACCCCTGGATCTGGCGCAACATGCGCTGGTAGAGGCCAGCGACGCCCACCGCACCAATCACATGGAATGGCTGACTTGGCAACGCTGGTTTGAGTCGCAGGGCTTGAAAAATTTTGCGCCCAAGCGCTGGCTGTACTTCAACTATGCCCACCAGATAGCCCAAGCCGCGCTGACCGGCCAAGGCATTGCGCTGGCGCGCATGCCGCTGGTGGCAGACAGCCTGGCCTCAGGCGATTTGGTCGAGCCGCTGCCCAACATGCGGATTGACTCGCCACTGGCTTATTGGCTAATCGTTGGGCCTCGCAATGCCGCACGGCCCGAGGTGGCCGCCTTCTGCGACTGGCTGAAAGCCCAGGCCCTGCTGACCCGCGAGGCGATCGGCGATTTGCCAGATGCCGACACGCTGGACAACCTTGACTAGCCGTCAGAAGCTAGAGCGGCCACACCACCCCGTTGTCATTGAGCAGCGCATCCAGTGGTTCATCATGTGGCTCGGGCTCCATGTCGGGCAGGTAGCCGTTGGTGTAACCCAGCCCGACAGTAAAGGGTTTGGGCTGCAGACTGGCCAGCGTGCGGTCATAAAAGCCGCCACCGTAGCCCAGCCTGAAGCCGCCCGGCCCGTAGCCCACACAAGGGACAAACAGTAGCGTTGGCACAATGACTTCGGTGTCTTTGGGCTTGGGAATACCGTAGGCGTCTTCCTCCATCGGGCAGCCGGGGTACCAGGCATGAAATGTCAGCGTTTTGTGCACTTTATCGACCACCGGCAGGCCAATGCGGCGGGGCTGGGGTTGGTCAACCAGCTCCCCGTCTTCCTTCCAGCGGTGCAAGGCAGGCAGCGGGTCAAACTCGCCTTTGATAGGCCAGTACGCGCCAATCACCTCGTCAGTGCGGCCAAACAACCAGATCCGCATCACGCGCTGTAACAAATCAGCGCGTTGAAGCCGGTCAGGCAGGTTCAGACGTTCTTCAATCAGGGCTTTGCGGGTATTAATTTTGTCCATAATGGCCTGATGCTATACAAAATTTTTTTCAGTGCTGTTTTTGCTGCTTTTTTGAGTCCCTTGGCCGCACCACTTGCCACCGCGCAAACCACCGCGGGCGACGCCGTGATCATGGACATGAATCAAGCCTTCAAGCGTGGTGATCGTAAAAAACTCAGTGCGCTGCTGCCGCAAGCCAAGGGCCACACGCTGGAGCCGTATGCCGCTTACTGGGAGTTGAGAGCCCGCCTGTCGGAAGCCACATCGCAAGAGGTACAGGACTTCTACGCGCGCTACCCAGGCACCTACCAGGAGGACCGCCTGCGCAACGACTGGCTGCTGTTGCTGGGCCAGCGTCGCGACTGGGCTTCATTTGCAGCAGAGTACCCCAACTACCGCATGGGCGACGATCGGGAAGTGCGCTGCTACGCGTTGCTGATCGAGCACCTGAAAAACCCAGCGCTTGATGCCAAGCTGGCCGACGAAGTCCGTAGGAACTGGTACGCCCAGCGTGAGGCAGACGATGGCTGCCGCGCCGCGGCCGAGCGGCTGGTGGGCAGTAAAAACCTGAATGCACAAGACGTCTGGCAAAAGGCTCGTCTGGCACTGGAAGGAAACCGCCCCCGAGCCGCGCGCGATGCGGTCGCCATCATCTCCCCAGATTCGTCCGGCATGGTGACGGAACTGACCGACAGCCCGGCGCGATTTTTGACCGAGAAAAACATTGCGATAAGAAATACCCGCAAAGAGCTGATCACTCTCGCACTGGTCAGAATGGCCAGCGCAGACCAGTCGGGTGCCGACAGCGCCGCCGCCATGATGGATGCCAAATGGGGCAACCAGTTGACGGCAGAAGAGCGCAACTGGGTCTGGGGCCTGATTGGCAAACAAACCGCCACACGCTTGGGCACACTGCCAGCCAGTGCAGCGCTGGCCCACTACGGCAAAGTCAGCAAGGACACCGACCTGACCGACGACATGCTGGGCTGGAAGGTACGCGCTGCGTTACGTGCTGGCGCGCAGCCCAAGTGGCGCGACGTGCTGGCCGCCATCAACGCCATGAGCGACGCCGCAAAAGCAGAGCCGACTTGGGTGTACTGGAAGGCGCGCGCATTGGTCGCGACCACGCCGGCTGGCAACCCGGAAGCCTTGGCGCTGTACACGTCCATCGCATCTGTTCGCAGTTTTTATGAGCAACTGGCACTTGAGGAATTGGGCCAAAAAATCACCGTTCCCCAAAAGCCAGCGCCGATCAGCGCCGAGGAAAAAGAAGCTGCCCGCCTGAACCCTGGCTTGAACCGCGCCGCTTACGCTATCGCCATCGGCCTGCGGCCAGAGGGCGTGCGCGAATGGAACTACAGCACCAATCTGGCCAAACCTGGCGGCATGACAGACCGCGAACTGCTGGCCGCCGCGCAGTTTGCCTGCGACAGACAAATCTGGGACCGCTGCATCAACACCAGTGAGCGCACCAAGGCGCTGATTGATCTGGAGCAACGCTTCCCCATGCCTTTCAAGGACGCTGTCGTCAAGCGCGCGCAAAGCATCAACCTTGAACCAGCTTACGTTTACGGCTTGGTCAGGCAGGAGAGCCGCTTCATCATGGACGCGCGCTCCCACGTTGGCGCGTCAGGCCTGATGCAAGTCATGCCAGCAACCGCGCGCGAGACGGCAAGGCGCTTGGGTATGACGGGCTTTACCGCAGACCAGATCAACGACCGAGACACCAACATTGCGATTGGCACCGGATATTTAAAGATGGTGCTGGACGACGTGGGCGGCTCCATGCCCATGGCGGCAGCCGCCTATAACGCGGGGCCAGGACGCCCGAGAACGTGGCGCGGCCCGTCAGGCAGCCCAACCGTGGAGGCTGCCGTCTGGGCTGAAAGCGTGCCTTTTGCCGAGACCCGCGACTACGTGAAAAAAGTGCTGAGCAACACCACCAACTACGCCGCGATTTTGACCGGCCAGCCGCAGTCGTTGAAAGCCCGGATGGGCACCGTCGGCCCGCGTGACGGCAGCCAGCCAGAGCCGGACAAGACGCTGCCTTGATCTGGCTACTGAAACAACGCTATATAAATAATAGCTGCTTGCGCCCGTATTTATTGGGCTAGAGCCCTAAAACAACCCTGAAAATAGCCTTTTTCGGGCATCCTTGACCAAAAACCGGTAAATTAGCCCTATGAAAAAAATCCTCATCTTGGGCGGTACTGGTTTTGTCGGTCGCCATTTGTGCGAAAAGTTAGCTGTGGGTGACTACCGCGCCACGGTGCTGACGCGCCGCCGTGCCAATGCCAAGCACCTGCAAATGCTGCCGATGGTGGACGTGATTGAAGGCTCGGTGTATGACGCGGCTGCGCTCACGCCGCTGTTGGCCGAGCACGATGCGGTGGTGAATTTGGTGGCCATCCTGCACGGCACTGAAGCGGCTTTTGACAAGGCCCATGTGCAATTGCCGCTGGGGCTTGTCAAAGCTTGCGATGCCGCAGGGCAGCGGCGCATTGTGCACATCAGCTCGCTGGGGGCCGACGCCAACGCGCCGGCCATGTACCAGCGCAGCAAAGCGCGCGGCGAAGCAGTGCTGCTGGGCCCAGGCCTGGACATCAGCATGCTGCGGCCCAGCGTGATTTTTGGCGCTGAAGACAAGTTTTTGAATACTTTTGCGTCGCTTCAAAAAATCTTCCCTTTTATTCCGCTGGCTGGCAGCACAGCCCGGTTTCAACCGGTATGGGTCGAAGATGTGGCAACCGCATTGGTCAAGTGCCTGGAAGACCGGTCAACCATTGGCAAGACTTTTGAGGCCTGCGGGCCAGAAGTTTTCACGCTCAAGCAACTGGTGCAACTGGCTGGGCAGTACAGCGGCAATGACAAACCTGTGATCGGTTTGCCAGATGGGCTGGCGCGAATTCAGGCAGCGCTGATGGAACTGGCCCCCGGCGAGCCCATCATGAGCCGAGACAACCTCAATGCCATGAAGGTGGACAACATCGCCAGCGGCAAGCTGCCGGGTTTGCAGGCGCTGGGTATCACGCCAGCAGCCCTGAGTGCAGTCGTGCCGTATTACCTAGGCGCGCAGGGCCTGCGCAGCGGGCTGATGGCCAAGCGAAAGACTGCAGGCCGGTTTTAGTTGCCTCTTGGCGCATCAATGCGCGAGAAAATTGTCATCAATCGAACGTTGCGCAGCGCTTAGCATTGGCCATACTTTTTATCAAAAGGAAGGCGCAGCATGCTCAAGCTCTATATTGGCAATAAAAACTACTCGTCCTGGTCGATGCGGCCTTGGGTCCTGCTCAAGCAGGCGGGTATTGCATTTGAAGAAGTCAAGGTCCGTTTTGATTCGTTCGACAGCGACTCCAGCTTCAAGCAAACCATGGGCAGCGTGACGCCGGTCGGTAAGGTGCCCACGCTGGTTGATGAGGGTTTCGTGGTTTGGGACACTTTGGCGATTGCTGAATATGTGGCCGAGAAGTTCCCAGAAAAATCCCTTTGGCCGCTATCTGCGCAAGCCCGTGCCCGGGCTCGCAGCATCTGCGCTGAAATGCACAGCGGCTTCGGTGCGCTGCGCTCGGCCTGTCCCATGAACATCGAAGCCAGCTTGAGCGAGACGGGCCAGCTGATCTGGCGCGACAAACCGGCGGTGCGGGCCGATGTGGCCCGTATCGTAGCGATGTGGAGCGAGCTGTTGCAGTCGCATGGCGGCCCGATGCTGTTTGGTGAGTTCAGCATTGCCGACGCTTACTTTGCACCTGTGGCCATGCGTTTGAAGACCTACGCGCTGCCTGTGCCTGCCAATATCACCCACTACATCGACAAGCTGTGCGCTGAACCGGGTGTCAAAGCGTGGGTGGATGACGCGCTGCTTGAAAATGACTTTCGAGATTTTGAAGAACCTTATCGCTTGAAGCGATAAATCTTGAGGTCGTTAAACTGACACCATGGAAATTTTCATGGTCGGTGGCGCGGTGCGCGATGCCTTACTAGGGCTCAAGGTCGTTGACCACGACTGGGTGGTAGTAGGCAGCACGCCCGAAGAACTGGTGTCGCGAGGCTTTTTGCCAGTGGGCAAAGACTTTCCGGTTTTCTTGCACCCCACCACCAAAGAAGAATATGCGCTGGCCCGTACCGAGCGCAAAACCGCACGCGGCTACCACGGCTTTGAGGTGCACGCCGCCCCGGACGTGACGCTGGAGCAAGACCTGGCGCGGCGCGACTTGACTATGAATTCAATAGCTGCTTGCGCTCTGATTGATTGGTCTACAGGCCGATTTGGCACTGATGTTGACCTGAATCCTGCCCAGTTGATTGATCCATTCGGCGGCCAGCGGGATATCAAAGCCAAGGTGCTGCGCCATGTGACCGATGCTTTTCGTGAAGACCCCGTGCGCATTTTGCGGGTGGCGCGCTTTGCAGCGCGTTTTGCAGACTTCAGCGTGGCGCCTGAGACGATGCAGCTGATGAAGGACATGGTGGCGCATGGCGAAGCCGATGCGCTGGTGGCCGAGCGGGTGTGGCAGGAGCTTTCGCGCGGCCTGATGCAGGCTCAACCGTCGCGCATGTTGGAGGTGCTGCGTGAATGTGGCGCGCTGGAGCGTCTCTTGCCAGAAATCGAATGGGGTGCAGACTCTCGTTTGATTCTCGAACTCGCGGCGCAGCTTGAAGCTCCCTTGCCGGTGCGCTTCGCGTGCTTGACGCGCGACCTGGAGGCGGAACTTCTCAAGGGTGTCTGCGAGCGGTTGCGCGTTCCGGTTGAATGCCGGGAACTGGCGGACGTCGTGGCGCGTGAGCACGGCAACATTCAGCGCAGCGCCGAATTTGACGCAGTGGACTTGGTGCAGCTCTTCGAGAAGTGCGATGCGTTTCGCAAGCCGCAGCGATTTGCTGATGTGCTTTTGGCCAGCGAGTGCATTGCGCGAGGGCGTTCTGGACTGCAAGCCTCAAGCTATGCGCAGCGCATCCACCTACTGCGCCTGTTTGACGCCGCACAAAGTGTGGCGACAAGCGGGATCGCAGAGGCAGCTCAGGCTGCGGGGCTGACAGGCGCAAAAATTGGCGAAACAATCCAAGCGGCTCGCGTGGCTGCCGTCTCCGACAGCCTCAAGCTAAAACCTGCAACTGGCAAATCAAACGAAGATGTGTAAACATATGACTTCTGTCTGAACCGCAATGGCAAAACACAACCCTCTCAACCGGCCTCTGGCCGACGGCATACGCACCGTCGGATTCCGCAAATGGTACGAGCGCGAGTTGTTGTCCAGCCATGCCCACATGTTGCTGGCCTTTCTTTGCACCATTGCGCTCATGAGCATGCTTGAATTGTTTCAGGGTGGAACGCTCAGCGACAAATTGCTGAACGTTTTGATGTTCATCCTGAGTGCTGCTATCGGGCTGTGGGCGCTGCGCCGCTACCTGTATTTGCTTTCTAATGCCGAGGCCTTGGCCGACCAAGCCAACTGCCCTGTATGCAAAGCCTATGGTTTGCTTACCGTGGTGGATGACCCGTCGCGGTTCGAAGGCGTGCGGGTCAAGTGCCGCAAATGCACCCACGAGTGGTCCTTGCGCCCCTGAAGTCCTTAAAAAAACTTGGCCACCAGCGTTGCAATCAAGCTCAGGAGCACAGTCGTCGTCAACGGGATGTAGCGCTCCTTGCCGAACAGTTTGAAACGCAAGTCGCCAGGCAGTTTGCCAAAGCCCAGTTTGTTCAGCCATGGCGTTAGCGCGCTGATAAACACCAAGATCAGGAAGATAACGATCATCCAGCGAATCATGTTTTTCTCATAAGGTATGAGTACGATCGCCTGTAGCAAAGCCCATCGGTTGCCAGGTAGCAGTATCTTTTGCGCCGAAAGCTATCACTTTGAAAAGCTCTCCCATTTCGTGCTCATTGATCAATTTTTGCACCATGGCCCTGTCGGCCAACGTCGCATCTTCCATACCTTGCAACGCCCCGCAGTTGAGTAAAAAACGCCCTTGCCCGGTGTAACCCAGCACTTGCAAGCCCGCCTCCTGCCCAGCGAGCGCGATACCGGTGAAGTTGACATGTGCCGTGATGTCTTTGTAACCGACGTCTGCCAGCGCATCGCCATCCACTTGGTGTGCGCGGTGGCAAACCACCGTACCCATGCTGCGCTGCGGATGGTAGTACTCGTGCTCAGGAAAGCCGTAGTCGATCATGAACACGGCACCCGCCTGCAATTTGT
>JBBRDA010000085.1:0-13472 GCA_038204335.1 Burkholderiales bacterium
GTAAAGCAGCGGCATTTTGGCTTGCTCGGGGGTACGGCTGCTTTTGCGGTGGTTGCAGGCGCGGCAGGCCGTGACGACATTCATCCAGGTATCAACGCCCTTTTGAGCAAACGGCACGATATGTTCGCGGGTCAGGTCTTCCTCATGGAAATGCTGCCCGCAGTAGGCACATACATTGCGGTCGCGGATGAAAAGCTTGCTGTTGGTCAAGCCCGGTTTGAGCTCAAACGGGTTGATGCTGGGCACGCCCTTGGTGCCAATGATGCTGTTGACATTGATGATGGACTGGTTGCCCGTGATGGCGTTGTGGCCACCGTGAAACGTAGCCACCTGCGCGCCCATCTCCCAGCGCACCTCGTCCGATGCGTAATGCAACACAGCTTCTTCCAAGCTGATCCAAGACTGCGGCAAACCTTGAGCTGAGAGCTTTAAGACCTTCAAACCTGACCCCCATTAAAAAAAGGAACCACGCTGTCACGCACCCATCAATATACAGGTAAAACATGACGATTGATTGATAAGAGTCGATTAACCCGACACAGGCTTTAACAAGGTGCTATTAAAACGATAATCTGGGGCATGAAAGTCTTTCGCGGCTACCGCCACCCCAAGCTAGCAAGCACCTCGGCCCTAACGATTGGCAATTTTGACGGTGTCCATCGTGGTCACCAGGCCATGCTGGCGTTGCTTAAAAATGAGGCACAGCACCGCGGCGTTCCCAGCTGCGTGATGACATTTGAGCCCCATCCGCGCGACTATTTCGCAGCATTGGCCAAAAAGCCTGAGCTTGCACCGCCGCGTATTGCAACCTTGCGCGACAAGCTGACCGAACTGGCCGCCTGCGGTATTGACCAAGTCGTGGTGCTGCCTTTTGATGCACGCCTGGCCAGCCAGCCACCCGAGGTATTCATCAACGACGTATTGGTGCAAGGCCTGAAAGCCAAATATATTCTGGTTGGCGATGACTTCCGCTTTGGTGCCAAGCGTGCCGGCGGCTACGCCATGCTTGACGCGGCGGGGCAACGCCTTGGGTTTGATGTGGCCCGCATGAACAGCTATGAGGTTCAAAGCACGCGGGTTTCGAGTTCTGCCGTAAGGCAAGCGCTGGCTGCGGGTGACATGGGGCAAGTTGCAAGTTTGCTTGGAAGGCCCTACAGCATTTCAGGCCACGTTGTGCATGGCCGCAAACTGGGTCGTGATTTGGGCTTTCGCACCCTCAACCTGCGCTTTTCCCACTGGAACCCAGCCGCCAGCGGTATCTTTGCTGTACACGTGTTTGGCTTGGGTCAAAAGCCGCTGGTCGGCGTGGCCAACCTGGGTATCCGCCCATCGATCGATGCGAATGACGTGAACGGTGGGCGCGTGCTGCTGGAGACCTATTGCCTGGACTGGCCACAATCCCTGGGCGCAGAGGGTGGGTACGGTAAAATCGTCCGCGTGGAACTGCTACATAAATTGCACGACGAATTGAAATACGACGGTCTGGATGCCCTCAAAAAGGGCATAGCCAACGACTGTAATGATGCTCGCGCGTTTTTTGCCAAGATGCACAGTGAGACCACCCGGCAAACAACGCGCGATCGAATTTAGACGATCTCGCCAACAGATCGCGCCCTTCGACAGGCTCAGGGCGAACGGTTTTCCATCACACTTTCATCCCGACCTTTTCGCTCGGGCTGAGCCCGTCGAAGCTTTCTCTTAATTTTTATAAAAATGTCTGAGCAAAAAACCGACTACCGCAGCACCCTGAACCTGCCCGACACGCCCTTCCCTATGCGCGGCGACCTACCCAAGCGCGAGGCCGGCTGGGTCAAAGACTGGGACGACAAAGGCATCTATAAAAAGCTGCGTGCTGCCCGTGCGGGTTCGGTCAAATTTGTGCTGCATGACGGCCCCCCCTATGCCAACGGCAAAATTCATATCGGCCACGCCGTCAATAAAATTTTGAAGGACATGATTGTCAAGGCACGCCAGCTCAAGGGACTTGACGCGATTTACGTGCCGGGTTGGGACTGCCATGGCCTGCCGATTGAAAATGCGATTGAAAAATTACACGGCCGCAATTTAAGCCGTGATGAGGTGCAGTCTAAAAGCCGTGCTTTTGCCACCGAGCAAATTGCCGGACAGCTGGAAGATTTCAAGCGCTTGGGCATCCTTGGCGAGTGGGATAACCCCTACCGCACGATGGACTTCGCCAACGAGGCCAACGAGATTCGTGCGCTCAAACGCATCATGGAGCGCGGCTTTGTGTACCGGGGCTTGAAGCCCGTGTACTGGTGCTTTGATTGCGGTTCGTCCTTGGCCGAGTTTGAGATTGAGTATGCGGATAAAAAGTCACAAACGCTAGACGTGGGCTTCAAAAGCGCAGAGCCTGACAAGCTGGCAGCAGCCTTTGGCTTGAAGAGCCTCGCCAAAGACGCGTTCGCTGTGATCTGGACGACCACCGCCTGGACGATTCCTGCCAACCAAGCGCTCAACTTGAACCCTGAGCTGACCTACGCGCTGGTCGATACCGAACGCGGGATTTTGCTGCTGGCTGAGTCGCTGGTTGAAAAGTGCATGGACCGTTACCAGCTCACCGGCACGGTGATCGCGACGACTCTAGGCAAAAATCTGGCGCTACTGAACTTCATGCATCCGTTTTACGATGTTGATGCTGGCTATAAACGCTTGAGCCCGGTCTTTCTGGCCGACTACGCCACCGCAGATGACGGTACGGGTATCGTGCATTCATCGCCCGCCTATGGCGTAGAAGACTTTAACTCTTGCGTCGCCAACGGCATTGCCTATGACGACATCCTGAACCCGGTGCAAGACAATGGCCGCTATGTCGACGACTTACCGCTGTTTGGCAGTCTGAACATCTGGAAGGCAGTGCCGCTCATCATTGAAAAGCTGCGCGAGCACGACCGCTTGTTTGCCACCGTCAACATCGAACACAGTTACCCGCATTGCTGGCGGCACAAAACGCCGGTGATTTACCGTGCCGCTGCACAATGGTTTGTGCGCATGGATGAAGAAACCGCGGGCACCGAGGGCGTTTTCACCAAGGACAAAGCCGCCAAGCCGTTGCGCGAGTTGGCACTAAATGCGATCGAACAAACGCAGTTCTACCCTGAAAACGGCAAGGGCCGCCTGCGCGACATGATTTCAGGCCGACCCGACTGGTGTATCAGCCGCCAACGCAATTGGGGCGTGCCATTGCCGTTTTTCATCCACACAGCGACAGGTGAGCTGCACCCACGCACGATGGAAATCATGGACTTGGCCGCCAGCATGGTCGAGGTTGGTGGCGTTGAAGCATGGAGCAAGGCGACGGCGGAATCCATCATCGGTAGCGATGCGCCTGATTACATCAAAAGCACCGATATTCTCGATGTCTGGTTTGACTCCGGCACCACCCACGACCACGTACTCAAACACAGCCATGCAGCCCAATCAACTTGGCCTGCTGACCTGTATCTAGAAGGTCATGACCAGCACCGGGGTTGGTTTCATTCTTCCCTCCTCACGTCATGCGCCATGTACGACCGTGCGCCTTACAAAGGGCTGCTGACGCACGGCTTCACCGTGGACGGCAAAGGCCGCAAGATGAGCAAGAGCGAAGGCAATGTGGTCGTGCCGCAAGAGGTGTCGGGCAAGCTCGGTGCCGAGATCATTCGCCTGTGGTGCGCGTCAACCGACTACTCGGGTGACTTGGGCATTGACGACAAAATCTTGGCACGGGTGGTGGACAGCTACCGCCGTATCCGCAACACGCTGCGCTTCTTAATGGCCAATGTCAGTGACTTTGACCCTGTAAAAAACGCTGTGCCTTTCGACGACCTGCTGGAAATTGACCGTTACGCCCTCAGCCGCGCTGCACAGTTGCAGGCAGACATCCTTGCGCACTATGAGGTCTATGAGTTTCAACCCGTCGTGTCCAAGTTGCAAATTTATTGCAGCGAGGATTTGGGCTCGTTCTACCTCGACGTTCTGAAAGACCGGCTCTACACCACTGCCGCAAATTCACACGCTCGCCGCAGCGCCCAAACGGCGTTGCACCAGATCACCCACGCCATGCTGCGCTGGATGGCACCCTTTCTCAGCTTCACAGCCGAAGAGGCGTGGGCGACATTTGGCGCGTCGGAATCGATTTTTCTTGAAACGTATGCAGACTTCAAAGCGCAAGACGCTGAACTATTGGCAAAGTGGACACGTATCCGCGACATTCGCGATGCTGTCAACAAGGACATCGAAGCCCTGCGCGCTGATGGGAAAGTGGGCTCATCGCTTCAAGCTGAAGTCACGCTCGAAGTCAATGAAGACGATCACGCGATATTGACAAGCCTGGGGCAGGATCTCAAGTTCGTATTCATCACATCCGCTCTGACTTTGGAAGCTTCTGCTGCTTATAAAACAACGGTTTCAGCCAGCCTGGAAGCCAAATGCGAGCGTTGCTGGCACTACCAAGCTGACGTGGGAACCAATCCAGGTCATCCCACTATCTGCGGCCGCTGCATCAGCAATCTGCACGGCGCAGGCGAGACGAGGACGTTTGCATAAATGGCTAAAACCACCTTTACCAAATCATCCAGCGGATTGCTACCCTGGCTGGGCCTAGCACTGCTGATATTGATCGCAGACCAGTTCACCAAAGTCTTGATTCTGGGCTACTACCGCCTTGGCGACGCAACTTATGTGACGAGTTTTTTCAATGTGGTTCGGGTGCACAACGCGGGCGCCGCGTTTTCGTTTCTCGCCAATGCAGGCGGCTGGCAGCGCTGGTTTTTTACCGGCATTGGTATCGCAGCCGCGATTTTTATTATCTGGATGCTCAAGTCCCACCCCGGGCAAAAACTCTTTTCATTTGCACTCGCCTGCATACTGGGCGGAGCAATTGGCAATGTGATTGACCGCACACTTTACGGCTACGTGGTGGATTTTCTGGATTTTCATTACGCGGGTTGGCATTTTCCAGCGTTTAACGTGGCTGACAGTGCCATCACCATTGGCGCGATTTGTTTAATACTTGATGAAATTATGAGAGTCAGGCGCAGCCGCTAACATCAAATCCAGCGTCAGCCCAAAAAACATGAAGCACCTCCTCAACCTCTTGGCAGCTATTGCACTACTGGTGTGGGGTACGCACCTGGTTCGCACTGGCATATTGCGGGTTTTTGGGGCTAATTTGCGGCATGTCCTTTCGCGCAGTATCAGCAACCGATATACGGCTGCCATTTCGGGGGTTGGCGTGACCGCGCTGGTTCAGTCGAGCACAGCGACCGCGCTGATCGTCTCGTCTTTCGTCGGTCAGGGCATTGTGACGCTGCCATTGGCGCTGGCCGTCATGCTCGGTGCCGACATTGGCACCAGTTTGATGGCTGTGGTGTTCTCGTTTGATCTGTCATGGCTGTCGCCGCTGTTCATTTTTGTCGGTGTGGTTTTGTTTATCTCACGCGATACGCTGAGCGTTGGCCGTTATGGGCGCATTCTCATTGGCTTGGGTTTGATGCTGCTGGCTTTGAAACTGGTGACAGCTTCTACCGAAGTTCTGACACAGGCACCAACCGTCAAGGCGTTGTTGACGTCGCTCAGCAGCGATATCCTGCTCGAGATCACGGTCGGCGCAGCATTGGCAATTCTGACGTATTCAAGCCTCGCCACGGTGCTGCTTACCGCCACACTGGCTGCGTCAAATGTGATTCAAATCGACGTAGCTTTGGGCCTGGTGTTGGGTGCCAATTTGGGCAGCGGCTTGTTGGCCGTGCTGACCACCGGACGCTCCGCGATTGAAGTACGCCAAGTACCTCTGGGCAATTTTCTTTTCAAGGCGCTGGGAGTATTGATTGCGGCACCACTGATTGGCTTGTGGCTGCGTCATGTTCGCCCTTTTCTGGGCGAACCTGCAAGCGCAGTGGTCTTGTATCACCTGGCTTTTAATGTGCTGGTCGGGCTGGTTTTTATCGGCTGGACGCAGGTCATCGCTCGCTGGGTTGAAAAACTGCTGCCCAAACCCGTCAAGTCGGCGGCACATGGCCGCCCCCAACACCTAGATGCATCCGCCCTGGCTACCCCGTCACTGGCTATTTCCTGTGCTGCAAGAGAAGCCATGCACCAAGCCGATGTGGTTGAAACGATGCTGCGCGGTATTCTGGAGGTTATTAAAAAAGACGATCTGAAGCTGGCTGAAGAGCTCCGCAAGCTGGATGACACGGTGGACGAACTCTATTCGTCCATCAAGTATTACTTGACCAAAATATCGCGCGAGGCGCTGGCCGAAGATGAGGCCCGCCGCTGGACAGATATCATCAGTTTTGTCATTAATATGGAGCAGATTGGCGACACGATCGAGCGCGTGTTAATCGATATTGAAGATAAAAAAATCAAGCCTGGGCGTCACTTTTCAGAAGCCGGGATGCTGGAGATCACCGAGCTGCACGAAAGGTTGATCGACAACTTGCGCTTGGGCATGAGTGTCTTTTTAAATGGCAATCTGCGTGACGCGCAGAAGCTGCTGGAAGAAAAAGCCCGTTTTCGTGACCTGGAACGGGCGTACGCTACCAGCCACTTGACTCGCCTGAGCGCCAACACCGTTCAAAGCCTAGAGACCAGCTCACTGCACATTGACCTGATCAGCGAGCTCAAGCGCATCAATTCGCACATATGTTCGATTGCGTATCCCATACTAGATTCCGCCGGTGCGTTAGCTCCAAACCGGTTGCGGCAGTCAGCGCTGGTTGATTAATGGCGATTTAGGCTAAACAAGGCCCATTACCTCTAGCAATATCAAAGTTGCCTCAGTCGTGAATTCTCCGCGCCGCATCGCCATGATGACCTCATCGTCAGTCATCAGGCGAAATTGGGCCACCTCGCCGTCTTGGTTGACGGGCACGACACCATTGGCCACGGTGCAGGTGTACCAGTCGATGTCTTCCACCACATAACCCGAGCCGTTGCCGTCTCTGGCGGGTTGGCGAATTTCAAGTACCCCGCCACGCGCCAGGTTTTGTAGATGACCAAGTTTGAGCCCGGCTTCTTCCCAGGTTTCACGCTCGAGTGCGCTTTCAATGGTCTCGGCGCTGGAAACCATGCCGCCCATCAACGTGTCCCAAAGCCCGGGGTCATTGGACTTGTTTAACGCGCGTTGCTGCACCCAGTGGCGACCATCAGCAGTGCGGGCGGCCAAATGCACGGCTTGGGTCGCGATGCCCAGCGGCCGGACTGCCGCGCGCTCCACTGTGCCTTTGAGGTGCCCGAACTGGTCGTGCACAGAGAGTTGCTCGCCGCGCCAGGCGCCGCCCAGATTTGCGCTGTTCAGCGCTTTGGCAAGCTGGTTCAAGCTGGTAGTGACATCACCCAGCAAGCGCCAGCCAAGAGTCGAGGGTTGCTCTTTTATTAGGAGCTTCTCACGCCCGTCAAAAAAGGTCTGCAGGGCTTTTTGATCTAAAAAATCAGGTTCAACCGAGCCAATAGCTGACTCCCCGGCCCACAGCGGCACGCGCGCCTTGAGGGGCGGCGTGTTGGCACTGGCGCGCAGCTGGCGTAGCCAGTCAGCATCAAGCGCTGCGGCCATCGCCCTAAAGGGTGATCACCGTGCAGCCCGTGGTCTTGCGGGCTTCGAGCGAGCGATGCGCTTGTGCTACATCAGCCAATGCAAAACGCTGGTCGATGGGAATGCTGACTTTGCCGCTGGTCACCATGGCAAACAAATCATCGGCCATTTCCTGCGTGGTCTCCCGGGTGGCGATGTGGGTAAAAAGGGTTGGCCGCGACACGTAAAGCGAACCCTTGCCCGCCAACAAGCCAATGTCCAGCGGCTCCACCTTGCCGGACGCATTGCCGAAATTGACCAGCAGCCCAAACGGACGCAGGCAGTCAAGAGACTTCACAAACGTATCTTTACCAACCGAGTCGTAAACCACTTTCACACCCTTACTGCCGGTGATCTCTTTGACCCGCGCGACAAAGTCTTCCTTGGCGTAATTGATGGTGAACGCGGCGCCGTGTGATTTAGCCAGTTCACACTTTTCGTCAGACCCAGCCGTGCCAATGAGCTGCAAACCCATCGCTTTGGCCCACTGACAAGCGATCAAGCCGACACCCCCGGCAGCCGCATGAAACAACACATGGTCACCGGCTTGCAACCCACCTTGCGGCTGGGTGCGGCGCAACAGGTACTGCACTGTCAGGCCTTTGAGCATCATCGCCGCGCCAGTTTCAAAGCTGATCGCGTCGGGCAACTTGCACACCGTTTTGGCGGGCATCACGCGCAGCTCGCAGTAGCTGCCGGGAGGCGCGCTGGCATAAGCGACGCGGTCGCCCACTTGCAGGTGAGTCACGCCCTCGCCTACCGCTTCGACCACGCCGGAGGCCTCCATACCCAGCTGCAAAGGCATGGCAAACGGGTACATGCCGGTGCGCTGGTAAACGTCGATGTAGTTCAAACCAACAGCTTTGTGACGAATACGAATTTCGCCAGCGCCGGGCTCGCCAACTTGCACATCTACCAATTTGAGTTGCTCGGGGCCGCCGGGCTGGTCGATACGAATGGCTTTGGAGGTTTGAGTGGTCATGGTTGTTTTTTCTTTCTGGGAAATAAATAATTTTTTTGAATCACAGCTGCCATGTTGCCACGCTTGTTAAAGTTCTGCCTATGAATCAACGCCTTAATCTGCACACAGCCCTGCTTTTGACTGTACCCCCGCTGCTTTGGGGAGCTAATGCGGTGGTGGGCCGTGCTGTGGCGGACCTGATTCCACCCATGACGCTTAATTTTTTCAGATGGCTCATTGCCTTCGCGATTTTGCTGCCCTTGACTTGGCAGGTGCTTAAGCCACAGAGCAGCGTTTGGACAAACTGGAAGCGGTACGCCGTCCTCGGCCTTCTTGGCGTGGGCTGTTACAACGCCTTGATGTACTTGGCGCTGCACACTTCCACAGCCTTAAATGTCACGCTGGTGGGCGCAAGCATGCCAATGTGGATGCTGGCCACGGGTGCGCTATTTTTTGGGCAGCGCGTTACCCGGCGGCAGGTGCTGGGTGCAGTGCTGTCGATGACCGGCGTGCTGGTGGTTTTGTCGCGCGGTCATCTTGCGTGGCTTGCCAATATCCAGTTTGTGTCTGGCGACTTTTATATGGTGCTGGCCACAGTTGCCTGGGCGTTTTACAGCTGGATTTTGAGTCAACCGAAAGATGCACCCGAAATCAGAAGCGACTGGGCGGCATTTTTGATGGCGCAGATGGTTTTTGGTCTGGTTTGGTCAGGCGCTCTAGCGGGGGGCGAATGGGCGTTGTTTGACGCCAACATCAGTTGGGGTTGGCCATTGATCGCCGCACTGGTCTACGTCGCGCTGGGCCCAGCCGTTTTGGCCTACCGCTGCTATGGCTTGGGCGTGCAGCGGGTGGGGCCAGCGATTGCCGGCTTTTTCTCCAACTTAACGCCGCTGTTTGCAGCCGTGCTTTCGACGGCGTTTTTAGGCGAGTTGCCCCAGCTATATCACGCTGCGGCCTTTATGTTGATTGCAGGCGGAATTGTGGTCTCGAGCCGGCGTTGAAAGGTGACAGGGAAAGCCACTTTCAAGATTGCCATGGGGCAAAGAAAGCTTTCACCAATCGTGCCTGGACCGACGTCCCAGGCTCAGCGCACTTCGGTCACTGTGCTGTTTAAAGACCCGTTGGCATTGATAACTTGCGTCTGGCCAGCTTTGACCACGACAGTCTGGCATCCTTCCTCGCCACCACGGATTTTTGTCCAGGCAACACAGTAGCCCTGATCTGACAACCGCCAGACTCCGGTGTCCTGAAATGCCCCGCTCAACAGCGCATAGCCATTGGCCTTGAGCTGTAGGAGCAAGGTTTTACCCATCAGCGGACCTGCGGCGGGCACGACGACGACGGTTTTCCCGACCCATCTTGCTTGTATGTCGGCTGCAGACAAGTTAAGGTCTTGAGCTAGCAGCGGCAACACACTCGCCAGCGCGGCGATCAAAGCCGTAACTTTTAACGACTGAATAAATATGCGGCTTGGCATCATGGTGTGTCCTTGCAGGTCAAAGTAAAGGGATTCTGTGAGTTTAGTCAAGCCTCTTGACAGTATCGTCAGTAAGTTCCCGAGTAAGCGCCACCGTCGGCCAGAACGTTTTGCCCCGTCATGTAGCCGGCGTGGGTGCTGCACAAAAACGCGCAGATAGCGCCAAACTCTTGCGGATTGCCAAAACGCTGAGCGGGGATGGTCTTGCGGCGTGCGTCCATCACGGCGTCCATCGACTGACCCGACTTTTCAGCCGCGCCTTTCATGGTGGTTTTCAGGCGATCCGTCTCAAACGCGCCAGGTAGCAAATTGTTGATGGTTACGCCGCTGGCAGCGAGTTTGCTGCGAGACACACCCGCCACGAAGCCGGTCAAACCGCTGCGCGCCCCGTTGGAAAGTCCCAAGATATCGATCGGCGCCTTGACGGCACTTGATGTGATGTTGACGATGCGGCCAAAACCCCGCGCTGCCATGCCGTCAACGGTCGCCTTGATGAGTTCAATCGGCGTGAGCATGTTGGCATCAATCGCTTTGATCCAGGCGTCACGCTCCCAACTGCGAAAGTCGCCCGGCGGCGGTCCACCCGCGTTGGTCACAACAATGTCAAAGTCCTTGCGCACGGCAAACACCGCTGCCCGGCCTTCAACCGTGGTGATGTCTGCCGCAACAAAATGAACGCTAGCACCCGAATTTCCTGCACAGTCAGCTATCAAATGTGCAGCAGCTTGTTCAAGAACTTCAGCACCACGCGCGACAATCACCACATTTACGCCTTCGGCCACCAGTGCTTCTGCGCAGCCCAGACCCAAACCCTTGCTGGCACCGCACACCAGCGCCCATTTGCCTTCGATACCCAAATCCATAATAATTCCTTGGTTGATTCCATCATCTACGGAGCTGAGCCATGATACTGAGAAAATCACCACGACCGACGTATCTGGCATTGTGCGCAGCGCTCTTGTTCAGCACCACTGTCTGGGCGCAAGCCCCGGCCCAAGGGGAAACTGTGCAGATCAAACGCGCCGCCCAACTGCGAGAGGCACCCAGCGAGTCATCGCGCAGTGTGATGCCTTTGACGCTACAGACTTCAGTGGTGCGCCTGGGTGAAAAGCAGGGCGCATGGATCAAGGTGAGCGCCCCTGACAACACCCAAGGTTGGGTTCACATGTTTGATGTGACCTCATCGGCCAGCGCGAGCACATCGACTGGCAATGCGGGCACCAGTGCCTTGCGCGGCATCACCAATTTTTTCAACCGGGGCAGCGGCCAGGCACCGGGTAGCAACGTGGCAACTTCCACGTTGGGCATACGCGGTTTGGGGGCCGAGAACCTGAACAATGCCCAACCCAACCTTGCGGCAGTCACTCAGGTGGAGTCGCTTCGGGTCAATGCAGCGCAGGCACGCCAGTTTGGCTCTGCGGCATCGCTGGTAACCCGTACTGTCGACCCACTCCCTTTGCCTGAGGTGAACCAATGAAACAGCATGTCATCTCCGGCCTGCTAGCTTCTTTGATCTGCTTGATCGTGCCTATGGCACAGGCGCAGGATGCAGCCAAAGTGTTGAATCTGTTCCAGTCGATGTTGGGGGCTGGGCAGGCCGCCGCACCCGCAGCGCCTGCGGGTGGGCTGGCTGGCGCTTTGCTCGGCAATGCGCTTGCGCCAGCGGCAGCAACACCGGGCAGAGCTGGGGGGGACTTGTTTCAACTGTTGTCGCAGTCGATCGACCAGATTGACGAGCCACGCGAAATCCAGATCGGCCAGCAGCTCAGCGCCATGCTGTTGGGCACCAAACCTCTGCTGCTGGACATGGCGATGCAACGCTACGTGAACCAGCTGGGCCGCTGGATCAGCCTGCAATCTTCCCGGCCAGATTTGCCCTGGACGTTCGGCGTGCTGGACGACCCCGGATTCAATGCGTTTGCCGCCCCAGGCGGCTACATTTATGTCACTAGGGGATTGATGGAACGGGTTGCAGATGAGTCCGAGCTGGCGGCCATTTTGGCGCATGAAATCATCCATGTCACCTCAAAGCACCATTTGATCTCGCTGAACAAGGCAGCGCGGGCTGGCCTGTTGACGCAGGCGATCAGTTCCCAGCTTAAAAGCGATCTGGGCGGCCTGGTGTCTGGCCAGTTGCTGGCGCTGGGCCGCAACATGTACACCAAGGGACTGGATCAAGGCGATGAGCTGGAGGCCGACCGCAACGGTGTAGCGCTGGCAGCACGCGCCGGGTTTGACCCTTACGGTCTGGTCGGCGTGTTGCAACAACTTCGCTCTGCTACCCCTGACGATGCCCTTTTTAGCCTGTCGCTGAGCACCCATCCCCCGGCACAACTGCGGCTAAACCAACTAGAGCTGTCCATGGGCAATCGGCTCGACAGGTATTCTGGTCAGGCGCCATTAACGATTGCCCAACGCCTGCAACGGCTCGCTGCAACGACAGGTGGATCCAATTTGCAGACGGCTGTCCCCGGAAAAAACTGACTTTTTCTATCCTTGGCGGCGGGTAAATACGAAGATTCCTGCAATCACCAGCGCCGTCCCGGCGGCTACCCACAGGGTAAACGGCTCGCCCAGTATCAGCACACCCATCAAGATGGTGGACATTGGTCCGACCATGCCGATTTGCGCAGACGCGCCCGCACCAATGCGCTCAATGGCCATCATCACGATCAAGACTGGGGCAGCGGTGCAGGCAGTGGCGTTCAGCAATGACAGCCAGACCACTTCAGGCGCTACCAGCGCAGCACTGAATGGCCGGAGCACCACGAACTGGGCAATACAGAGCAAACAAGCCACAGTGGTGGCCAACCCAACCAAGCGCAGAGCGCCCAGGCGTTTGACCAACTCCCCGCTGTAGACCAGGTAAATCGCGTAACTGACAGCGCTCAGAAAAACCAACAGCGCGCCCCAGGCGGCGCTTCCCCGTGCGTTGACACCCTGCACCGCAATTTCATGCCCAAAAACCAACACCACACCGCAATAACTGATCCCCATGCCCAACAGTTGCAGGCCGGTGATGCGGCGTTTGTAAAGCACCAGCCCGAGCAGCATGACCAATGTGGGGTTCAGGTACAAAATTAGTCGTTCCAGCGATGCGCTGATGTAAGCCAGCCCGGCAAAGTCCAGAAAGCTGGCCAGGTAGTAGCCCGTAAAGCCCAGACCCAAAACGCCCAACCAATCCCCCCTTGAAAGCGGTGGCTTGCCGCGACTGGCCCACCAGGCCATGACGGCAAAAAATGGCAGCGCAAACAACATGCGCAGCATGATGAGCGTGACCGCATCAACCCCGTAGCGGTAGGCCAGCTTGACGATGATGGCCTTGCCGCTGAAAGCAATCGACCCGACCGCTGCCAGCAGCAAACCCGGCGCTATGCTTTTAGTAGCTGGTGGCGCGCTCAGTACCTGCGCTAGAGGCCGAATTGGCATCAAATCATTGCTCTCGACGGGTTTTTAGAAGC
>JBBRDA010000086.1:0-13159 GCA_038204335.1 Burkholderiales bacterium
CTTATGTCGTGGGGGGAGCCCTGTCAACCGTGCTGGTAAGCCAGACGCAAAGCCGGTTTGGGCGCAGGGTGTCGTTCCAGCTCGGCCTGGCGGTGGCGGTACTTTCAGCCTTGCTCTGCTGCTATGCCGTGTACAGCAAAAACTTTTGGCTGCTGGTGGTAGCCACCGTTGTGGCGGGTTATTACAACGCCAATGCGCAGTTGTACCGCTTTGCCGCAGCAGAATTGGCAGCGCCCGCTTTTAAGGAAAAAGCCATCTCGCTGGTGATGGCTGGCGGCCTTTTGGGTGCCGTGCTGGGGCCCAATTTAGCATCCCAAACCCGCAGCCTGACAGACGCACCTTTTGCGGGCGCGTACCTGGCGCTAGCGGTGGTGGCATTGCTGGCCATGGGGCTGTTGGCGTATGTCAATTTTCCGCCAGCACCTCCCAAAACTGCGGCAAGCGGCGGCAGACCGCTGGGTGAAATCATGCGCCAACCGGTATTTATTGTGGCGGCTGCAGCCGGCGCTTTGGGCTACGGCGTGATGAACCTATTGATGGCCGCCACCCCGATCGCCATGCAAGTTTGCGGCCTGCCGTTTTCTGACGTAGCCTGGGTGCTGGAATGGCATGTGATTGGCATGTTTGCACCGGGGTTTTTCACCGGGCATCTGATCAAGCGCTTTGGCACGCTGCCCATCATGGCTGTTGGGCTGGCGCTGAATGTGGCGTGCGTTCTGATTGCCCTGTCGGGGGTTGAATTTCAGCAGTTCTTGCTGGCCTTATTTTTGCTGGGCTTAGGCTGGAATTTCCTGTTCACATCAGCGACCACATTGGCTACAACAGCTTACAGCCCAGAGGAAAAAGACAAGGCCCAGGGTGCGCTTAATTTTTGCGTTTTTGCGACGCTGGCCGTTTCGTCGCTGACATCAGGCGTGTTGGTCACAACCCAAGGCTGGAGGCTGCTGAACCTTGGCTCTTTGGTGCCGCTGTGCATGACCGGGGGGTTACTTTTGTGGCTTGCTTTGCGACAAGGAAGGCCGCAAAATTCATAACTGTGTGGTTTATGCATTTCAAAACAAGGGGTTGATGATGGGTTTACTTGATTCAGTATTGGGCGCAGTTACCGGCGGGCAGCAGGCACAGGCAGGCAGCGGCGGCGGCTTGGGGGGATTAGGCGGCATTGGCGGCCTGTTAGGCATGGTTGCGAGCAATCCGCAAATGCTTCAAGCCATTGCTGGCATGCTAAGCAACCATGGCGGGCAAGGCGGCTTGGGCGGCTTGATGGCTAAGTTTCAGCAAGCTGGTTTGGGGGAGGCTGCCAAATCGTGGGTCGGTAGCGGCGAGAACCAAGCAGTGACCGGTGACCAAATGACAAACGCACTCGGAACTGACACGCTATCGGACCTGGCCAGCAAAATGGGCGTCAGTCAGGGCGAAGCTGCAGGTTCACTAGCTAGCATGCTGCCTGGCCTGATTGACAAGCTGACGCCGCATGGTGAGGCGCCAGCTGGTGGCTTGGGCAACTCAGGTGACCTGATGGGCATGCTGGGTGCGTTATTGCAAAAGCGCTGAAATGCTCTAGCTGCCTATGCAGCAGCGACAATAGGGGGCTATGACCGAAAACCAGAACCCAGCCGCGCCTCAAAAACCTGAAGCCGACGCGAAGAAAACAACGCTTTGCGAGCCCTGCTCGGGTATTCAGCGCAACTGGCGGCGTGCACCTGGCCATGCCGAATTGCTACAACGCGGCAACCGCCAAGAGCTGCGCAAAGGCCAACTGATCACGATCACCAGCTACCTGTGCGACAGATGCGGGACGGCGTGGGAATACGAGAACAACAAAAGTAACCAGCAGGCAGGCTGGTCAGTGGTGGGGCGCCAGATCTAAACCTGACCCGGCGGATCAAAGTCGTCTACCGACTGCAACGTCATCGGATCAGGCATATTTTGCTACTGATTTAGTAGCTGCTTGCGCCCGTGATTATTGGTCTGAAGCCTTATTTGACACCTAAAAGCAGCCTAGAAACGGGGGTTTAACGGCTTTCGCCTAAAACACGGTTTACGTCGGTCTCATCGAGCTCGGCGAAGATGCTGTTGTGTCTGTCGGTCAAAGGCCCACCGCCGGGGACGAGCTGCCCAGAAGCGTCATAGCCAATCGCCTTGAACTTCCAGGCACCGCCAATCAGCTTGAGATTGCCAACGTGCAGACCAGAATCGGTCATCACATAACAAACCCCAGCGCTCTGTAGCTGGAGTCTAAGCGGCAGTGGTAGGGGTCCGTTTTGCATGGCGGGTTGGGCACCACCATAACAGCCCGCGCGTGCATTGCTTAATTTTCGATGCTTTGTCACGGTAGCGGACTACGCCCATGCGCTGCGCAAAGGCAAAAAGGCTCGGCGATGGCAAGCCTAGAATGAAAAGCCACATGTCAGCCGATCCTGCCGAAGGCAAAAAGCCACCCACCACTGCCCAGCCTGGCAAAAGACTGAGCCACAGGCTTGGCGTGCACCCGGACGTGGTCAAACTCGGTCTGGTGAGTTTTTTGACGGACCTGAGCTCCGAAATGGTTTTTTCGGTCTTCGCGATCTTTTTCACCACCATCGCCGGAGCTTCTGCCGCGTTGCTGGGTCTGATAGAAGGACTGGCGGATTTCTCTGCCTCGTCACTCAACTACTACGCCGGCTGGCTGTCTGACCGCAGCGGCAAACGTAAGCTGTTTACGTTGGCGGGCTACGGCTTTTCAACCTTGGCCAAAGTGATTCTGCTGATCAGCAGCAGCGTAACTGGTCTGGCCGTCTTCAGAGTTATTGAGCGACTGGGCAAGGGCTTTCGTGGCCCGCCGCGCGACGCCTGGCTGGCCGGTGTGGCGGGCACTGCCAAACGGGGCTACGCCTTTGGCGTCCACAAGGCACTGGACAGATCCGGCGCTGTGCTCGGGCCGCTGATAGCCTATGGCCTGCTGCGCTGGCTCGGCGATGGCGAATCGACCTACCGCATTTTGTTTTGGGTGGCCCTGGTGCCCGCGGTGCTCGCCATCGTGGCACTGACGTTGATCAAAGACCAACCCGCACCAGAGCGGACAAGACAAAGCATGGTTGAAACCATCAAGCTGCTGAGTCCGGCCTTTAAGCGCTATTTGATGACTGCGGGTGTGTTCTCGCTGGCCTACTTCAGCTTTGGTTTTTTACTGCTGCGGGCGCACAGCGTGGGCTTTTCCATCACTGACACGGTGTTGCTTTACGCGCTGTTCAACGTTGCCTGCGTGATCGCGGCACCGCTGATTGGCCGACTCAGCGACAGCGTTGGCAGGCCGCGCATGATCATGCTGGGCTACGCCACCTATGCCCTGATGAGCCTAGGCTTTGCGTTTGCCAGCGCTAAATGGCAGGTGCTGGTTTTGTTTGTGCTGTACGGCTTTTTTTACGCGATTGACGAGGCACAAAACAAGGCATTTATTGCGGACATGCAAGCGGAGCAACGCGCGTCGGCCATTGGCCTGTACAACCTGGTCACCGGGGTGGTGTATTTGCCCGCCTCGTTGATAGCGGGAGCGCTGTGGCTGCTGAACCCGACCAGTGCATTTTTGTTGGCAGCAGCTTTGGCGCTGCTGGCACTGGGTATGTTTGCGGTCATGCGGCCAGACCGTTCAACACCCGGATAGGACATAAAAAAGCGCCCTCAGGCGCCTTTTTCGGAGCTGGGCAGACTACTTCGCCACGACGCGAACCATCTCCAGGCACTTGTTGGAGTAACCCCATTCGTTGTCATACCAAGCGACGATTTTGACGAAGGTGCTGTCAAGCGCAATCGATGCATCGGCATCAAAAATCGATGTGCGGGTGTCGCCCCTGAAGTCGGTGGCAACCACTTTGTCTTCGGTATAGCCGAGGATGCCTTTTAGCGCGCCCTGGCTTTGCGCCTTCATTTCGGCGCAAATCTCTGCCATGGTGGCAGCGCTGTTTAGCTCGCAGGTCAAGTCCACCACCGACACATCAGACGTTGGCACGCGAAACGACATGCCGGTGAGCTTTTTGTTCAGCTCGGGAATCACCACACCCACGGCTTTGGCTGCGCCTGTGGATGATGGAATGATGTTCTCTAAAATGCCTCGCCCGCCGCGCCAGTCTTTGTTGCTCGGGCCGTCCACAGTTTTTTGCGTGGCGGTAGCAGCGTGGACTGTCGTCATCAGGCCGCGCTTGATGCCCCATTTGTCGTTCAGCACCTTGGCTACTGGAGCCAGGCAGTTGGTGGTGCAGGACGCGTTTGAAATAATCGCTTGGCCTGCATAGGTCTTGTCGTTCACGCCGTAGACAAACATCGGTGTGTCGTCTTTTGACGGTGCTGAAAAAATCACTTTCTTCGCACCAGCGGCCAGGTGCTTTTCACCTGATGCTTTGTCCAAGAAAAGGCCCGTGCATTCCAGCACCACGTCAGCGCCGACTTCGTTCCACTTCAATGCAGCCGGGTCGCGCTCTTGCGTCAAACGAATTTTCTTGCCGTTAACGATCAAGGTGTTGCCCTCCACCGATACGTCCCCCTTGAAGCGGCCATGCACCGAGTCATATTGCAGCATGTACATCAAATAGTCAGGCTCCAGCAGGTCGTTGATGCCAACGATTTCAATATCGCTGAAGTTCTGAACTGCCGAGCGAAGGACGTTGCGCCCAATACGACCGAAACCATTGATGCCTACTTTGATTGCCATGATGTCTTTTCTGTTGAGGTTAAAAATACGGATTGACTGGATTACTTCTTGAGCACCTTGCGCACAGTGTTCGCCACGTTCTCAGGTGTAAACCCAAAATGCTTGAACAGCATAGGCGCCGGCGCTGACTCGCCGTAGGTGTCGATACCGACCACCGCAGCGCAGCCATACTTCCACCACCCGTCGGTCACGCCCATCTCAACGGCGATGCGGGGGATACCTTCAGGCAGCACTTCGGTTTTATACGCGGTCTTTTGCTTGTCAAACGTCGTGTTGCTGGGCATGGACACCACGCGCACAGCGATTTTGAAAGTCGCCAGCAGCTCTTGCGCCTTCAATGCCAATTGAACTTCAGAGCCGGTGGCGATGATGACCGCCTGAGCTTTTTTATTCAACCCGACTTCACTTGGCTCAGACAGCACATATGCGCCTTTGCTGATCTGGCCCAGGTCGTCTTTAGGCGCATACGGTAAGTTCTGACGGCTTAACAGCAAGGCGGTCGGCTTGCTTTTGTTTTGCAAAGCCACGGCCCAAGCCACGGCAGTTTCAGCCGTGTCGCCGGGACGCCAAACGTCTAGGTTTGGAATCAAACGCAGACTGGCTGCATGTTCAATCGACTGGTGGGTCGGGCCATCTTCGCCTAGGCCAATGCTGTCGTGGGTAAAGACGTGGATGACGTGCAGTTTCATCAGCGCAGCCATGCGGATGGCGTTGCGACTGTAGTCGCTAAACGTCAAAAATGTACCGCCATAGGGAATATAGCCGCCATGCAGCGCCACGCCGTTCATGATGGCGGCCATGCCGAACTCGCGCACGCCGTAGTTGATGTGGCGGCCTATCTCGCTCAAGCCTTTGCCAGCGCCTTCGGCATTTGACGTTAAAACAACTTCACCGTTCATGTCAAAACGCAGGCTGGGCGTTGACTTGGTGTTGGTCAGGTTCGAGCCGGTCAAGTCTGCCGAGCCGCCCAGCATTTCTGGCAGGCCTGCGGTAAAGGCTTCAAGCGCGAGCTGCGATGCTTTGCGCGAAGCGACCGTTTCAGCTTTGCTGTGTGCACCCAAAATCGTGTCAACAGCAAGTTGGTCAAAGTGCTTGGGCAAGTCGCCCTTCATGCGCCTGGTCAGCTCTAGCGCCAAGTCTGGGTACGCGGTTTTGTACGCAGCAAACTTGGCGTCCCATGCCGCCTCGGCCACTAGGCCTTTGGCTTTGGCGTCCCAGGCGTGGCGCACGTCGTCTGGCATTTCAAACGGCGCATGCGGCCAGTCGAGTGCTTCGCGGGTGAGCTTGATTTCTTCTGCACCGAGTGGCTCGCCATGCGCCTTGGCGGTGTTGGCACGGTTCGGGCTGCCTTTTCCGATGTGGGTTTTGCAAACAATCAACGTGGGCTTGTTCTCTAGTGCTGCTTTTGCAGCAGCGATCGCTGTAGACACGGCCGCGGCATCATGCCCATCAATTGGGCCGATGACGTTCCAGCCGTAGGCGGCAAAGCGCAGCGGCGTGTTGTCGATAAACCAGGGCGCAACTTTGCCGTCAATGCTGATGCCGTTGTCGTCATAAAGCGCCACCAGCTTGCCCAGGCGCCACGCGCCTGCGAGCGCGGCAGCTTCATGGCTGATACCCTCCATCAAGCAGCCGTCACCCATGAAAACATAGGTGTGATGGTCCACCACGGTGTGGCCTTCACGGTTGAACTCTTTGGCGAGCAGCTTTTCAGCCAGCGCCATGCCGACCGCATTGGTCAAGCCTTGGCCGAGAGGGCCGGTGGTGGTTTCAACACCGGGCGTCACGTCCACTTCAGGATGGCCGGGCGTTTTGCTGTGCAACTGGCGAAAGTTTTTCAGCTCCTTCATAGGCAGCGCGTAACCCGTCAGGTGCAGCAGCGCATAAATCAACATCGAGCCGTGGCCGTTGGACAAAACAAAACGATCCCGGTCAAACCAATGCGGGTTGTGCGGGCTGTGCTTGAGGTGGCCACCCCACAGCGCAACCGCCATATCAGCCATGCCCATAGGCGCGCCGGGGTGGCCAGAGTTGGCAGCTTGTACGGCATCCATCGCCAGCGCACGAATGGCGTTGGCCATCAAGGTAGAAGTGTTGTCAGCCATCGGTTGGAATCCAGAAAAGTGGGGTGTTGGGGTAATCCATGATTTTACGGGATGCGTTTTGCGCTGCACCGCTTCTCAAATTCGCTACATATTCAGTAGCTGCTTGCGCCCGTATTGATTGACTTTTAGGGCTGTTTGACACCCAAAAACAGCCATAATTGGGGCCCTATGACCATCCCAGCCCTGATTTTGGCCGCCGGACGCGGCCAGCGCATGCGCCCGCTGACCGACAGCACACCCAAGCCGCTTTTGCAGGTGCGCGGCCGTGCACTGATTGACTGGCATGTGCAGGCTTTGGCCGACGGCGGCTTTACCCGTCTGGTCATCAACACCGACTGGCTGGGGCAGCAGATTCCAGCGCATTTTGAGCATCAAATCGGCCTTGAGGCCAATAAATACGGGCGCAAGCAGCTATCAATTTCATATTCACATGAGGGGCTTGACTTTGGCGCTGCATTAGAGACTGCGGGCGGTGTGGCACGCGCTCTGCCGCTGCTCGGCGATGTTTTTTGGGTGCTGGCGAGTGATGTTTTCACGCCCGGGTTTGCTTTTACCCAAAACGCGGTTGACCGGTTTTCTGCCAGCGGCAAGCTGGCTCACCTGTGGCTGGTCCCTAACCCGACCCACAATTTAAAGGGCGATTTTGGCCTGAGCGCTGATGGGCAAGCCTTGAATGTGCCCGCAGACGGCCAGCAAACCCGCCTGACCTTCAGTACCATTGCGCTGTACCGCAAGGCCTTTTTTGATGCGCTGCCGTTTGGCAACCCGCAAGGCATCAAGGCCCCACTAGCACCCCTGCTGCGGGCTGCGATGGACAATCACCAGGTGTCGGCTGAGCTGTATGACGGCGCGTGGACGGATGTCGGCACCCCTGAACGTTTGGCAGAATTGAACATTGGCCCGACTCCATCCTAGTCAGCAAAATTTAGGTTCTGCCTTGACAACAGAAGCATCACTTGCTGTGGCTGGTAATTCATCCTCCATTCGACTTTCCCGAATCTCAACCTCTCGCTCAATGGAAGCAATTCTTCTAGCTATCCACTCAGCTATGACAGGGGAAACTGAGTTGCCAATGAATCTCCCTCTGCGACCGTCCAGCCCTCTGGGAACCCCATCAGTGCCTCGCATTCGTTCCAGCTCAAGTTTCTGGCCACATAAAACTGGTCTGTCTGTATGGCCGCCTTGATGCTTTCCAGTTTGGGCGCGAAGCGTGGGGCTGATACTTTTTGCCATGGTGTACCCGAAACCTCCGCGACGCTGGACCAAAAGCGGAGAGTCTCCGATAAAGCTTTTTGAAAATGGGGATCGACTGACCTTCCTGCTCTCTCTTCTCGACGCAGAATCCCCAAACACGCTGCCGCCGTGAGTAAGGAACTGGTAGGCACGGTCCGACTGATAAGTTGCAACAATGAAAACTCTTTCGCGGTTTTGTGGCAAGCCCGCGTCGAGAGTGTTAAACGAGAACCACCCCCCCAAATACCCGATCTCTTCAAGTTCGTCGACAACTGCCTCAAGAGCGGTTCCTTGCTCGGCAGATAAGAGACCTGCGACATTCTCGAGGACCAACCACGTCGGGCGGCAAGTTCTAGCAAGTTCTGAAAAGTCAAAAAACAATCCACTTCTTTTTCCCTTGAGACCTTCCCTTTTCGTGTTCGCGTTGCTGAGGTCTTGACAGGGCCAGCCAGCTGTCCAGACGTCAGCTTGAGGGATAGTTGTCGCATTGATCGTTTGGATGTCACCATGAATTGGAACCTCTGGCCAATGCCTTTTTAAAACAGCCTGACAATAGGGATCGATCTCGCATTGCATGACTGGCTGAAAGCCCGCGCGCTCAAACCCAAGGTCAAAGCCGCCTATGCCTGCAAAAAACGACGCAAAATTGATTTTTCTCACAGTACTGATTATATATACAGTTAAATTATGAACGCAACAAGATTTACAAAAGCCAAAATGGCTGCGCTGGTTGCGCCAAGTACGAGTTTGAATGTTAACCCGCAAGCGCGTATTGCGTGGCTGGCCAAAGCAAAAGAAAGTTTTGTAAACCCGTCAGTGGGCAACAGAGAAAAATACGACGTCATCCTGCAAACGTTGTGGCCGGTGGGGCACGGCATTCCTGGCCCAATAGTTACGCAAGATCAAATTCGTGCGGCGATAGACAGCTTTCAAGCACAAACAGGTGAAAAACCTTACAAAGATCCGTTTCGAAGGATGCGGGAGTTGCAAGGTGAAGAGGGGTTTCTGTGCATAGTGAAAGAAGGTGTGCGCTACCAGCTGGTTTCAACCTCTCTCACAGTTAAGCGTACGCCAAGAAGTAAATTGCCCGCTGAAACCTGGCGCGGGCTCCTTACAAAATACGGCCACAGGTGTGCCGTGTGCGCGAAAGACTCGAACGAAGTGAGATTGAATCAAGATCATAAAATTCCACGAACACGCGATGGTTCAAATGAACTCGAAAATTGGCAGCCACTGTGCGATGAATGCAACAACATTAAAAGCACACAATGCCGTGGTTGCGAGTTAAATTGCTACACCTGTACTTGGGCTTTTCCTGAAACTTATCCGCGACTTCAAATTAACGATAGCAATAAAGAACTGCTGAAGCGTGAAGCTATTAAACAAGGCAATCCCATCAATGAAGTTCTCAATGTCCTGTTAGCTGGTGTACTTTCGAATAGATCAAAGAGCTGATTTTTATGACCCTGACTGTTTATCAAAAACGCCGTGCAACTGTCGCCAAAGCCCTGAAAGCCGCCGGCGGTGGCATCGCTTTGTTACCCACGGCACCCGAAGCACCTCGCAACCGCGACAGCGACTTCCCGTATCGTCACGACAGCTATTTTTATTACCTGACAGGCTTTACCGAGCCGGGCGGCTGGCTGTTGATCGACTCGAACGGCAAAACTACCCTGCTCTGCCGCCCCAAAGACATGGAGCGCGAGATTTGGGACGGTATCCGTCTGGGCTCCAAAGCGGCGGTTCAGGCGCTAGGCGTTGATGAGGCTTTCAGCGTGGATGATCTGGATGCAAAAATGCCCGGGCTGCTGACCAACCAGGCGGCCGTGTGGTTTCCGTTTGCGACCCACAAGGGCCTGGAAACTCAGGTGGACGGCTGGCTGGGCAAAGTACGTGCGCGCATTCGTTATGGCGCTGAATGCCCGACAAGCCAGCACGACCTGTGCAAGGTGCTGGACGAGATGCGCTTGATCAAAGACGCGCATGAAATCGCCATCTTGAAGCGGGCCGGAGCCATCTCTGCCGGTGCGCATGTGCGGGCGATGCAGACCAGCGCGGCCATGCTGCGCAAGCCGGTCAAAGGCGGCTTGCGTGAATACCACTTAGAGGCAGAGTTGCTGCACGAATTTCGATCCAATGGCTCGCAATTCCCGGCTTACACCAGCATCGTTGCCGCTGGCGCCAATGCCTGTATCTTGCATTACCGCGCTGCTGACACCGAACTCAAATCAGGCGACTTGTGCTTGATAGACGCTGGCTGCGAACTTGACGGCTACGCCAGCGACATCACCCGCACCTTCCCGGCGAACGGTAAATTTACGCCAGCCCAGCGCACGCTGTACGACATCGTGCTGGCAGCGCAGGTTGCGGCCATCAGTGTGACCAAGCCCGGCAAGCGCTTTACCGATCCGCACGACGCGGCCACCCGCGTGCTGGCGCAAGGCATGTTGGATGTCGGTTTACTCGACAAGAAAAAACACGGCGGCGTTGACGATGTGCTGCTAAGTGGCGCGTATCGGCAGTTTTATATGCACCGCACCGGCCACTGGATGGGCATGGACGTTCACGACTGCGGCGACTACACCGAGCCCGGCAGCAAAGCGCGCCAAGAGCGCGACCCACTGGGCGAAATGGTCATGAAAAAGCCGCCCCGCATCTTGCGCGCTGGCATGGTCCTGACGATTGAGCCGGGCATCTACGTGCGCCCTGCCAAAGGCGTGCCCAAAGAGTTCTGGAACATCGGCATTCGGATTGAAGACGATGCGCTGGTCACAGCAAAAGGCTGCGAACTGATGACACGCGGCGTGCCCGTGACGGCTAACGAGATTGAGGCACTGATGCGCGGTTGAGTTAAACGCTTATGGGCTTGAAAAGTTAGTTGCAACCTGCAGGTAACGATTTCGCCGCGCATTCCTCTGGCGAGGGATTTGATGCAAAGTCTAAATTTGAAAAACCCACAAATTTAACGGCGGGGTCGGCAAATTTACCCTGCTGTCCCGAATTAGGCTCTCCCGTTCTCGCCAAACGCGCCTGTTCTTCTTGTTGGTACTGGAGCAGAGGTGCCCCAAGGGCGCCGGCGAGTCGCGGCTCGCCCGTCAAGTCCGCCGTATTGGCAGGTGCCGCTGTAATGTTGGCAATAGCGGTGGCGGTAGTGCTGGCCAACACGTAATTCGACGCGTCGGCCCCCAAAAGTGTGATGCCGCTGATGTTGACCGTTTTTGCATTTCCCACCGCAGCGTTGGCGAACACACCCGAGGCATTTCCAACCACCAGCGCGTCGCTGCCGAAGCGGCCAACAAAAGCGGCACTGTTGGTTGCCAGCGTGGCACTGGTATTGCCGTCAAAAGCCTTGTTGGCAGCCGTGATTCCAGAGACGTTGGCAATCGTTGCAGGGGTGATGGTGAAGTTTGCACCGGCTAAGTTGTAGGTAGCACCATAGCCTAGCTGGTCTGCCAGCGAACCAATCGAAACCGTGTTTCCGCCCAGCACGTTTTTGCCACCGGCACGCGCGAGCGAACCGCTAAACGCAGTTGCGGCTGTGTCGCCGTCGATCAGGCCCACTGTGGCAAACGTCAGAGTCGGTGCGACTCCATCGTAAACCTTGGTTCCTGAATTTGCCGTAACGGTCACAGTCGGTGCAATGCGGTAAACAAACGTGCTGGCCGAACCAGCGGGTACGAAGCTGGCATTTGCGTTGTAACGCTTGCCGTAGCCTGTCACAGCTTCAGTGGTTGTGCCTGGGTCGCCTGAATAAACGAGGTAGCGTCCGTCAACGGCAGAGATACCGCCTGCGCCGGCAGAGTTGATGAGCTGCCCGCCCGTGGCCACGCCCGCTGCGTTGGATGAACCCGCCTTGAGGACGACAGCATTGCCTGTGGCTGAAGAGGCGACCGCCTGATTGAGTGTGAGGTTAGAGGCTGCACCCGTGGTTTCGATGTTGACTGCACCAGATGATGTCACCCCAACCGTGTTGACCGTACCCACAGCCAGCGCGCCAGCCTGGCTGTAGGTGATGGCCCCGCTATTTGCAGCCAAGGTTGTCACAGCGTTGCCGACGTTCGTCAGTGTGTAGTTTCCAGTCGTTCCGAGCAATTCAAGTCCGCTGGCGACAATAGCGCCAGTCTGCGTGACCGCACCACCCGCGTTGAGCGTGACAGCTCCGGCGGCTCCCGTCCCGTTATTGACACCAGAAACTGCAAAGCCATTTGCGTCTGTGTATTGAATAGCACTGTTAGCGTTTGCAGCACCTGGCGCGGCGACCGTGCCATTGCGGGCCTGCAGGTTGACGGTAGAAGCGTCGTTGCCGGTATTGGTCAGCGCGATGGTACCGGTGCCTGCGGTCGCGTTGTTTGTTCGCGCCGTCAATGTGTTGGCTTTGACAGCGCCGGTTTGAGTCATGGCGGCACCCGCCACCAGTGTGACGTTGCCGCCCGCACCGGTGCCGTTGTTGATGCCAGAAATAGCGACTGCATTGGAGTCGGTGTATTGAATCGCCGCAGCGACATTAGCCGCGCCAACAGCGGCTGTCGTCCCACTGCGAGCCTGCAGATTAACCGTATTCACATCATTGCCAGTGTTGGTCAAGGTAATGGCGGCCCCGGTATTGTTTGCGGTAGTCGCTGTTAAAACATTCGCAACAATGGCACCCGCTTGCGTTATCGCACCTCCGGAAAGCAGCGTCACATTTCCTCGAAGGCTGCCGCCGACACCGTTGCCCACGTTAAGGTTGGCGGCCGACAGCGCAGCGCTTGAGGTCATGCTCACATTGCCGCCATTGCCTTTGGTGCCGCCGGTGGTCGTGATGACGCCAGTAGCCAGTGTGCCTGCGGCTGCCGTGTTGGTCACGCTAATACTGCCTGCTGCGCCGCCTAGGCCTGTGCCTGCGGCGTTGCCCGTGCTGGCTGTCAAGGTACCGGTTGAGACGTTGCCTGCTGCGCTGTTGGTGATGCTGATGCTGCCGGCGTTGCCGCCTGCGCCGTTGTTCACGCCATTGCCGCCGTTGGCTGCGACTGCGCCTGTTTGGGTAATGCCGTTGTTTGAGGTCAGGCTGATGGCCCCGCCATTGCCGCCAGCCTGATCGCCTGTGGTCACGCCTGCTGCGCCATTGGCTGTGATAGCCACAGCCGTTAGCAAG
>JBBRDA010000087.1:0-13136 GCA_038204335.1 Burkholderiales bacterium
TGGCCCCACACCTCGTTTGCAGCCCATGCCATGCCTGCCTATGCAAGTACCCTAGAGCCTGTCATTCGAGTGCTAGCTGATGTGCAGCGAATGGATGTATTGCACCATGCCCCTCAGCGGCTTTACGCTTGAGCCCTGGCAGTCCTGTCGGGTAGCTTAAAATCTCGTGTTAACCCAATTTTCATCTGGAGTCCTTCATGCCCAAAAAAATCAGAGTCGAAGCCGACATCTGCGCCCCCATGCCCATCCCACCAAAGGGCCACAGCACATCGTCGCCACACGGCCAAAAAGTCAGCCTAGAGCGCGGCACTTCGACCCGTAGCAAAAAGAACCCTGGCAAGCGTCCTAAAAAGGGCGGTTGATCCGTTTTGAGTGATTTGGCGGCCTGCTTTGGCCTCCAATAGCCAAAAAAGCGCCTTTTGAGGCGCTTTTTCTTGGTCGAAAATGGCCAGAGCCCAATGAATCCGGGCGCAAGCAGCTATTTAAAATATAGCAAATGTGATGCTCTGTTCAGTCTTACATATTTCGCCGATACTGCCCACCGACCTCAAACAGCGCGTTGGTGATCTGCCCCAGTGAGCAAACCCGTACCGCGTCCATCAGCACTTCAAACACGTTGGCGTTGTCAATCACGGCTTTTTGCAGGCGTTTGAGCATGGCGGGTGATCCATCGGCATGTTTGGCGTGAAACTCGTTCAGCCGTTTGAGCTGGCTCTGCTTTTCTTCTTCGGTTGAACGGGCCAGTTCCAGCTTGTCTTGCACGGCGTCGCCATGCGGGTTGCGAAAGGTATTTACGCCGATGATGGGCAGCTCGCCGGTGTGTTTGAGCATTTCGTAGTGCATGGACTCGTCTTGGATGCGGCCACGCTGGTAGCCGGTTTCCATCGCGCCCAGCACGCCGCCGCGCTCAGCGATGCGCTCAAACTCTTGCAGCACAGCTTCTTCCAGCAGCTCGGTCAGCTCTTCGATGATGAAAGCGCCTTGCGTCGGGTTCTCGTTTTTGGCCAAGCCCCATTCGCGGTTGATGATGAGCTGGATCGCCATCGCGCGGCGCACGGACTCTTCGGTTGGCGTGGTGATGGCTTCGTCAAACGCGTTGGTGTGCAGGCTGTTGCAGTTGTCGTAAATCGCAATCAGCGCTTGCAGCGTGGTGCGGATGTCGTTGAACTGAATTTCTTGCGCATGCAAGCTGCGGCCACTGGTTTGAATGTGGTACTTTAGCTTCTGGCTACGTTCATTGGCACCGTACTTTTCTTTCATCGCCACGGCCCAAATGCGGCGGGCGACGCGGCCCATCACCGTGTATTCCGGGTCCATGCCATTGCTGAAGAAGAACGACAAGTTGGGCGCAAAGTCATCAATGTGCATGCCGCGCGCCAGGTAGGCTTCTACAAAGGTAAAGCCGTTGCTCAGCGTGAAGGCGAGCTGTGAAATCGGGTTAGCGCCTGCCTCGGCAATGTGATACCCGCTGATAGACACACTGTAAAAATTACGCACCCGGTTGTGTACAAAATACTGGGCAATGTCGCCCATGACTTTCAGGCTGAACTCGGTGCTAAAAATGCAGGTGTTCTGGCCCTGGTCTTCCTTCAAAATGTCGGCCTGCACCGTACCGCGCACGTTTTCTTGAACCCATTCACGGATTTTCTCGGTCTCGGTGGCGGTTGGGTCGCGGCCGTTCTCCAGTTTGAACTTATCCATGTTCTGGTCAATCGCGGTGTTCATGAACATCGCCAGAATGCTTGGCGCCGGGCCGTTGATGGTCATCGATACCGAGGTGGACGGGCTGCACAAATCAAAGCCACCGTAGAGCACCTTCATGTCGTCCAAGGTGGCAATGCTCACGCCGCTGTTGCCGACCTTGCCGTAAATGTCGGGCCGCAGGCCTGGGTCATTGCCATACAGCGTGACCGAGTCAAATGCGGTGGATAAGCGATTGGCAGCCATGCCCTCGCTGAGCAATTTGAAGCGGGTGTTGGTGCGAAACGGGTCACCCTCTCCAGCAAACATGCGGGTCGGGTCTTCACCCTCGCGCTTGAAGGCAAAGGTACCTGCGGTGTAAGGGTAGCTGCCGGGTACGTTGTCTAGCATCAGCCACTGGAGCACTTCACCATCGTCGTGGTATTTGGGCAGGCTAACTTTACGAATCGGCGTGCCTGACAGGGATTTGGTGACGAGTGCGGTGCGGATTTCTTTGTCCCGAATTTTCACCACATATTCATCACCTGCATAGGCCGTTTGCATGTCAGGCCACTGCGCCAGCAGGGCGCGTGCATCGGCGTCCATGCGTGCCTTGCGGTGGCCGGCCAGGTCGAGAGCAGCCTCAGCGGCGGGCGCGCGTTCAGGCTTGCCTTCTTTCAGCATGGCCGCTGCCGCTTTGAGCTGCTGCACTTCGCGGGCCAACTGGCCTTGGGCGACAGCACGTTTCTTGTAGCCGCGCACCGTGTCAGAAATCTCAGCCAAGTAGCGGGTGCGGGCAGCCGGCACGACCGGTGTCTGGTTGGTGCTGTGGCGCACATCGGCTTTGGGGAGCGTGCCATCCGTCAAGCTCAAACCCAGCTCAGCCAAGCGCGGCTTCATCGCCTGGTACAAGGCGGTCACGCCATCATCGTTAAAGCGCGCAGCCATGGTGCCAAAAACAGGCATCTTCTCCGTCGGCGTGCCCCAAGCTTCCTTGTTGCGCTGCACCTGTTTGGCGACGTCCCGCAATGCATCTAGCGAGCCTTTGCGGTCAAACTTGTTGATGGCGACGAATTCTGCAAAGTCCAGCATATCAATTTTTTCAAGCTGGCTGGCTGCGCCAAACTCGGGTGTCATGACGTACATCGGTACATCGACATGCGGAACGATCGCGGCATCGCCTTGGCCAATGCCCGAGGTTTCGACCACGATCAGGTCAAAACCCGCGCACTTGCAGGCGGCAATCACGTCGGGCAGGGCTTTGCTAATTTCTGAACCGAATTCGCGGGTAGCCAGAGAACGCATGAACACCCGTGGCCCGGCAGACCAGGGATTGATGGCGTTCATTCGGATGCGGTCACCTAACAAAGCCCCGCCACTCTTGCGTCGCGACGGGTCAATGGAGATCACGGCAATGCGCAGCGCATCGTTTTGGTCCAGCCGCAGGCGGCGAATCAACTCATCGGTCAATGACGATTTGCCCGCACCACCGGTACCTGTAATACCTAAAACAGGTATTTTTTTAGTAGCTGCTTGCGCCCGTATTTGTTGGGCTGCAGCCTCTTTTACCGTATCGTTCTCCAGTGCAGTGATGAGCTGCGCCAGTGTCCGCCAAGCCGCTTCGGTGTGGCCCTCAACCGCTTTTATACTGCTAGGTGCGAAGCCGGTCAGGTCTTTATCGCAGCGCATCACCATCTCGCCGATCATCCCGGCCAAGCCCATTTTTTGGCCGTCTTCCGGGCTGTAAATGCGTGTCACGCCGTAGGCATGGAGCTCGCGTATTTCCGGCGGCACAATCACGCCGCCGCCACCGCCAAACACTTGAATATGCGCGCCGCCTCGGCTTTTCAGCAAATCGACCATGTATTTGAAGTACTCCACATGGCCGCCCTGGTAACTGCTGATGGCGATACCTTGTGCGTCTTCTTGCAGTGCGGCGGTCACCACCTCATCAACACTCCGGTTGTGGCCCAAGTGAATCACTTCGGCACCCATGCTTTGCAATATGCGCCGCATGATGTTGATAGCCGCGTCGTGCCCGTCGAAAAGCGAGGCGGCGGTCACAAAGCGCACTTTGTGGGTTGGGCGGTATGTCGCCAGGGCTTTGTATTCTGCTGAGAGGTCGGTCATGTTGTTCCTCGGGTATGAATGCGGCAAAAACGGTCTGCGCGCAGGGGGTGCTTGGCGAAAAGCGAAGCGTTGATGATATTACGTTTACGTAAACGTCAACTTACTCGTCAGTCGACATAAAAAGCGATTCATGAACTCTAAATGGTTCGGGTGGGCCAATTGAGAGGCTCTTCTGGTTTGTTGAGGACTCAGGTAAACCGGCTTGGCTGGGCCACAATCATTTTGGCCAGCTCGTCCAGCATGTCTGTTTGCACCTGATCTGCTGGCCAGCTGGTATGAAGGATTCCAAAACCGCTGGCATTTGAAACACGAAAGACAAGCTTTGCGTTTTCGTGGTCAGCACTGATCTTGACGCTGCCGCGCGACTCGGTGATGTAGTCAAACTTAACCGCCAGCAGGCTGTTTTTTTCGGGATGGCGCAGCTCAATACGCTCGTGCTTGACGCTGCCTTCTGCCAGGCGCTTTTCAATACGCTGGAGGTCAGGGGGGAAGTTGGCACTGACGGTTCCGCCTAGTGGGGCACCGAATTGCGGAACAATATCCCAGCCCATCGCCATATAGTCGTGGACTTCTTTGTCGCGCAGCTTTTTCTTGCGCACATCGGCCCGAAAGTTGACCAGCTTCATGGCGGGCCACGGCGTTTTGTTGTCGAGCGCGAATTTGGCACCCTCGGGCTCGATCACGTTCAGCTGACGCGCCAGGTCGGACAGGTAGTACCAGACCTTGTGGCAACCTGATTCTGTTTGCGCCGCGTTGGCCTCAAAATTTTGTATCTCGCTGCGGTGCTGGTTTTGCAGCGCGCTGGCCTGCGACTTGAGTTGATTCAGAAAGCTCACAGATTCTCCGCAACAGGATTGACAACGTCTGACGACATTGATTCTAGGGCCTGACCATTCAACTAAACACCACACGAAATCATCAAATTCAAGAAGAAACTCAAAGCCCACAACCTTACCTGCGCCAGGCCAAACTGATTAAATATTATTCAAACCACTTTCAGTCCCTTTAGCGCAGGATCTGCAGGCGGATATCGCAATTCGAGTTTAAGCAGCGCATCCCTCAGCAGCGTTGCAATCATCAAATTGCGGTGAGTCTTTGAATTGGCGGGTACCACGGTCCACGGTGCCCATGCGGTGCTGGTGGCATTTAGCAAGGCTTCGTAGGCTTTTTGATAAGGCTTCCATTGCTTGCGCGCTTCAATGTCGCCGATTGCAAACTTCCAGTGCTTGGTCTCGTCGTCAATGCGGTCTTGCAGGCGCTGGCGCTGCTCGTCAAAACTGATGTGCAGCATGAATTTGAGGATGACCGTGCCGTTTTCAGTCAGCATGCGTTCAAAGTCATTGATCTGGGCAAAACGTTGGGCAGTTTGTGCCGCCGTGATCCAGCCATTGACGGGCGGCACCAGCACATCTTCATAGTGGCTGCGGTTGAAGATCATGGTTTCGCCGTTACCGGGCATTTTTTGGTGAATACGCCAGAGGTAGTCGTGTGCACGTTCCTCTTCGGTGGGTGCCTTCCAGCCGATCGTATGCACGCCCAGAGGGCTCATGCGGTTGAACACTGCACGCAGCGTACCGTCTTTGCCCGATGTGTCGGTGCCCTGTAACACCACCAACAGCTTAAAGCGCCTGTCGGCATAAAACAGGTTTTGCAAGCCATCCAGTTCAGCGGCCAGTGCTTCAGTAGCGGCGATGTCGGCCTGCTTGCTGCCGCTTGAATAAGGCTTGGCAGCCGGGTCGAAATTTTTCAGAGAAGAATTTTTGCCAAAAGGTATCTGCCATGCATTTGATAATTTGCTCATTCGTGCTTCCTTGTGTCTATGTTGCGGCGACTGTGCTGTTAGCACTATAGAAGGATTGCGATGCAAAGCTACACTTCATTTTTCATGAATCCAGAGAGCCCAAACCATGACATCCGATGTGAGTAATCCAGGCCTCGGCTACGCCGGTGATGTAACGCCTGCCCAGGCTTTTTCTTGGTGGCAAGCAGGTGATGCCCTGCTCATAGATATACGCAGCGATGCAGAGCGTGAATGGGTCGGCTTTGTGCCAGGTGCTATCGCGGTTGCTTGGAAGCAATGGCCCGGTATGGCTGTCAATCCCGGCTTCGATGAGAGCCTCAAAGCGGCGGTGCCCGCTGGCAAGAAAGCCCTGCTACTGTGCCGCAGTGGCGTGCGTTCCATCGCAGCTGCCAAACGCGCGACTGAATTGGGTCTTGAGGCTTACAACATCCTGGAAGGCTTTGAAGGCGACCCCGATGTGCAGGCGCAACGCGGCCGGGCGGGTGGTTGGCGTTTTAGGGGCTTGCCTTGGCGGCAAAGCTGAGCGACAGACCAGACCTGAAACATCCAGTAACAAAATAGGAAAAACGCAACACTCGCTCTGGATTTTTAATAACCCGATAGTTAACTTTTACCGCCAATAAGCTGCTTTTTGACCCTACCCCCTGTCAGATCTGACAGGGGGTAGATGCAAGTTTTGTATCTAGAAGCTTTCAATGGTGATTCCTTACATTTTTTGGAGTCATTTCATGCAAGTTCTAGAACGTATTGCAAACCGATTACCGAAGGCTTTTCGGGAGCCCGCCATGCTTCCGCGTCTTCGCCGACGTCTCGACGAACAATTCACTCCCCACTGGAACAAAGAGTGGGGTGGCCAATGTATCTTGCATGGTCGCCATCCCAGCACTGATTCCATACGTCTAGACGGCAATGACTATCTCAACATATCGGGCCATCCCACCATCGCTGGCGCCCAGATTTCCAGCCTGCGATGCAACAACGACAGTGTCATTCAATCAGGTGCTTTCTTGCTCAACGGGCATCCGTCCAGACAACTTGAGACATCCATGGCGAATTGGATTGGTAAGGAAGACGGGTTTATTTGCCAGTCAGGCTATGCTGCAAATGTGGGTTTGCTTCAAGCCATAGCGGGTGAAGACACACCGGTTTACCTTGATACGTTGGCGCACACCTCACTGTGGGAGGGTGCGCGCGCGGCCAAGGCGCCCGCATATGCATTTCGCCACAACGACCCAGGGCATTTGTCACGCATGATCACACGTCACGGCCCTGGTATTGTGGTGGTGGATTCGGTATACAGCACCACCGGTGCTTTGTGTCCGCTGGTTGACATGGTGGAGGCCGCGGAGCAGCAGGGATGCACGATATTGGTCGATGAATCCCATTCCCTGGGTACCCACGGTCCGCAGGGCGCTGGTCTGTGTGCAGAGCTGGGACTGGTCGAGCGCGTGCATTTCATCACAGCAAGCCTGGCCAAAGCGTTTGCCGGGCGTGCAGGGTTTTTTACTGTGCCTGCTGAACTGCGGTATTTCGTACTCCATCACAGCTACCCCAACATTTTCAGTTCTTGTCTATTGCCACATGAAATCGCAGGTTTGGCGGCAACACTTGATGTCATCAAATCCAGCGACGCAGCACGTCAGCGTCTGCACCAAAGTACGCAGCGCTTGCGCACGAGTTTGTCCGAAGCGGGTTATCCGATCCATCAGGGTAGCCAGCAGATCATTTCGTTAGAGGCGGGGGCAGAGTCAGACACCATGGCGCTGCGCGACCGGCTGGAAGAGCGCCAAGTCTTTGGCGCAATCTTTTGTGCTCCTGCAACAAGTCGAAATCGTGCCATGGTCAGGTTGACGCTCAATGCCGGACTCACTGATTCAGAGTTGGAGCGGATCGAGCGGGTCGCCAGCGAGGTAGCCCCAATCGTCAAGCCATGGGACTGGCCCATTGCGCGGCGCGCCCGGACCTCAGCAAGTTAGTCCTGCAACTGGCGGTTACTGTTGCGGGATAAAAACTGCTGGTAACTATCACCAGGTTGCGGACAAAAAGCTTCGCTGACATCAAACAGGGCAGCATATAAAAGCGATGTGCCGTCGCCAATCGTAAACGCTTCACGTGGCCTGGCTTTTTGATCTGAACCCAGCGCAAGCTGCAGTTCTAGGTCAACCAGTTTTTTGCCTGAACGAATATGCGCGACAGTTGATGTATCGAAGCCTTCAGACTCCGCCATTTCGGCCAGTTCAGGTAGCCTGTCAGCAGGCTCCAGTTGCAGCCACATGATTTGGGCCAGCGCGTCCAATGCCAAGATACCGAACGGTGCGCCAATAGCGACATGCTCAACCCAACCTTGTTTGGAGGCCAATTTTTCAAGCGCGATAGAGATGACCGGGTCACTGAGCAACAGGCTTTGGGGCCTTGAAAAAGTCGCCCGCCAAGTCTGGTCATGGCGCAGATTGGATGTGTGCAGCAGTCTTTGTATGGCATCGGTCAAACGCTGCCGAATATCGACTGATTGCTTGGGTATGAATTGCTGGATCAGTCCGCTGTTAAATGCAGAAACAGCCAGTTGCTCGTCGGCCCGACCTGTCAGCAAGATGCGTGAGCCTGACCACCTCGTCAGTGCGTCTAGTACTTTGAGTCCACTCATGGCGGGCATCGAGTAGTCCACGACACACACTTGTGCCAGCGTAAAACGGGCGATACCGTCATCACGCCAGTACTTTAAAATTTGTGGAATCAGCGCACTACCCTCGCGCCAGCGATTGATGATGTCTTGCTGACGCCACAAGTCCAGTTCCCTGAAGTTTGTTTCTTCAAGAAGCATGTCGATGCACGCAGCCGGTCGCAACATCAGATGAACAAGCCAGCTGTCTGGCATGACTTCTACAAGCATTTCCAGATAGTCGAGGTCATCGTCCAGAAAAACGACTGCACCAGGTCGGCGGTAAAGCGGAAATGACATGATTGTTGTGTTCACTCGGTAAAAAAGAAAACTCAGACAGCGATGGGGAGCTCAATCGTAAAGGCGGCACCCACAGCAAATTCAGATTTCACTGAAATGGTTCCACCTGCACTTTGCACCACCTGCTGACAAAAAGCCAGACCCAGGCCATGTCCCGCTCCTCGGTTGCTTGAGAAAAAAGGCTTGAAGATTTGCTGCAATAGTTCAGGCTTGATGCCCATGCCTTCATCCTGCACAAGGATTTTTCCTCTGCGCCTAGATGCGCTGACCTCTATGCGTAAGGCACCTACAGGAAATCGCGAGTCGGCTGCCATCAAGGAATAGAAGGCATTTTTGATCAGGTTGTCCAGCACTTGAGCGAACTGTCGGGACGACGACCTAAAAGCAAACTCCTCGTGAATCACCACCCGCACGCATAGCTGCTGCCGACTCGCGACATACGGATAGTTGGCAACGACATCTGTGACCAAGCGGCTTGCTGACACCAGCTCAGTGTGGCGCGGGAGCTCACGCAACTTGGCATTGGCAATTTGGGTATCGATTTGATGGTTCATGTTGCGAACCAGTGCGTGCAGTTTCAGGGCCAGTCGTTCAATGTGCTGCGCCCTCGGATTGTCGGTTTGCCGCCGGAGTTCTATTTGCATCGCATCACCTAGGAGCGCAGCAGTGGATAACGGTGTACGTAGCTCATGCGCCATGATGCCCATCGTCGCCAGCGTGCTGGACAGGTGCTCGCGCCTCAGATCAGCCGACGACAAACCCAGCAAAAGCGCACAGCCCCAACTGAAGGCGATGACTACAGCATTGGTCGTATGCGTCGTGATATCCAGACTGGTGCTGGGGCCTGCTCCCATCCAGAAATATGCCGCCCCCGCAACCAACGCGCCCATCAGGGTTCCGAACGTGGCAATACGCCAGTCCGTCAAGTGGTAGTAAATCAAAATCATGGCGCATACAGACGCCAGCCAGACTGTGTTGCCGCCGTTATACAGGTACATCCAGCTGAAAAAAAAGGGAAACTCAAACCAGACAATGATGCTGAAAAGGAGCTGCGTAGTGACAGTCAATAGATGCCGATTCACAGAGGGGATTACCAGTAATGCAGCCAGTACACTCATCAGGCCTCGCATCCAGCTGCTCTCGTAAGGCTGTGGATAAACGCTTGTCCATATCCATCCAAATAGAGGTTGTCCCAGCATGACGCCCATGCCAAGCAGGCGCAGCCGCCACGGTGATGGATGCAAAATGGGATCCAGCGGCGATGAGGCCCAATGCAACAGAGGGTGTCGCGATTTCCACTGAATGGCACGGCTTTTTCTCAATTGCTAAAAATCTCCAGAAAAAATTGCAATGGGGTTGCACAGGCTCTCCTCATTGCTTATTGTCCTTGGTTTGTTATAAGTTGAGCCATGCAATTACCTGCTAACTTTGACAGTGTGAGCGTTGACAGCATCATTACCGACTGGCTTTCTTCTTTGCGTGAGTTTGCAGTGGAGGCGCTGCTGGTGTTGGGCCCTGACCCTTTTGGCGGGCAAGATGACCGTTTGGTGTTAGCACTGCACCCACCGATGTTGCTGCAGGCGGCTGACGCACTGGCCGAAAGCCGGGACTTTGGGGCGCCTTGGCGCGACTCTGACGCGCCTCTGGTGGCGTGGCAAGACATTTCTACCTCAGCGTTTGACCATGGCAGCCGCTGGCGCAGGCTGTGGCTGGGCCACGGTTACCAAAGTGTCGTGCGCATTGCTTTCCCGTTGACGGTGGGACGGGCTTTTGAGTGTTATCTGTTCAGCCCGCGCCAGTGGCATGACCGTAACGAGGCTGCGCAATTGGTCTGGTCAGCTCTCAATATCTGGCCGCTGCTCAAGCGCGCCCTGGCCGAAGCGCGCAGCCCCTTGAGCCCGCGTGAGCTTGAATGCCTGAGCATGGCGTTTCAAGGGGCCACGGCCCGAGAGACCGGCGAGCGGTTGTTTTGCAGTGAACGCACCATCAACTTTCACCTGGCCAACGCCATGGCGCGGCTGAAGGTGGACAACAAGCTGGCAGCCATTCAGCGGGCTTGCTGGTTCGGCCTGATATAAGCCAGGCGCCTCTACTGGAAAACCTCTAGTCGATGCAGCCGGGCAAGGGGGCAAAGCTGTTGATAATGCGGGCACATGACCTTTCTTGCACTTGATGTTGGCAACACCCGGCTTAAATGGGCGCAGTACGACGCGCCCGCACCTGGCGCTAGGCTGCTGGCACAGGGTGCGGTGTTTTTAGAGAACATCGACAAGCTTGCCGAGGGCGACTGGGGCGATATTTCCCCGCCCGGCAAAATCCTCGGCTGCATCGTGGCGGGCGATGCCATCAAACGACGCGTGGTCGAGCAACTGGAACTGTGGGACGTTGCGCCCCATTGGGTTATCTCTAGCCCGCAAGAAGCGGGCGTGACCAACGGCTACGACCACCCGGCTCGTCTGGGTGCGGATCGCTGGGTGGCCATCATTGGCGCGCGGCATCGGATCTTGGGGCGCGGCATCAGCAAACCCTGCATTGTGGTCATGGTGGGTACGGCTGTGACGGTCGAAGCGGTTGACGCGTCAGGCAAATTTTTAGGCGGAATTATTTTGCCCGGCCACGGCATCATGCTGCGTGCGCTGGAGTCCGGCACCGCCGGTTTGCATGTGCCGACTGGCGAGGTCACAGACTTTCCGACCAATACCAGCGACGCGCTCACCAGTGGCGGTACTTTCGCGATTGCCGGTGCGGTGCAGCGCATGGTTGACAACGTGACCAGGCGCTGTGGTCAGGCACCGGTCTGCATCATGACAGGCGGCGCTGGCTGGAAGATGGCTCCGAGCATGTCGGTTGAAGTCGAGCTGGTTGAAAGCCTGATTTTCGACGGGCTGCTGGAGATTTCCCAGCGCCGGTTTGGGGCTTAGGGTTGCCGTAAAAAAACAAAAAGCAGATGCTTTACTGACCCCAAGGCAACATCAACGTCACCACTGACAGCTTGGCAAATTCGGGCACAAATTCATCAATGATTTGCTGCGGCTCGGGGCACAGCAGGCTGTCGGTGATCACGCCAAACTGCACGCCGCCGCCATAGCTCAAAATAGACACCCCCAGCCCGACATCGCCAGACTGCGGTACCCAAAACATGCTTTGCTCCAGTGTGCTGCCGCAAAACTTGAGCTTGTCGCGCGGGCCCGGCACGTTGGTCATCACGGCCGTGGTTTTTTTGGCAAAAAGACTCAAAAGCATGTCTTGGGCCGGCTTGATCAAAAGCCCCGCCACCGCCAGCAAACTGAAGGCCAGCAGCGGTTGGTAACTGCCCTTGAGCTCGGCCATGCGGCGGCGCACTTCGTATACCCGCTCAATCGGGTTCTCAACCCCAATCGGCAGCACCAGCGGCACCAAGCCAAACCGGTTGCCTAACTTGTAGGCCTGGTCGAGTGGCCGCAAATTGACCGGCACCATGGCCCGAATCTCTTGGCCTGTTACGTCGTCACCGTGCGACTTCAAATACTCGCCCAGCGCCCCGGCCACGCAGCTCAAAAGCACATCGTTGATCGAGCAGTTCAGCGCTTTACCGACCGCCTTGACTTCGTCCAGCGGGATGGGGTCACACCAGGCCACCTTCTTGGCTCCGCCGGGTTTGCCTTTCAGGCGAGTTTTAGAATCGTCCGGCATCAGCGCCAGCGCCGCGGCGTCCTTGACAAGCTGCATCATGACCTTGGCTGCATCCATCGACGCGTCCACCCCTTTTTTAATACCGCCTCTGGGGTCGCCGAAAGTGTCCATCATGTCGAGCATGCCGAGCGAGCGGGATGCACCTTCGCCTACGGCCCCCAGCGCCTTGACGGTCAGGTCGGTAAACGGCTTGAGCAAGGTTTCGGCAATCCAATCTTCAGCGCCCCCCTTCGCCGGCTTTTTATGCCGCTCTGGCGGCGGTGTACCGCCATCGACCAGCGACATCGTGACCGATATCAACGCAATGCCGTCGGCAATGCAGTGGTGAATACGCACCACCATCGCGCTGCCTTTAACCCCATCGGGCCCGGTGTAGTCTTCAATCAAATGGATCTGCCAGAGCGGGCGTTTTGGGTCCAGCCGCTGGGTGGCCAGCTCGGCGACGCGGTCTTGCAGAGCAGCTTGCTGGTGGCTGCCTTTAGGCGCACTGCGGGGTATTTTTGGCAGAGTTTCCAGCACCACATGGTTGGCCAGGTCAAACTTGCGGTCGTTGACCCAAGTGGCACCAGCGGCGTCCTCCATCACCCGCTGCTTGAAGCGGTTGTACTTGAGCAGACTGTTTTCAATCCGCTCACACACTGCTGCGTACTTCACGCCTGGGGCCAGTTGCCAGACCCCCACAATCATCATCAGGTTGGCGTCGCAGTCCATGCGCAGCCAGGCGGTGTCTACCTTGGTCATGCGCTCGCCGTTCAAGCCCAGCGTCCCTGCCACAGCCCGTTTGACGTTTTTCTGGACCTTCGCGGCGGCATCAAGTGCCATGACTTGTGCGACTGTTCTGCCGTTTTTGATGCGCGTGACCATGAATACTTTCTTGGGCAAATCTGCCCTATG
>JBBRDA010000088.1:0-13072 GCA_038204335.1 Burkholderiales bacterium
GGCTGACTCGGGCACTTTTTCAACAAAGCTGGTGACCACCTTGTCGCCGTAGGCCTTGTCAATTTCCTTGCGGGCATTGTCGTGGGCAAAAGTCCAACCGCCATCACCAACCGGGCCAACATAAGCAAATGCGACTTTGAGCGGCTCTGGCTTAGGTGCAGGCGCTGATGCGGCCGGTGCAGGTGCTGCAGCGACCGGTTTTGGCTCTTCTTTTTTACCGCATCCCACCAGGGCAGCGGCAGCAGCGGCAGAGATTGCTGCCAGCGTGAAATAACGTTTTTGCAGGTTGATCATGTCAAATCGCTTTCTTTTATAGGAAGTTCAGAAAAAAGTTAAAGGAAATTTCGGCGCATCATGCAGTTGCAAATTATGCAATGGTAAAAACGACAAAGCCATTTATCCCCCCGGATAAAAAGGCTTTCCCAGTGACCCAGGCATATTAACCCGTATCCACACCGGGTTTCGCGAGATCAGTACAAGCACCACAATGGTCGCCAAGTAAGGCAGCATGGTCAAAAACTGGGGTGCAACGTCCACGCCCAAGCTCTGCAAATGAAACTGCAACATCGTGACGCCGCCAAACAGGTAAGCGCCGAGCAAAACCCGTGCGGGACGCCAAGTGGCGAAGGTGGTCAAGGCCAGCGCGATCCAGCCCTTGCCGGCAATCATGCCTTCCACCCAAAGCGGCGTGTACACCACTGAGACATAACTGCCTGCCAAGCCGCACAACGCGCCGCTCGCAACGACTGCGGCCAGCCGGATGCGCCGCACCGGGTAGCCGAGCGCGTGGGCTGACTCCGGGCTTTCACCCACTGCGCGCAGTACCAACCCAGCCCGGGTGCGGTTCAAAAACCAGATCAAACCCACCGTGAGGAGCATGGCCGCATAAACCATCGGGTGCTGACGAAACAGCGCAGGGCCGAGCAGCGGAATATCTGCCAGCACAGGCACCGCCCACTGCACCTGCTCGGGCAGCTTTTCCTGCACATACTTAATACCGGCAAAGGCCGAAAACCCTGCGCCAAACAGGCTAAGCGCCAAGCCAGTGGCGTATTGGTTGGTGTTGAGCCAAATCACCAAAACACCAAAAACAGTCGCCAGCAGCGCCCCTGCTGCCATACCCGCCGCAAAGCCCAGCCATGTGTTGCCCGTATGGACCACCGTCGCAAAACCAGCGATGGCCGCGCAGAGCATCATGCCCTCGGCCCCAAGGTTGACGATTCCGGCTTTCTCATTGATGAGCAGGCCCAAGGCGGCAATCGCCAGAATCGTTCCGGCGCTCAAAGTAGCGGCTATCAAAAGTGCCATAGAGTCCATCATGGGGCTCCGCTTGGTATCTGTGCTGACGCTGCGGGCACAGTCTTGGCCCGCCAAGTCAACCGGTAAGACATCAGGGTGTCACAAGCCAAAAGGCTGAACAGCAGCAAGCCCTGGAAAACCCCCGTCAATGACTTCGGTAGACCCAGCCTTGACTGCGCCAATTCGCCGCCGATATAAAACATGCTCATCAGCACTGCCGAAAACACCACGCCGACCGGGTGCAATCGCCCGACAAAAGCGACGATGATGGCCGCAAAACCATAAGCTGCGGGCACATACGGCGTGAGCTGGCCAATCGGTCCGGCGACTTCAAGCGCGCCCGCCAGTCCGGCTGCTCCGCCTGAAACCAAAAGCGCCACCCACAGCGCCCGGCGCGACGAAAACCCGGCATAGCGTGCCGCAGCCGGTGCCAGGCCGCTGACTTCCTGCTTGAAACCGGCATAGGTGCGAAACAAAAACAGCCACAGCGCCAGCACACCGAGCGCGGCCAGCAGGATGCCGACGTTAACGCGCGACCCCTGCATCAGGCGCGGGATTTGCGTCACCGACTCAAAGGTTTTGGTTTGTGGAAAGTTGTAGCCGTTCGGGTCTTTCCAGGGGCCAAAGACCAGGAAGCTCAGCACCATGTCGGCCACATAAACCAGCATCAAGCTGACCAAAATTTCGTTGGCGTTAAAGCGGTCACGCAGCAGCGCCGTGATGCCGCCCCAGGCCATGCCGCCCAGCACCCCAGCCAGCAAAATAGCAGGAATAATCCACGGCCCGGTGGTTTTGTCAGCCAGCAGGGCGACGCCGCCGGCAGCTACCGCCCCGATGACAAACTGGCCCTCAGCCCCAATGTTCCACACGTTGGAGCGAAAGCACACCGACAGGCCCAGTGCAATGATCAGCAGTGGCGTGGCCTTGACCATTAATTCGCTGATGGCGTTGGCAGATTTGATGGGTTCCCAAAAAAACACGCCCAGGCCTTTGACCGGGTCTTTGCCCAGCGCCATGAACAGCAGCACACCCAAGGTGACCGTCAGCCCCAGAGCCAGCAACGGCGATGCGTAGGTCCAGAATTTTGATGGCTCGGGCCGCGCAATGAGTTTGATCATGCTGCGATCCCGTCCGCAGGTTGGGCAATGTCCCCCACATCCCACAACCCGCTCATCCATTGCCCCACCAGCGCTGTACTGGCCTTGTCGCGGGGCAGCGATGGCGACAGCTGGCCCTTGGCCATCACGTACAAGCGGTCACAGATATCGAACAGCTCTTCAAGCTCTTCACTGACCACCAGTACCGCGCAACCAGCTTCAGCCAAACCCAGCAGCTCACCACGAATTTGCGCCGCCGCGCCAACATCCACCCCCCAGGTCGGTTGGCTGACGATCAACAGCTTGGGGCCTGCATCTATCTCGCGGCCCATGATGAATTTTTGCAGATTGCCACCTGACAGTGACCGGGCCAGCGCCTGCGGCCCGCCCGACTTGACCTGAAAACGCGCAATGATCTGCAAGGCTTGCGACCGCAATCGGGCGCCGTCGAGCCAGCCGCCTCGGCCTACCGCCTCGTGGCGGGTCAGCATCAGATTTCGGCTGAGCGCTAGCTGCGGCACTGCGCCCCGACCCAGGCGTTCTTCGGGTACAAAATGCAGACCCAATGCGCGGCGTTGCATGGGGTTCAGCTTGGAGGCGTCAATGCCTGCAACCGTCACCGCGCCCGGCAGGTTGGCCAATTCAGCGCGACCGTCTTCGCCCGACAGCGCGTAAAGCAATTCCTTTTGCCCGTTGCCCGATACACCTGCAATACCCACCACCTCGCCGGCGCGGACCTGCAAAGCCACGCTCGCCAGATCTACCCCGAACTGATCGCTTTTGGTCAGACTCAGTTGCCGGACATCCAGCACCACAGCGCCCGTTTTGACCAAGCGACGCGCCAGCGCAGGCGGTTCGGTGCCTATCATCAGGCGGCTCAAAGATGCGTTGGTCTCTTGCCGGGGATCACACACGCCCGTCACGCGCCCACCGCGCAGCACCGTACAAGCGGTGCACAGCGCCCTGATTTCATGCAACTTGTGGCTGATGTACAAAATACTGCAACCTTGAGCCGCTAATTGGCGCAGGGTGACAAACAGACTCTCAACCGCCTGCGGGGTGAGCACCGAGGTCGGCTCGTCCAATATCAGCAGCTTGGGGTTGGTCAGCAGTGCCCGCACAATTTCGACCCGCTGGCGTTCACCCACACTGAGGGTGTGCACGGGCCGCTGGGGCTCCAGAGCCAGCCCGTAGGTTTTGGCCGTTTGCATCATGCGTTCGGTGACCTCGCTCAGGCTTAAATGCCTGTCGAGACCTAACCAGACGTTTTCTGCCACGCTCAGCGTGTCAAACAAGCTGAAATGCTGAAACACCATACTGATACCAAGCGCACGCGCCTGGGTGGGGTTGTGTGTACCCAGAAGCTGGCCGTCCATGCGCAAAGTGCCGGCATCCGCGCGTGCGGCACCATAAATAATTTTCATCAGCGTCGATTTACCAGCGCCGTTTTCACCCAGCACCGCATGGATTTCGCCTGGCTGCACCGTCAGCGAGATGCTGTCATTGGCCACCACACCAGGATACGCCTTGGTAATGCCCACCAATTGCAAGCGCGCGGTGCTAGTCATGGGCCTGGCATGGTGTTTGCTGTGCGTGATACGCTGTATTCTTGGCGAAATTAACCACAAGCTCAACTGTCAACATGACGACTCCCATTCGATTCTTGCGACGCGGTGAAACTGTAACGCTAGCCAATGTACCACCCAGCCGCACCCTTTTGGAAGTGCTGCGTGAAGACTTGTGCAGCACCGCAACCAAAGAAGGCTGCGGCGAAGGCGATTGCGGCGCATGCACGGTAGTGCTGGGCGAAAGGCATGGCGACACCCTGACTTACAAGGCCGTGAACAGCTGCATACGGCTGGCGCATTCAGTCGACGGCATGGCGGTTTGGACGGCTGAGGATATTTCATCAACTGACGGCGCGCTGCACCCCGCCCAGGAAGCTATGGTCGAATGCCACGCTTCGCAATGCGGTTTTTGCACCCCCGGTTTTGTGATGAGCCTGTTTGCCATGTATCAAAACCACACTTGCAAAGGCCGTGCCATCTCTCGCGAACTGGCGCAGCAAGAGCTGTCGGGCAACCTGTGCCGCTGCACCGGCTACAGGCCGATTCTGGACGCCGCACAAATGCTGGATGCGCTACCTGCGGTCAAACTCGATGAGGCCAGTCTGCTATCAAAATTAAAGCTGCTTGCGCCCGAATCTATTGGTCTAGAGGCCAATTTGACAGGTGATTTAGGTTACAAATCACCGATTTCTCTTAAAACTTTGCTCAAAACCAGGTCTGAGCATCTCAAAGCCCAAATCGTGGCGGGTACCACCGATGTCGGCCTGTGGGTCACCAAGCAGCACCGCCAGTTTGACCAGATCATCGACATCACCAAAGTACGGGAGTTGCGCCGAATTGAGGATTACCCGCACCACCTCGCCATCGGCGCGGCTGTGACGCTGAATGACGCCTTTGCTGCCCTGACGAAAGACCGCCCGCAGTTGCATGACTTCGCTGCTCGATTTGCCGGCTTGCCGGTACGCAATTCCGGCACGCTGGGCGGCAACGTGGCCAACGGCTCGCCGATTGGGGATTCGATGCCGCTGCTGATTGCCTTGGGCGCCAATGTCGTACTGATGAGCGTGCGAGGCCACCGGGAAATGCCTTTGGAAAAGCTCTACACCGGCTATCGCCAAAACGTCATGGCCCATGATGAAGTCCTAGCCTGGATCAAGGTGCCCAAGCCTGCGCCCGCCGAATTCCTTCGTGTTTACAAGATATCCAAACGCTTTGACGACGATATCTCCGCCATTTGCCTGGGGATTAGCTTGGAGATTGACAACGGCATCGTGAAAAAGATGTCAATCGGCGTAGGAGGGGTAGCCGCTACGCCGGTACGTGCTATTAAAACAGAAGCTGCTTGCGCTCGTAAATATTGGTCAAAAGCCACTGTTGACCATGCAAAAGCAGTATTGCGAGCAGAATTTTCACCGATTTCTGACATGCGCGCGACGAGTGCCTACCGCACGCAGGTGCTGGGCAATTTGCTGGAGCGCTTTTGGCTTGAAACCCAGGGTTTGCAACAAATCAATCTGGAGTCTTTCGCTTTGGGGAGTCACCAATGACTGCCGCTGGCCAATCCAAGTTTCACGAAAGCGCACGGGCTCAGGTCGCAGGCGCTGCCACCTATGTGGACGACATCCTTGAGATCAAAGGCACGCTGTATGCCGCGCCCATCATGTCCACCGTTGCCCATGGCAAGCTGTTGGGCGTTGACTGCCAGGCCTGTCTGGCGATGCCTGGTGTGGTCGATGTGGTGCTGGCGGCAGACATTCCGGGTGACGGGATGTTGGCGGCGTTTGCGCATGATGAGCCGGTTTTTGCCGTGGACACTGTGCAGCATGTCGGCCAGGTTATCGGCTTGGTGGTCGCTGAATCGGTCATGCAGGCGCGCCGCGCAGCCCGCAAGGTGGTGTGCCGCATCAAGGCTTTGCCCGCTATTTTGAACGTTCACGATGCACTAAAGGCTCAAAGCTATGTGTTGCCGCCCGTCGTCGTCAAGCGCGGAGATGCTGCACTGGCGCTGGGCACATCCGAACACACCCTCCAAGGCACGTTGGACGTGGGCGGCCAAGAGCACTTTTACCTAGAAGGCCAGGTTGCCTACGTCCTGCCCCAAGAGCAGCAGCAGTGGCTGATTTATTCCAGCACCCAGCACCCCGGCGAGGTGCAACACTGGGTAGCGCACGCCTTGGGTATTGACAACCACCGGGTGGTGGTGGAATGCCGCCGCATGGGTGGTGGTTTTGGCGGCAAGGAAACGCAGGCCGGGCATATGGCGGTGTGGGCGGCGGTTGCTGCCCAAAAGCTCAAGCGCCCGATCAAGCTGCGGCTAGACCGCGACGAAGACTTCATGGTCACCGGCAAACGCCATCCGTTTGCCTACGACTACACGGTCGGTTTTGACGGCACGGGCCGCATCACCAGCCTGCAAATGTTGATGCTGGCCAACTGCGGCTTCAGCGCCGACTTGTCGGGCCCGGTGGCAGACCGTGCCATTTTTCACCTAGACAACGCCTACTTTTTATCCGACGTTGACATCACCTCTTACCGCCTGAAAACCAACACCCAAAGCCATACTGCGTTTCGCGGGTTTGGTGGCCCGCAGGGCATGGTGGTGATTGAAAGCCTCATGGGCGACATCGCACGCAAACTGGGAATCGATGCGCTGGATGTGCGCAAACGCAACCTGTACGGCGTGGGCGAGCGCGACGTGACCCACTACCAGATGAAAGTTGAAGACAACATCCTGGAGCCCCTGCTGTCAACCCTAGAGAAAACATCGGATTACCGGCAAAGGCAATCAACGATTGCGGGCTGGAACGCAGGCAGCCCGGTCATCAAGCGCGGTATCGCCATCACGCCGGTCAAGTTTGGCATATCGTTCACGGCCACGCTGTTCAACCAAGCGGGCGCCTTGGTTCACGTGTATCTGGACGGCAGCGTGCAGGTCAACCATGGCGGCACCGAAATGGGCCAAGGCCTGAACACCAAGGTTTGCCAGATCGTTGCTGACGAGTTGGGCGTGGCGCTTGACGCCGTGCTGGCCACCGCCAGCGACACCAGCAAAATTCCCAACGCATCAGCCACCGCGGCATCAGCAGGCACAGACCTGAACGCTCGAGCCGCGCAGTACGCTGCTCGCAATGTGCGCGACAACCTGGCGCAATTTGTCAGTGGGCTGGACAACTGCGGCGCGGGTGCGGTGCGATTTGAAGGCGGCGAGGTCGTCACGCCCAACAATGCACGGCTGTTTGTCGATGTTGTCAAACTGGCCTATGCCAACCGCATTCAGCTGTGGTCAGACGGCTTTTACCGCACCCCAAAAATCCACTATGACAAAACGACGCTAACAGGCAGGCCGTTTTACTATTTCGCCTACGGTGCGGCGTGCACCGAAGTAGCGATTGATACGCTGACCGGGGAATCCAGAGTCTTGAAAGTTGATATCCTTCACGACGTTGGCACGTCGATCAACCCGGCCATTGACATCGGCCAGATCGAAGGCGGTTTTGTGCAAGGCATGGGCTGGCTGACCACCGAGCAACTGGTGTGGACCGACAAAGGCGTTTTGAGCACCCACGCCCCCAGCACCTACAAAATCCCGGCGACCGGCGACATCCCGGAACACTTCAAGGTCGATTTGTGGCCCGAACCGAACCGTGAAGACAACGTGTTTGGCAGCAAGGCGGTGGGCGAACCGCCTTTCATGTTGGCGCTCAGCGTTTATGAAGCGCTCAAAGATGCTGTGGCGGCAGGGCGACCTGCCGGCCAGGTCATTACCCTGACCGCACCTGCCACCGCTGAAAACGTGCTGAATGCACTCGCACCATGACCACCCTGCTGATTAAGAACGCACAATGCATCGCTACGTTTGACAATGCTGACCCAACCAAGGCCAGCGAACTGCGCAATGCATCGGTCTTCATCAGGGGCAACCTGATTGAGGCGATAGGCCCCGCAGCCGACATGCCGCAGCAGGCAGAAGAAGTGATTGACGCAAGCGGGCATCTGGTGATACCGGGCCTGGTCAACACGCACCACCACATGTACCAATCGTTAACACGCGCCATACCGGCTGTACAAAACGCCGAGTTGTTTGGCTGGCTGCGTGGCCTGTACCCGATCTGGGCCGGTTTGACGCCGGAGATGGTGCAAGTCTCCACCCAGGTCGCGATGGCCGAGCTGTTGATGAGCGGCTGCACCACCAGCAGTGACCACCTGTACATCTACCCCAATGGCGTGCGACTTGACGACAGCATTGAAGCCGCTGCCGAAATAGGCATGCGGTTTACCGCGTCGCGCGGCAGCATGAGCGTGGGCCAGTCGCAGGGCGGCTTGCCGCCAGACAGCGTGGTCGAAAAAGAAGACGCCATCCTCAAAGACACACAGCGGCTCATCGAACGCTGGCATGACGCATCACACGGCGCCATGCTGCACATTGCGGTAGCGCCCTGCTCGCCGTTCAGCGTCAGCAAGGACTTGATGCGCGAGTCAGCGTTGCTGGCCCGCAGCTTCCAAACCCGGCTGCACACCCACTTGGCTGAAAACGACCACGACCTGGCTTACTCCAAAGAAAAATTCAACTGCACGCCGGCTCAATATGCACAGGACCTCGGTTGGCTGGGGCCTGATGTGTGGCACGCCCACTGCGTCAAGCTCGACGATGAGGGAGTCAATCTGTTTGCAGCCAGCCGCACCGGCGTGGCGCATTGCCCGTGCAGCAATATGCGGCTCGCCAGTGGCATCGCACCGATACGCGAGATGCTGAATGCGGGCGTGCCGGTCGGGCTGGGCGTGGACGGTAGCGCCAGCAACGACGCGGGGCACATCATCAACGAAGCGCGCCAAGCCATGCTGCTGGCCCGCGTGAGGCGGGCCCTGCTTGCCCCAACCACAGATGCCAAAGGTCAGACCTTTTTTGGCTGCGACTTGGGGCCAGCAGAGATGACAGCAAGAGACGCACTAACGGTTGCTGCACGCGGCGGCGCACAAGTACTCGGCCGCGCAGACATCGGCCACTTAGCGCCGGGCATGTGTGCAGACTTGGCAATGTTCGACATGCGCACGCTGGCTTTTGCAGGCGGTGCGGTACACGACCCCGTGGGCGCGCTGCTTCTGTGCGCCAGCCCGCAAGCGGCTTACACGGTGGTCAACGGGAAGGTTGTGGTGCGTGAAGGCAAACTGGCTACTGTCGAGCTGGAACCGCTGATCGAGAAACACAACCGGCTGGCTTTGAAGCTCGCTGAAGCTACGGTTTAGGCAGCCTAGGTTTACAAGACTTGTCGTGCCACATCTGCCAGCATCATCAGTACCGCAAAGCCCATCACCGCCACACCGCCCCAGCCGAACCACCGGGTTTTGACACCCGAGGTGAATTTACCCATGACTTCCTGTTTGCTTGCCAGCAGCATCAGCCCGACCATGATGGGCACGGCCACCACGCCATTGATAACCGCGCTCCAGTACAGGGCCTTCATCGGGTCTATTGGCGTGAAGTCCATACCCGTGCCGACCAGGGTTGCCACCACGATCACGGCGTAAAAGTGTTTAGCTTCAAACCAGTGTCGCTCTAGGCCATCAGGCCAGCCAAAGGCTTCTGCCACCGCATAGGCACTTGACGATGCCAGTACGGGGACTGCCAGCAAACCAGTCGCAATGATGCCACCTGCAAACAGCACAAAGGTGAAGTCACCTGCCAGTGGGCGCAGAGCCTGTGCGGCTTGTGCCGCCGAGGTCACGTCATGGATGCCGGCCGTGTACAGCACAACACCACCGAGCAACATGATGAAAAACGCCACGGCGTTGGAGAAAAACATACCGATGTAAGTGTCGCGCTTGACCCGTTTCAAGTCGTGGCGAATCTGCCTTTCGGTTCCTACGACATGACCTTTCAGCCGTAGCTCTTCGACCTCTTGCGAGGCCTGCCAAAAGAACAAATAGGGCGAAATCGTAGTGCCGAGCAGCGCCACAATCATCATCCAGTAACCCGATGTCCACTGCAATTTGGGGATCACCAGGTCATGCAGTACCTGTCCCCACGGCACATCCACCATAAACACAGCAATGACGTAGGCAAACAGAAACAGCGTCAGCCATTTCAGTAGTGGCGCCAGCTTGCGATACGGCACAAATACCTGCAGTAGCACCGTGAGAATGCCAAATACCACAGCGTGAAAATGCTGGCCGCCGCCGACCACCAGTTGCAGCGCCTCGCCCATGGCGGCGATATCGGCAGCAATGTTGATGGTGTTGGCCACCACCAGCAACGCCACCATCGTCATTAAAAACGTTTTTGGCGTGTGCAGGCGTAAGTTGGCCGCCACGCCCTTGCCCGTCACCCGGCCAATCCGTGCGCTGACGAGCTGGATCGCAATCATGAAAGGCAACGATAAAAATACCGTCCACAACAAGCCGGTACCAAACTGCGCTCCGGCCTGGGTGTAAGTCGCAATACCCGATGGGTCGTCATCCGCTGCACCCGTCACCACACCCGGGCCGACGTGACGCAAGAAAGACGGGAACCGTTTGAACATGCAAACGAGCCTAACACGCGGCTGTGCCTGGCTATGACAGTCTCTTTCGGGTATTTTTAGTGCTGTTTAGCCAATTAAATATGGCTCCCATCCAATGAATACCTGCGCAACCAGCTACAAAATCAATAGCGCCCGGAAATCGTTCACATTGGTATAGGTCGGCCCTGTGACAACCAGATCATCTAGCGCGTCAAAAAAGCCATAGGCATCGTTACGGTCTAGGTACTCGTTGAGCTTCATACCTTGGGCTGCAGCGCGCTCCAGCGTGTCAGGCGCTACAAAAGCGCCTGCGTTGTCCTCAACGCCGTCGATGCCGTCGGTGTCTGCAGCCAGGGCGTAAACGTTGCTCTGCCCCTGTAGCGCCAGAGCTAGGCCCATGCAGAACTCGCCCGCCCGGCCACCCCGGCCCTTTGGGGTGCCTTCTGGCCGCTTCTTGATGGTCACTGTCGTCTCGCCGCCGCTCAAAATCACGCAGGGCTTTTCAAACGCCCCAGTGCCCTTGGCCGCGGCTCTGGCCAGCGCTGCATGCACTTTGCCGACCTCACGCGATTCGCCTTCCATCTCGTCGCTCAAAATATAGGCATTCAGCCCCACCGCGCTGGCCACCGTTGCCGCAGCCTCCAGGCTTTGCTGCGGCGTGGCGATCAAATGAACTTCATGGCCGCTAAAAGCTGCATCACCCGGCTTGGGGGTTTCTAGCGCGCCACTTTCAAGCTGCGCCAACACAAACGCAGGCACATCAATGGCGTAGCGCTTCAGGATGGCCAAAGCGTCTGCGCAGGTCGAGGCGTCAGGCACTGTCGGGCCACTGGCGATGATGGAAGGGTCGTCCCCCGGTACATCGCTGATGGTGAGCGTGACCACCCGAGCAGGCGCACAGGCTGCCGCGAGGCGACCACCCTTGATGCGGGACAGGTGTTTGCGCAGGCAGTTCATCTCGGCAATGTTCGCGCCACTGCTCAGCAAAGCCTGGTTGATGCGCTGCTTGTCGGCCAGGGTCAAACCGTCAGCAGGCAGCGTCAGCAGTGCCGAACCCCCGCCTGAAATCAGGCACAGCACCAAGTCGTTCTCGGTCAGCCCCTGGACCATCGCCAGCATGCGTTCAGAAGCAGCCAAGCCCGCTGCGTCAGGTACAGGGTGCGCCGCCTCCACGATCTCAATGCGCTGCTTGAGTCCTTCAAGCGAGTTTGGCAGTGGCGGTATATGGTGGTAACGCGTGACCACCAATCCTTCAAGGGGCGCATCTTGGGGCCACAGCGCTTCAACGGCCTGCGCCATGGCCCCGCCCGCCTTGCCAGCGCCAATCACGATGGTGCGGCCAGACTTTGGCGGTTTGGGCAAATGTGCAGCGGTGGACTCAAGTGGCAAAGCACGTTTGACCGCGACATCAAATAGGTGGCGCAAAAACTCTCTGGGCTCGGGCGCAGCAGCAGAATCTGAAAAAATCATGATGAATCTCCTTCACTGATTGTGCCGCGCCTCGAAGGGGTAATAAGCATTTATGCCAAACCAGTCCCTAGAATCCGAAACTTCCTAACGCTGCTTACATGAGGACACTGCATGAATTCTTATCTTGCCCTAGGCATCGCCATCGTCGGTGAGGTCATTGCCACCACCGCGCTCAAGTCAAGCGACAGCTTTACCAAACTGGTGCCGTCGATCATCACCATCATTGGCTACGGCATCGCGCTGTATTTCTTGACAGTGACGATGAAAACTATTCCGACCGGCGTAGCCTATGCCATATGGTCTGGCTTGGGCATTGTGCTGATCACCATCACCAGCTACTTTGTTCATAGCCAAAAGATTGATGCCATGGGCATGGTCGGTATGGCGCTGATCATTGCGGGTGTGGCGGTGTTGAACTTGTTTTCAAAATCAACCGGGCATTGATTGCCGCTCTGCCCATGCCCGATGTCATCCTTAGGAACCCACAACCCGGTGACATGGGGTGGGTCGTTCAGCAGCATGGTGAAGTCTATTGGCGCGAATACGGTTGGGACAGCAGCTTTGAAGCGCTGGTGCTGAAGATAGTCAGCGGTATCGTCGCAAAGTGGCAACCAGGCTTTGAAAAATGCTGGATTGCAGAGCTTGATGGCGTACGCATCGGCTCTGCATTTGTGGTGCGCAAATCGACGCACATTGCCCAACTGCGCTTGCTGATTCTGGCACCTGCTGGAAGGGGCTTGGGGCTGGGCGGCAGTTTGTGCGATGAATGCATTTCCTTTGCGCGAAGCAAAGGCTACAAGAAAATAGTCTTGTGGACGAATTCCGGGTTGCAGGCCGCCCGCGCGATTTACCTCAAACGAGGCTTCAAGCTGACCAAGAGTGAGCCTTACATAGGTTTTGGTCATCACCTGATCGGCGAAACCTGGGAGCTGAAACTTTGAGGGGCCTGTCCGACTAGTCGGTTTTAGCCCCCGCCTCAAACCAGAGCTTGAGCTGCGCACGTTCGTCGTCGGTGATGCCGGTTGCGTTGTTCATGGGCATGATTTTGGTCACCACCACCTGCTGGTAAACCGACTGGGCGTGCTGCTTGACGAGCGCCGGCGAATCAAGCCGTACATTTTTCATCTGCACTTGCGCGCCG
>JBBRDA010000089.1:0-12860 GCA_038204335.1 Burkholderiales bacterium
CAGCCCAAAATGCTTGGCGTCAAGAAATTTGGCGGCGAAGTTATTCATGCAGGCAGCATCATTGTTCGCCAGCGCGGTACCCGGTTCCACCCCGGTACGAATGTCGGTATTGGCAAAGACCACACCTTGTTTGCATTGGTAGACGGTCAAGTCTCTTTTGCCATCAAAGGTGCGTTGTCCAAGCACACTGTCAGCGTGACCGCTGTTGCCAGCCCGGCATAACAGTCACTTCGACATGTCCTTTTGACAACAACTTGACAATGTGGAAGCCCCGACAAGTCGGGGCTTTTTTATTTGTAGACTATTCCCCTAACAGCCAACCAGAGCCGCACCATGAAATTCGTTGACGAAGCCTTTATTGACATCGCGGCTGGCGATGGCGGGGCGGGCTGCGTCTCGTTCAGTCATGAAAAATACAAAGAGTTCGGCGGGCCCAACGGTGGCGACGGTGGCCGCGGCGGGCATGTCTACGCAGTAGCAGACATCAACCTGAACACGCTGGTCGACTTTCGCTTTTCTCGCCGCCACGATGCCAAAAACGGCGGCCACGGCATGGGCTCTGACATGTTTGGCGCCAAGGGCGATGACGTGATTTTGAAAATGCCCGTTGGCAGCATTTTGAGTGACGCAGAAACCGGCGAAATACTGTTTGAACTGATGGAGCCTGGCGAGCAGGTCTTGATTGCCAAAGGCGGCGATGGCGGTTTCGGCAACCTGCGCTTTAAAAGCTCCACCAACCGGGCACCGCGCAGCAAAACACCAGGCTGGCCCGGCGAGCGCAAAAGCCTCAAGCTGGAGCTTAAAGTTCTGGCTGATGTGGGCTTGCTCGGTATGCCAAATGCTGGCAAGTCAACCTTTATCACCGCTGTGTCCAACGCCCGGCCACGTATCGCCGACTACCCTTTCACCACACTGCACCCCAATCTGGGTGTGGTGCGCGTCGGGCCAGAGCAAAGCTTTGTTGTGGCTGACTTGCCAGGTTTGATTGAAGGCGCCTCTGAAGGCGCAGGTCTGGGGCATTTGTTTTTACGCCACCTAGAGCGTACACGCCTGTTGCTCCACATTGTAGATTTAGCCCCGTTCGACGAAGGCGTTGACCCGGTCGCGCAGGCCAAGGCGATTGTGGGCGAACTGAAAAAATACGACGAGGCGCTGTACAAAAAACCGCGCTGGCTGGTGTTGAACAAACTGGACATGATCGATAACGACCAACGCGCCGAGATCGTCAAAGACTTCGTCAAGCGGTTCAAATTCAAGGGCCCGGTGTTTGAAATATCGGCTCTGACCCGCGAGGGATGCGAACACCTGATCAAGACAATCTACCAGCACGTCAAGAAGGTGCAAAAAAGCGAGCAACCAGTCGAAGAAGTCGACCCACGCTTTGTCGAGCTCCCTCCTGAATAACCCGAATACGCTATTTTTTTAATAGCTGCTTGCGCCCGTATTTATTGAGCTATAGCTCTAAAAGACACCTAGAAACAGCTGAAAACAACCCTTAACCACGCAGCGACTCGAAAAAATGCAAGAAACACCCGGCAGCAGCGTCCTCTTGAATGCCAAACGCATTGTGGTCAAGGTCGGCTCCAGTCTGGTCACCGACGAAGGCCGTGGGCTGGATGCCCAGGCCATCGGACAATGGTGCGCGCAGTTGGCTGCGCTGGTAAAAGACGGGCGCGAGGTCATCATGGTCAGCAGCGGCGCCATCGCTGAAGGCATGAAGCGCCTGGGTTGGGCAGCTCGTCCGAAAGCCATTCATGAACTGCAAGCCGCCGCCGCCGTCGGCCAGATGGGCCTGGTGCAGGTGTATGAAACCAAGCTGCGCGAAAACGGCATTGGCAGCGCCCAAGTGCTTTTAACGCATGCAGATCTGGCTGATCGCGAACGCTACCTGAACGCCCGCTCGACGTTGTTAACACTGCTTAGCCTAGGCGTGGTGCCAGTCATCAACGAGAACGACACGGTCGTCAACGACGAAATCAAGTTTGGCGACAACGACACATTGGGCGCGCTGGTCGCCAATCTGGTCGAAGCCGATGCGCTGATTATTTTGACTGACCAAAAAGGTTTGTACACGGCTGACCCGCGCAAAGACCCCAGTGCCCGCTTTGTAGATATTGGCAACGCAGGCGATGCCGCGCTGGAGGCGATGGCAGGTGGCGTGGGCTCAGCCATCGGCAGCGGCGGCATGATTACCAAAATACTCGCAGCCAAGCGCGCGGCGGGCTCCGGCGCATCCACTGTCATCGCTTGGGGGCGCGAGCCCTCGGTCTTGCTGCGCCTGGCCAAGGGCGAGGCCATCGGCACGCTGCTGGTCGCACAAACCGCCAAAAATCAGGCCCGTAAGCAATGGATGGCCGACCACCTTCAAATGCGCGGCTCCGTCACAGTGGACGCCGGTGCAGCCGCCAAGGTGCGCGATGAAGGTAAAAGCCTTCTGCCGATCGGCATGACGGCGGTACAGGGTGACTTTTCACGCGGTGACGTGATTGCCGTGAAAGGCACCGACGGGCTCGAGATCGCCCGCGGATTGGCCAACTACTCCAGCATCGAGGCGCGGCTGATTTGCAAGAAGGCGTCGAGTGAATTTGAAAAGCTGCTGGGCTACACGGGTGAGCCAGAAATGGTTCACCGCACGAACCTGGTGCTGACGCGCTGAGCTTCGCGCCGGTACACGCCTCCTAGTTAAAGCCCGGGCTTTTCAGCTTTTTCACCAGCTCGGGGACGCTGCTGACGGGTGCAGCCGCATCGCAGGCTCCAGCACGCGCAAAGCGCAGGGAGTGCCTCGGTAGCGAAATGTCATAGACCGACTTCCACTCTGAATTGGTCGCCGGAGCCCAACTGCCATCGAGCCTGGCGCGGGCATAGGTTCTGACTTCTCCGGTGGCGCAGCGCAGGCCTTCGTAAATGACATTCTTGGCGCCGGATGGGCTGGTGGCCACCACCACATAGCGCACAATTCCGTCAGTTTTTGAAATGCTGAACGATGCGGGATCCACCCCATACACCAGCGGCGACGAGCGCGTGACTTCAAAGGTCAGCAGCTTGCTCATGTCATAGGCGGGTGGCGGCGGCACGTCAGACTCTTTCCAGTCTGCAGGGTCAGTCAATATCTGGGCATTGGCCGTGTTGGTCATCCACAAAGCCAAAAGCAGCCACCCGCAAATACTTGGGGTACAGGCAATATTCATCATCAGGATTCCAGATTCTTTATGGCAGGGGCATTGGTGTGCGGATCGGGCTCAAAAGTAGCGCCTGGCGGCAGCTCAAACGCTGCGCCTGACCGGCTGTGGAAATGCCCAGCGCCGACCAAATGCTCGTGCCGTGGCTGCTGACGCAAGTCGGGCCGGTTGTCGCTGCGTTCAGTCCTGTCGGACTTGCCACCCCTGAACTCCAGATGCGGGACAAATTTGGCCAACTCCAGCAAAGCCATTTCATACACGCCGCGTTTGAATTCCACCACCACGTCCAGCGGCACCCAGTAGTCGTTCCAGCGCCAAGCATCAAATTCCGGGTGGTCGGTGGCGCGCAGGTTCAGGTCCCAGTCGTGTCCAACCAGTTGCAACAGAAACCAGATTTGTTTCTGGCCTTTGTAATGGCCGCGCGCATCGCGGCGAATGAACCTGTCCGGCACCTCATAGCGCAACCAGTCACGGGTTCGGGCCAGCACTTGGACGTGCTGCGGATGCAATCCAACCTCTTCATGCAATTCACGGAACATCGCCTGCTCGGGGTTCTCGCCCCGGTCAATGCCGCCCTGTGGAAACTGCCACGAGTGGGTGCGGATACGCTTGCCCCAAAATACCTGACTTCTCTGGTTGAGCAAGATGATGCCGACGTTGGGCCTGAAGCCGTCCCGGTCGAGCATAATCAAACCTCAAATTTTTTAAACTGAGTCCATTATGCACAGCGAACTCAGCAATGCCAAGCGCAAAGCGCAAGGCCTATCGGCAACTCCCTGCAATCGTTCAGAAAACAGCCCATGAAAGCCTCACAGTTTTACATTTCCACCCTCAAGGAAGCACCCGCAGACGCTGAAATCGCCAGCCACCAGTTGATGACGCGCGCCGGCATGATTAAAAAACTGGGCGCCGGCATCTACAGCTACATGCCGATGGGGCTGCGCGTGATTCGCAAGGTCGAAGCCATCGTGCGTGACGAGATGAACAAGGCCGGTGCGATTGAAATGACGATGCCAGTGATTCAACCGGCCGAGCTTTGGCAAGAAACCGGTCGTTTTGAGAAAATGGGGCCCGAGTTGCTGCGCATCAAAGACCGGCATGACCGTGATTTCATCGTCCAGCCGACCAGTGAAGAAGTGGTGACCGACGTGATGCGCCAAGACATCAAAAGCTACAAGCAACTGCCCAAAAACCTGTACCAAATTCAAACCAAGTTCAGGGACGAACGCCGCCCCCGCTTTGGCCTGATGCGTGGGCGCGAGTTCATCATGAAAGACGCGTACAGCTTTGACTCGGGCGAAACCGCAGCCAAAGTCAGCTACCAAAACATGGCGATGGCCTACCGCAAAATTTTTGACCGCTTTGGGCTGCAGTACCGCGCGGTGGCCGCCGATAGCGGTGCGATTGGCGGCGACTTGAGCGAAGAATTTCAGGTCATTGCCACGACTGGTGAAGACGCTATCGTGTACTGCCCGGCCAGTGACTATGCCGCCAACATGGAAAAGGCAGAGGCGCTGGCCCCCACAAAGCCGCGCCCGGCGGCAGCGCAAGCGATGACCAAAACCGCCACGCCGGGTAAAGCCACCTGCGCTGATGTGGCAGAGCTGCTTGGGATTTCGCTCGCATCCACCGTCAAGTCTTTGGTCCTGGCTACCGATACGCTGAACGAAAAAGGTGAGCCTGTTAAGACCCAGGTTTGGCTGCTGCTGCTGCGCGGCGACCATGACATGAACGAAGTCAAGGTCAACAAAATTGAAGGTCTGGCGGGCTTCCGGTTTGCTACTCTGCCTGAAATTGAAGATCACTTTGGCTGCAAGCCGGGCTACCTCGGGCCAATGAGTTTGATCAAACCCGTGAAGCTGGTGGCCGATCGCGAAGTCGCTGTGATGGCAGACTGGGTCTGCGGCGCTAACTCAGAAGACTTTCACATCACCGGCGTGAACTGGGGCCGCGACCTGCCCGAACCCGACCTGATTGCCGACATCCGCAACGTGGTTGCGGGTGACGCATCACCCGACGGCCAAGGCGTGCTGGCGATTGAACGCGGCATTGAAGTCGGCCACGTCTTCTACCTCGGTACCAAGTATTCCAAGGCCATGAACGCCACCTTTTTAGGCGAAAACGGCAAACCGCAATTTTTAGAAATGGGCTGCTACGGTATTGGCATCACGCGCCTGCCGGCCGCCGCGATTGAGCAAAACCACGACGCCAAAGGCATCATCTGGCCGGATGCCATTGCACCCTTTACCGTGGTGCTGTGCCCGATCAGCCCAGACCGATTTGCAGATGTCAAACAAGCTGCTGACAAGCTTTATGCCGAGCTGATGGCGGCAGGCGTCGACGTGATTCTGGACGACCGTAACGAACGCCCGGGTGCGATGTTTGCCGACTGGGAGCTGATTGGCGTGCCGCACCGCATCACGATTGGTGACCGAGGCTTGAAGGAAGGCCACCTTGAATACCAGCACCGCCGCGATACAGAATCGACCAAGATTGATGTCAGCGATGCACTGGCCTTCATCAAGGGTAAGCTAGGGCTGTGAACCCAAGCTCTTTTGACAGAAGATTAGCCCTGAAAGCCAGTATTTTCGGGTCTGTGCAGCTATTTTTATCAGAGCAAGCTACGGCCGGTGGACAGCTTGAAGAGCCTCTCATCGATTCGGTACGTACCGCTTTGAGCTCGGCCATTGCCAACCAAGCGCCCCCGATTCCCGAGTTCAAGGACACCGAGGCCAAACTGAGCCATCTGCGCTGGCTGGCCGCCATGAGTGACCGGCTGCTGGCAAAAAAAGCCGAGTTACAAATACGCAAAGAATTTTTGCAAACGGTTTGGTATGAAAGCAAGCGCGCTGGTTTGGACACGGCGCTGGTGCTGGGCCTGATTCAGGTCGAAAGTAACTTTCGCAAATTTGCCGTTAGCGTGGTCGGCGCGCGTGGTTACATGCAGGTCATGCCGTTTTGGGCGCGCGTGATTGGCGACGGCGATCCGAGTAAACTTTTTCACATGCAAACCAACTTGCGCTTTGGCTGCGTGATTTTGCGGCACTACCTAGACCGGGAAAAGGGAGATCTGTTCATGGGTCTGGGCCGCTACAACGGCTCACGCGGCAAGGCACCCTACCCCGACGCGGTACTCAGTGCCAAGCGAAAGTGGGAGTTCAATGGCTAAATTCGTGCGCCGGGTTCTACAGCCGCTTGGCATGGCTCTGCTGATGGGCCAAAGCACCCTGCTGTGCGCCCAGGACAGCAACAATATTTTGGGCCTGCCCGCCGTGCCGCAAGGCCCACCAGCCGCAGCAACGTCCGCGGCATCATCCGCCAAAAAACCGGTTGTCCCCGCCAAACCGAGCGACGCCGACATCAAGTCCATCCTTTCGGGCAACCTCAGACTGGCATCGTTTTACCCGGAGGGCCAGATCATCGTGCGGGTCGCCACTGACAAGACTTTTGTCGGCGATGCGCAGCGCGCACAGGCGCTTCAGGCAGCCCGCCTGGTACAGCGCGACGCTCGGCTGGCCTGCGGCAAGCTGTGTAAGCCAGAGCCCATGCCCGTGCCCACCCTGCAGCCAGACAACACCTTAAGCTTTGACATCGTCATCAGCGGCTATGAGGGCGTCATGAGCAGTGCCGACATGGTCAATCTGGTCAGTGGCAAACGCGTTGGCGCAGCCGCCAAACCGCCCTGACCATGCCACACAAAGCCACGCTAACGGGCTGGTTTGCCGCCCTGGCCTTGAGCCTGCTGGTGGCGACGACGCCAACAGCAGCAGCCGTCTTCACGGTGCAACCGGCCGACAAGTTTGGCCCGGTATCGGTGCTGATCAAAGGGCGCATCGACGCGGGAGATTTTGACAAGTTCAAAAACTTTCTGCTCAAGCCCGGCCACCTCAAAGCCTATGCCAACTACGTCTGGCTGGACTCCATAGGCGGCGATCTGGTGGAGGCCATGAAGTTTGCCAATCTGTTTGAAAAGAGCAGCGCCAGCGTGGTGGTGGGCCCGGACGGCAAGTGCTACAGCGCCTGCTTCATGATGTTTGCCGGCGCAGCGGACCGCTGGCTGTACACCTTTGGCGAGCTCGGTGTACACCGGGTATCGGTCAACAGCCCGCAAGCCGACCGCGAACAGCGACGGGAGATTGCCGCCAATGTGTCCAACGACTTGCGGCGCTACTTGGCGCAACAAGGCATTCCGCCCACGCTGATAGACAGGATGATGGACACACCGACGTTTGATATGTACATCATCGACACGCTGATGCTCAAACGCATGGGCTGGCTGCGCGGCTTGGCCAGCCGGCCTTCTTTTTTAGAAGCTGTCGAGAAGGCTTGCGGCCCGCAGCCCGAGGTGGACACAGCCAAACCGGCCCTACCCAGTAGCTGGACAGCCTGCAAGATTGACTTCCAGATCAAGAGCACCATGCGCTTTGTGGCCGCAGAGCTGGCGCTGCTTGAAGCAGGCCAGCCCAGCCTGTTGTTTGCGACCGGCTCATTGGGCGAGGCCAAACGTGCCGTCGCTGAGCTGCAATAGCCCGCCTGAAGCGTGCTTCAGGCCATCAACGCCACATTGCCGCCCGCTGCCGTGGTATTCACAGTGACAGTTTGCTCAGTACAAAACCTCATCAAATAATGCGGGCCGCCCGCTTTGGGGCCCGTACCGCTCAAACCTTCACCGCCAAACGGCTGCACCCCCACCACCGCCCCGGTCATGGCGCGGTTGATGTACACATTGCCCACATGGGCGCGCGCGGCCAACTGCTGGGCACGTGAGTCGATGCGGGTCTGAATACCCAGCGTCAGCCCATAGCCCAGGGTATTGATCTGGTCAATCACCAGCGCCGGGTCACCGCCCCAGCGCACGATGTGCAGCACCGGGCCGAAGATTTCAGTGGCTACGTCGCTGACTTTGGCAACTTCAAAGGCACATGGGGCAACAATATTTGCTACGCTATCAGGAGCTGCTTGCACCTGATTTTGTTGGCTTACAAGCACTTTTGATACTGATTTTAGGCGCTCAATATGCTTTTGGATGCCGTCAAACGCCTCGCTGTCGATCACCGGCCCTACGTCGGTAGCCAGCAGCGCGGCATCGCCCGCTACCAACTCTAGCGCCGCGCCTTGCACCATCTCAATCACTTTGTCGGCAATGCTTTCATGCACACACAACAGCCGCAGCGCCGAACAGCGCTGACCAGCCGAACGAAAGGCGCTTTGCACCACCGCATCAACCACCTGCTCGGGCAGCGCGCTGGAATCAACCAGCATGGCGTTGATGCCGCCGGTCTCTGCAATCAGCGGCACGATGGGGCCGTCTTTGGCCGCTAAAGCGCGGTTGATGATTTTGGCGACCTGGGTAGAGCCGGTAAATACCACCCCCGCCACGCCGGGTGCGGCCACCAGCGCTGCACCCACCGTGTCGCCTGGGCCATGCGCTAACTGCAAAGCGCCTTCGGGCACGCCGGCGTCGTGCAGCAGTTTGACGGCCTCTAGGGCCACGCCAGGCGTTTGCTCGGCTGGCTTGGCCACCACCGTGTTGCCGGTGGCGAGTGCCGCAGCAACTTGACCCATAAAAATCGCCAGCGGAAAGTTCCAGGGGCTGATGCACACCCACACGCCACGCCCACGCAAACGCAGTTCGTTGGTTTCACCCGTCGGCCCCGGTAGCGCCATCGGTGCCATGAGGCGCTCGGCCTCAACCGCGTAATAGCGTAAAAAGTCCACCGCTTCACGTACCTCGGCCACCGCGTCGCCCCAGGTTTTAAAAGCTTCTTTGACCAACAGCGCGCAAAACTTGGGCAACTGAGCTTCAAGCGCATCAGCGGCTTTGCGCAGCACATTGGCACGTTCAGTCACTGCCAAAACGCTCCATTTTTGATAGCTGCTTGCGCCCGTATTTATTAGGCTAGAGGCCAATTTAGCATCTAAAAAAGGTACTTTTGGCACATTTTCAGTCTGCCAGGCGGTCAAATGCGCTTTGCGCATGCTGTCAACGGTTAAATCAAGTCCGGCGCTGTTTTGACGACTGCTGCCCAAAATGTCTGCGGGCAGTGGCAACGATGGCACGCTTTGAAGGGTCAGCGGCGACAGCAGCAGCGTGTCCATGCCCACGGACTCGTCTGCCAACTGATGCACGAAGGACGAATTGGCCCCGTTTTCCAGCAGCCGCCGCACCAGGTAAGCCAGCAAGTCGCGGTGCGAACCCACAGGGGCATAGACGCGGCAGGCGATTTGCGGGTTTTTGAGCACCTCGCGAAAAATGCCTTCGCCCATGCCGTGCAGGCGTTGTAATTCGAAAGGCACCGACTGACGCGAGGCCATCTGGATGATGGCGGCAATCGTGCCCGCGTTATGCCCGGCAAACTGCGGGTACACCGCATCGGGTGCGTCCAGCAGCGCCTGCGCGCAGGCCAGGTAAGCAATGTCGGTGTGGTGCTTGTGGGTAAACACCGGGTAGTGCGGCAGCCCCAGCTCTTGGGCTCGTTTGATTTCAGAGTCCCAGTACGCGCCCTTGACCAGGCGGCACATCAGGCGCAGCTTGTATTTGCGGCCCAAGGCAATGACGTGCTGAACAAGGTCAAGCGCCCTCGACTGGTAGGCCTGCATGGCCAGGCCAAAGCCCTGCCACCGCGGGTGGTGCTGCGCCACCTTTGCTGCCAGCGCTTCGAATACATCTAACGACAGCTCTAGGCGATCCACCTCTTCCGCATCCATCGTCAGGTTGATGTTGGCCTTGGCGGCCAGCTCGCACAGTGCCCACACGCGGGGCACCAGCTCGGTCATCACACGGCTGCGCTGGGCATCTTCGTAACGCGGGTGCAAAGCGCTAAGCTTGATAGAAATGCCGTCATTTAGCTCTGTAGCGCAATCAAAACGGGCGCAAGCAGCTATTGATTCAATAGCGTTTTGATAGCTCTCGAAATACTTGAGCGCATCGGCCTCGGTACGTGCGCCTTCGCCCAGCATGTCATAACTAAAACGCAGGTTATTGATTTTCTTTTTGGAACTGGTAGCCTCGTTCATCGCCTCGGCAATCGTCTGGCCAAGGACAAACTGTCGGCCCAGCAGTTGCACAGCGCGCAATGTTGCCGCCACCACACTGCGTGCGCCCAGCTTGCCCAGCAAACTGTCCCCGTCTTGATCGGGCAAAAACTTTTTCGACAACCCAATCGCGCTAGACGCCAGCCGAGCCAGCGTTTTGTCGCCGCTGGCGTCAAAATCTGCCCGTCCCAGCTGGTCCGCCGTCAGGGCAATGGCGGTCTCCACATCGGGCACGCGCAGCAGCGCCTCGGCCAAGCGCATCAAGGCCAAGCCTTCCGCGCTGGATATGGGGTATTCCTTGAGCAGGCTTTCCATCGCCCAGAACGGCGGCGGGTTTTGGCGCACAGCCTCCACCCAGGGCTGCGCTGTTTGTTCGGCAGCGGCCCAATCTAGCGCGCCTTGCAAAGGTGCCAAAAAGCTGCTCACCACGGCATCTTCAGGCTGGTAGGGAGACGGTAAACGCTGCGCGGGACGGGACGTGGCAAACATGAAGGCTCCATCAAATAATGTTCAGATGACTGATAATCCCCCAAATGCAGCCGAGCTTTTAGCTATATTTGTTAGCTTCAACCAAATAAAAAGTTGTTTATGACTGAAGAACCAGCAACAATAGACCGAATAGACCTGAAAATTCTGAATGTTTTGCAAACTGATGGGCGTATCAGCAATTTGAAGCTGGCCGAGACGGTCGCGCTGTCGCCCACTGCGGTGCTGGCGCGGGTGCAGCGCTTGACGCGGGACGGCTACATTCTGGGTTATGAGGCGCGGCTTAACCCACTGAAGTTAGGCGTCGGCATGATGGTGTTTGTCGAAGTGCTGCTGGACCGCACCACGCCCAATGTGTTTGACGCCTTCAAGGCGGCGGTACAGGTGTACCCCGAAATCATGGAATGCCACATGGTGGCCGGCGGCTTTGACTACCTGCTTAAAACCCGCATGCTGGACATGGCCGCCTACCGCCAGTTTGCCGGTACCGCCCTGTGGCAACTGCCCGGCGTGCGCGAAACGCGAACCTACGCAGTGATGGAAGAGGTGAAAAGCACCCAACGATTGAATTTAGGGCTAAATTTAGGACTTTAAGAGGCTTTTTTACCCATCAAATAAGCCTTTTAACCAATGAATACGGGCGCAAGCAGCTACTAATTATGTAGCATCCGGTGGGCCAATGTGGGTGGCATCTGCAAAGCCGCGCTCCAGTGCAAACCAGTCCAGCACCGGCACCGTACCGGGCAAAACTGGCGTCACCGTGACGGGAAGGCTTTGCCAGGCAAATGACTGGCCTTCGTGCATGTGCAACTCGCCAGTCCAGTCAAAGACCTTGCAAAAGTTCAAGCGCACCAAGGCATGCGGGTAGTCCACCAGCTCTACTTTCCAAGGGTGGGCGGAGGCAATGGTGATGCCGATTTCTTCGATCAGCTCGCGGTGCAGGGCCTGCTCGACCGTCTCGCCGGCCTCTAATTTGCCGCCAGGGAATTCCCAATAGCCTTCGTACACCTTGCCGGGTGGGCGGCTGGTCAGAAGAAAGTCGCCATTGGGTTTGATGAGGACGCCGACAGCCACATCCACAGTTTTGCGGTCTGCGCCGCCTTGTCTTGGGCGGTCACCGTCAGCTACGAGAACAGCCACATTCAGTGCCTACCCGAGTAGTCGCGGGCAAATTGGTACGCCACACGACCGCTTCTGGAGCCACGTTCAAGCGCCCACACGAGGGATGCCGGACGCGCAGCATCAATCGCCGCTTGATCAACGCCAAAAGACGACAACCACTGAGCCACGATGGTCAGGTATTCGTCTTGGCTGAAGGGGTAAAAACTGACCCAGAGGCCAAAACGCTCGGACAAAGAAATTTTTTCTTCGACCACCTCACCGGGATGGACTTCGCCGTCTTCAGTGTGGGTGTAGGTCAGGTTTTCCGTCATGTACTCGGGCAGCAAGTGGCGGCGGTTGCTGGTGGCGTAAATCAGCACATTGGGCGTGGCTGCGGCGACCGAACCATCCAGTATCGACTTGAGCGCCTTGTACCCGGGCTCACCTTCTTCAAAGCTCAGGTCGTCACAAAAAATAATGAATTTCTCAGGCCGCTCGCTCACCACATCCACGATGTCGGGCAAGTCGGTCAGGTCGGCTTTGTCAACTTCAATCAGACGCAGGCCGCGCGCTGCATATTCGTTGAGGCAAGCTTTGATGAGTGACGATTTACCTGTGCCCCGCGCGCCGGTCAGCAGCACGTTGTTGGCCGGTTTGCCGTTGACGAACTGCTCGGTATTGCGCTGAATTTTTTCTTTTTGATCGTCGATTTCTTTCAAGTCAGTCAGCGCCATGTGGCCGATGTGTTTGACCGGCTCCAAGCTGCCGTGACCCGAGCTGCGCTTGCGGTAGCGGTAGGCAATAGACGCCGACCAGTCGGGCGCGGTGAGTGGCTGCGGCAGCACCGATTCAATGCGGGAAATCAGAGCCTCGGCGCGGACGATCAACCGTTCAAAATGTTCATTCATTGGGGTACTTCTATAAATTCATTTTTCGGGCGACTTGCGGCGTTGGGCGGGGGCCCCCCGATTTAAAATATTTTAAACGCGGTGTTATTAACAGAAAAGGTAAAGAGGTGGCAGGTACACACGGGGTGAGGGGGCGCAACCCCACCCCACA
>JBBRDA010000090.1:0-12736 GCA_038204335.1 Burkholderiales bacterium
CTCAACACCGTGAGCAGCGCTGAGCAACGCAGCCGTGTGATGGGCAAAGCCCTGCGCAATGTTGAGGCGTTGCCAGAGGTCGATTCTGCGCGCATGCTGCCTTTGGACAAAGAGTCGGACTAGCCCTGACTGATCGCCATGTCGCCTGAACTTGCGCGCCTGATCTTTGCGCAAATTTGCTTGCACGCCTGCATGGCGGGCACCCGCATGGCCGCACCTCTGTTGGCGCTGCAGCAAGGCTACAGTCCGGCGGCGGTGGGCGTGTTGTTGGCTTTTTTTGCACTGTCTCAGGTATTTTTGGCATTGCCCGCCGGACGTTTTGCTGACCGGCATGGTTTGCGCAAGCCAGTGAGCTTCAGCGTTTTGGCAGCCTGCCTGGGAGCTGGCTTGGCGGTCGCCTTTCCCATTTTCCCCGTACTGTGCCTGTCTGCCTTGTTGACCGGCGGCGCAACCGGGGCCGCGGTGATTGCCTTGCAGCGGCATGTGGGCCGCGCGGCTAGTGGTGCCACGCACCTGCGGCAGGTGTTTAGCTGGTTGGCTATTGGCCCTGCGGTGTCGAACTTTGTCGGCCCGTTTTCAGCCGGGCTGCTGATCGACCTTGCCGGCCCTACACCCGGCAGCCTGACGGGTTACCGCGCAGCCTTTCTATTGATGGCTGTGTTGCCTCTGGCCAGTTGGTTTTTGGTGCAGCGCACCCGCGAGTTGCCCCCGGTCCCGGCACACGCCGACGGCATCCAGCCTAAAGCCTGGGACTTGTTGCGCGAGCCAAAATTTCGCCGCCTGATGCTAGTGAACTGGTTTTTGTCGTCCTGTTGGGACGTGCACACGTTTGTGGTGCCCGTATTGGGCTTTGAACGGGGCATCAGTGCATCGGTGATCGGTTCCATTTTGGGTGCTTTTGCACTGGCTGCTGCTGCCATTCGCCTCGTGATGCCTCTGCTGGCTGCGCATTTGAGCGAATACAAGGTCTTGGTGGTGGCCATGCTGGCAACCGCCGCACTGTTTGGAATTTATCCTTTGATGCCTTCGGCCTTGGCGATGGGCATGTGCTCCATCTTGTTGGGTTTTGCCCTAGGGACGGTACAGCCCATGATCATGAGCATGCTGCACCAAATTACCCCTGAGGCGCGCCATGGTGAGGCGCTGGGGCTGCGTTTGATGGTGATCAATGCATCCAGCGTCGCCATGCCGGTGTTGTTTGGTACGGCCGGTGCTGTCGCTGGCGTCGCCGTCGTGTTCTGGGCGACGGGCGCGGTGGTGGGGCTCGGTGCCCGTGCGGCCTGGGGGCTTAAAGTTGATAAAAGGTCTTGATGATGTCCCAGGCTTGCTGCGGTTCATCGACATAGTGAAACAGCTTTAAGTCCTCGGCGGAGATGGTGCCTTCTTCAATCAGTACATCAAAGTTGATCAGGCGCTTCCAGTAGTCAGAGCCAATCAGCACAATGGGCAGCGGCTTGGCTTTGCCGGTCTGCACCAGGGTAACGACCTCAAACAGCTCATCGAGCGTACCAAACCCGCCAGGAAAAGCCACCAGCGCCTTGGCGCGCATCATGAAATGCATTTTGCGCAGCGCGAAATAGTGAAACTTGAAATTGAGTGATGGCGTAATGTATTTGTTACCTGATTGTTCATGCGGCAAAACAATATTCAGCCCCACGGTCGGTGCACCCAGCTCATGCGCTCCCCGGTTAGCGGCTTCCATGATGCCCGGCCCACCACCCGTACAAATAAACAGTTGCTTAGCCAATGGCAGGGGCTGGCTGTGCGATGCCACCAGTCGCGCGAAAAGGCGAGCCTGGTCGTAATAGTCAGCGTTGCGCATGTGGCGTTCGGCCACCCTCAGAGCATCTTGGGCATCGCGCAGCGCGTCATTGGGGACGCTATTCGCATTGATCTTGGCCAGATTCGCCTGTGCGGCCAGCAAAGACGTCTTGGCCGTTTCAGGCGAGGGGAAACGCGCGCTACCAAACACCACCACTGTATTTTCAACGCCTTGCTCGTGCTGACTCAATTCGGGTTTGAGCATTTCAAGCTGCATGCGAATACCGCGCGTTTCGCGCCGGAGCAAAAATTCGGGGTCGGCAAATGCCAGGCGATAGGCATCTGCGTCTAGCGGCATCCCGTCGCGCGCATGGGCTTGCAGTTCAGCCCATGCGTTGCTCAGGCGACTGGCAGAGAGGTCTTGTGTTTGGTCCATGGGGCATTGTGCGGGTTGCGGAGTGAAAAAAAAAGGGCTCGTTCAGAGCCCTTATATCCAGAAGCAGCGGATGCTTAGACGCGCTTGCTGTATTAGCCGGTACGCGTGTCAATTTCATCCACGTCGCCTTGCGCCACAAAAATCGGCACACCGATTTCAAATCCGGTCGCAATTTTGGCGGGCTTGAGAACTTTGCCAGACGTGTCGCCTTTGACGGCAGGCTCTGTCCAGGTGATTTCGCGTTCGACGTTGGTCGGCAGCTCGACTGAAATCGCCTTGCCTTCGTAAAAAACGACTTCAAGCTCCATGCCGTCTTGCAGATAGTTGAGCGAATCGCCCATGTTTTCGGCTTCGACTTCGTACTGGTTGTAGTCTGCGTCCATGCAGATGTACATCGGGTCAGCAAAGTAGGAGTAGGTGCAATCCTTCTTGTCGAGGATGACCTGGTCAATCTTGTCATCGGCTTTGAACACGTTTTCTGTGCCGAAGCTGCCGATCAGGCTTTTGAGCTTCATGCGGACGGTGGCCGAGTTGCGGCCGCCACGGCTGTATTCAGTCTTGAGCACCACCATCGGGTCTTTGCCGTGCATGATGACGTTGCCGGCGCGAATTTCTTGAGCGATTTTCATAAAAGTGTTGGTGTCGTTGGGTGACGTGTTGCGGACTTTCTGGCGGGGTTGCCAAGTCAGCAAAGCCTATGATTTTAGCGGGTTTTTGCCGCGTATTCGAGCAAACTGCTGGTCAGGTCAGGCTGCTGGGCTAGCCGGGCCCGTGCGGTGCTGGCTGCTTGTTGCCAAACGGGTAAGTCCGTCAGCGGTGGCAAACCGTCACCGGCTGTGCCGTTCCAGGCGCGATGAAAAGCCCGCAAACTGGGCGGGGCACCGAGCATGTTCAAAAAGGCGTCCAGCTTGGGCCCATGCGCCCCATCGTCTTGCGGGTAAATCTGCCAGACAAAGGGCTTGCCCGCCCAGATGGCCCGAACAATCGAGTCCTCGCCCCTGACAAAGTTGATGTCACTGGCCCAGAGCAGGTGATCAAAGTCGGTCTGGGTCAGCTGGGGCAGATATGAAATTGATAGCTGCTTGCGCTGGTATTCATTGGGCTGTATGGCTTTCACAGCCTCCGTTGCACGCCCGGCAGCCACCAGAAGGCGCACCGGTTGGCCATCGACACCGTTTTCAGCCAAATCGTCCAGCAGTTGGGTCAAGGCAGGGGGCTCGTAGCAAAACAGTGACACCAGTTTTTCACCTTGCCAGTCAATCCCGCGCTGGTGCAGCCAAACCGCCCGGTCAAAAGTGGCCTGCCGCCCCAGCAGATCAGGTTCCCGCAGCAAACCACCGGTATCCAGTGTGAAGCCGGGGTAAAAAAACAGTTTGTGCCAACCTGCTGCCGGTCCGCTGCTGACCAGACTGGTTAAACGGTGGTTTCTGCCCACGTAGGGCTCGGCCGACAGGTATTCAAGGTTGATCCAGAGTGGCGGTTTGCCCCAATTTTGGTGGTCATTTTGGCCTTCAGACCCATGAATACGGGCGCAAGCAGCTATAAATTCAGGAGCTATGTCACAGCCAAAGGCCTCGACCAGTACGTCGCAGGGTGTGGTCTCTAGGCAAGACGTATCGAGCGAATCCGTCCAGGGCAGGACCTTGACGCCGCCGTAGCCGCCGGGCGCCATCCAGGCCAAGGCGCTGGCATCGTCCACCCACAGCCGTACTTGCTGGCCCCTAGCCGCCAAGTCAGCAGAAAGCCGCCAGCAAATGCCAATATCGCCAAAGTTATCAACGACTTTGCAGAAAATATCCCATTGCAAACTTCTCATGTGCAGATTGTCCACAATACGGTATGACGAGAAATTTTGAATTTGCCCCCGAATTGCTGGAGGAAGTCGCCGCGCTGCCCGCCTTGCCGGGGGTTTACCGCTACTTTGATGCAGAAGGTGGCGTCCTTTATGTCGGCAAGGCACGCAACTTGAAAAAGCGCGTTGCCAATTACTTTCAGAAAAACCATGGGGGCACGCGAATCGGCCACATGGTAACCAAAATTGCACGCCTGGAAACCACCGTGGTGCGCAGCGAGGCTGAGGCGCTGCTGCTGGAGAACAACCTGATCAAAACGCTGAACCCGCGTTTTAATATTTTGTTCAGGGACGACAAAAGCTACCCGTATTTAAAGCTCGCCACCCATGAATTTGCAAGGGTGGCCTACTACCGAGGTGCGGTAGAAAAAAAGCACAAGTATTTTGGCCCGTACCCGAGCGCCTGGGCGGTCAAAGAAAGCATTTTGTTGCTCCAAAAAGTCTTCAAGCTGCGTACCTGCGAAGACACCGTTTTTAACAACCGCAGCAGGCCGTGTTTGCTGTACCAAATCAAACGCTGCTCTGCGCCCTGTGTGGGCCACATCACGGCTCAAGACTACGCACAAGACGTCGCCAATGCTGAAAAGTTTCTGCAGGGGGAAACGCAAGAGATATTGACCGGCCTGGAGCAAAACATGCTGGCTCATGCTGACAAGCTGGAGTTTGAAAAAGCAGCCGAGCTTCGTAACCAGATGTCGGCCTTGTCCAAAGTGCTGCACCAGCAGTCGATGGAAATCGGTGGCGATAAGGATGTCGACATCTTGGCCGTGAAAGTGCAGGGCGGCAAAGCCTGCGTGAATTTGGCGATGGTGCGCGGTGGGCGGCATTTGGGCGACAGGCCGTACTTCCCGACGCACATTGAAAACGCTGTGGACGTGGCCGAGCTGGACGCAGAAATTGACGCTGAAGAAACGCTTGCCGCCAAGGCCAAGTCACTTGAGGCGCTGGTGCTGGAAGCCTTCATTGCCCAGCATTACATCGACGTTCACGTCCCGCCCATGCTGGTGTGCAGCGAGCCAGTTGATAAAGAGCTGATCGCCGCATTGATTGCCCAAAGTGGCGTGAAGTTTGCCGCCATTCACCAGCCGCGCGAGCAGCGCCGCATCTGGTTGGACATGGCGATGAAAAATGCCGAACTGCAACTGGCGCGGCTTTTGGCTGAGCAGGGCAGCCAACAAGCCCGCACCCGGGCGCTGGCTGAGGCGATGGATTTGTCGCTCGATGATTTGGCGACCCTGCGCATCGAATGTTTTGATATTTCACACACGGCCGGTGAAGCGACTCAGGCGTCGTGCGTCGTTTTTCACGAACACAAAATGCAGAGCGCGCAATACCGCCGCTACAACATTGAAGGCATCACCCCGGGCGATGACTATGCGGCGATGCGGCAGGTGCTGACCCGCCGCTACAGCAAGCTGGCTGAAGCGGTGAGAACCAACGATCCCCAAAATCCAGTGAGGCTGCCCGATTTGGTGCTGGTAGACGGTGGTAAAGGCCAAGTGTCCATGGCGCGCGAGGTCTTTACCGAGCTGGGTCTGGATCTGGGTTTGATCGCGGGCGTTGAAAAGGGCGAGGGCCGTAAAGTTGGCCTGGAAGAGCTGGTGTTTGCTGATGGCCGCGACAAAATCTACCTCGGCCGGGACTCTGCCGCGCTGATGCTGATTGCCCAAATCCGCGATGAGGCGCACCGCTTTGCCATCACCGGTATGCGGGCCAAAAGGGCATCGGTAAGAACGGGAGCCAGCAAGTTGGAGGACATTGAAGGCATTGGGCCCAAAAAACGCGCCAGTCTGTTGCAGCGCTTTGGCGGCATTCGCGCCATAGCCTCGGCCAGTGTCCAAGACATTGCCACGGTTGACGGCATTTCCAAAGAACTGGCCGAGGAGATTTACCGCGCGTTGCATTGAAAAACGGCGTAAAAGTGCCTTAAATCTTGTAAAAATCCGTTTTTTGAGTATCAAATAGGCCTCAAACCCAATAAATACGGGCGCGAGCAGCTATAAATATAATAGCGCTGTGGGGTCATGCCAAAATGCACCATGAAGTTTTGGACCATTCCCACCATCATGACCTGGACGCGCATCGTTGCGATTCCTCTCATCGTCGGTGTTTTTTACTTGGACATCCCTGAAGAACGGCGCAATTTAATAGCGTCGGTGATGTTTGTTGTGTTTGCCGCCACCGACTGGCTGGACGGCTACTTGGCCCGCAAATTAAATCAGACCTCGTCCTTTGGCGCTTTTCTGGACCCGGTAGCCGACAAGTTTCTGGTGTGTGCAGCGCTCCTGGTGCTGGTGCACCTGCAGCGCGCCGACGTGTTTGTGGCGCTCATCATCATTGGCCGCGAGATTGCCATTTCAGCCCTGCGCGAATGGATGGCCATGATTGGTGCCACCAAAAGCGTGGCGGTTCACATGATTGGTAAGGTCAAGACCGCCGTGCAAATGACGGCGATTCCGTTTTTGCTTTACGACGGTGTGTTGCTGGGCGTGATAGACACCCATGTCTGGGGCACCTGCTTGATCTGGGCGTCAGCGATTCTGACCGTGTGGTCGATGGTGTATTACCTGCAAAAAGCGATTCCTGAGATTCGCAAACAGGCCAAGTAAGCGGTGACTGAAAACGCGCAGTCTGCTGCAAGCGCCAGCATGTTGTTCCGGGTCATGCCCGCAGTTTTCGTGCTGATTTGGAGCACAGGCTTTGTGGTGGCCAAGTTTGGCTTGCCCTATGCACCGCCGCTGACTTTTTTGTCGATTCGCTATGCGCTGTCGCTGCTGTGTTTTTTAATATGGATTGCGCTGGCTCGCGTGGCCTGGCCGCGGGGAACGCAACAGTGGCTGCACTTGGCTGTGAGTGGTAGCTTGATTCATGCAGGCTATCTAGGGGGTGTCTGGGTGGCTATCAAGTTGGGCATGGGTTCGGGTTTGGCGTCGCTGATGGTGGGTTTGCAGCCGGTGTTGACCGCCTTGTGGGTCTCGGCAATGGCATCTACTGAAGGGAGCACAGAAAAAGTCACGCAGCGCCAGTGGCTGGGCTTGGCGCTCGGCCTGGGCGGTCTCGTGCTGGTGGTGTCACGTAAATTTGGCAGTACCCAGGAAGTCACCGCGTTCACCTTGGCGTCTATCACCATCGCATTGATCAGTATTACCGTCGGCACGCTGTACCAAAAGCGTTTCGTGAAGCCTGCTGACGTGCGCGGTGCCAATGCGGTACAAATTGCAGCGGCGTTTGTTGTCACGCTGCCGCTGACGCTGTTTGAAACAGAAGCCGTGACCTGGACGCCGCAATTTATGGGCGCGTTGGCCTGGTCAGTGTTGGTGCTGACGTTGGGCGGCAGCTCGCTCTTGTACATGCTGATTCAGCGCGGCGCCGCCACGGCTGTTACCAGCTTGCTCTACCTGGTGCCGCCCTGTACGGCGCTGATGGCTTGGCTGCTGTTTGCTGAGCCGATCACGGCTGTCACAGTGCTGGGTACGGCAATTACCGCTTTTGGCGTGAGTCTGGTCGTTCGGGCTGCTAGGCCACCGGCTTAAATCTTAAAAGCGTGTTACGGCCTCGCATGATTCGTTGATGAAAAATTTAAGCAACTTCTCAGTCTCCCAGGTTCAGGGCTCTGCCGGGCGGCTGCATACGCGCATCGGCGGTAGCGGACCGCCTTTGCTGCTCTTGCACGGTCACCCGCAAACGCACGCCATGTGGCATTTGGTAGCGCCTGCGCTGGCTGTGCATTTCACTGTCGTGATGATGGATTTGCGTGGCTATGGTGATTCATGCCGACCGGAGAGTGGCGCTGACCATTCGGCCTATTCAAAGCGTGCGATGGCGCTGGATGCAGTTGCCGTCATGCAGCACTACGGCTTTGAACAGTTTGGTGTGTTGGCGCATGACCGAGGTGCCCGAGTGGCGCATCGGCTGGCGGTTGATGAGCCTTCGCGTGTGACGCGCATGATGCTGCTCGACATTGCCCCCACGCTGGCAATGTACGACAACACCACGCAGGCTTTTGCGACAGCTTACTGGCACTGGTTTTTTCTGATTCAACCGCAGCCGCTGCCTGAAGCGCTGATCGACTCCGACCCGGTGCGTTATCTACGCAGCGTGATGGGCAAGCGCCATGCAGGCTTGGCGGCATTTGCACCAGAGGCGTTGGCTGAGTATGAACGCTGCGCGCAAATTTCAGGAACGGCTCACGCCATCTGCGAAGACTATCGCGCATCTGCCACGATTGATCTGGTGCATGACCGCGCCGATGTTGCGTTGGGCAAAAAACTTGTGCAACCCCTGAAAGTGCTGTGGGGCGAACATGGTGCAGTTGGCCAATGCTTTGACGTGTTGGCGCTGTGGCGGGACCGTGCGGCCCAAGTTTCTGGCAATAGCTTGCCGTGTGGGCACTACATTGCCGAAGAGGCAGCTGAATTGCTGATCCCCCAAGCCTTAAAATTTTTCATGAACCCATCAGACAACGAAAGAAACCACCATGAGTAAAAAGCGTATCGCCGTTATTGCGGGAGACGGTATTGGCAAGGAAGTCATGCCCGAAGGCATTCGCGTGATGGAAGCAGCCGCCCGCAAATTTGGTATTGGTTTGCAGTTTGACCACTTCGATTTTTCAAGCTGGGACTACTGCGAAAAACATGGCCAAATGCTGCCGGACAACTGGAAAGATCAGATCGGCGGCCACGACGCGATTTACTTTGGCGCGGTAGGCTGGCCAGACAAAATTGCCGACCATGTGTCGCTCTGGGGCTCACTGCTTTTGTTTCGCCGTGAATTTGACCAATACATCAATCTGCGCCCGGCGCGCTTGATGCCCGGCATCATTGCCCCAGTGGTCCGTCGCGATGGGTCGGCTCGCGCGCCAGGCGAAATTGATTTTTACATCGTGCGTGAAAACACCGAAGGTGAGTACTCCAGCATTGGCGGCAGAGCCTTTCCGGGTACCGAGCGTGAGTTTGTGTTGCAGGAATCCGTTTTTACCCGCGTCGGTGTCGATCGCGTGCTGAAGTTTGCGTTTGAGCTTGCCCAGTCTAGGCCTAAAAAGCATTTGACCAGCGCTACCAAGTCCAACGGTATTTCAATTTCGATGCCGTATTGGGACGAACGCGTGGTCGAGATGGCTAAAAATTATGCAGACATCCGTCTCGATAAGTTTCATATTGACATTTTGACTGCCCACTTTGTGCAGAGACCAGACTTTTTCGATGTGGTTGTCGCCAGCAATTTGTTTGGCGATATCTTGAGCGACCTAGGGCCTGCCTGCACGGGCACCATTGGTATTGCGCCAAGCGCCAACCTGAACCCGGAGCGCAAGTTTCCATCGCTGTTCGAGCCTGTACACGGCTCTGCCCCTGATATTGCCGGGCAAAATATCGCCAACCCTATCGGTCAAATCTGGTGCGGTGCCATGATGCTCGAATTTCTGGGCCACAAAGATGCCCACGACGCGGTGCTTGCCGAGATTGAAAAGGTCTTGGTACCCGGCAGCGGTGCCCCACGCACCCCCGACCTGGGCGGGACGGCAGCGACGTCGGATGTTGGCAAGGCGATTGAGGCTGCACTGGGTTAACCGGCTGACTTTATAACTGTGTCAAGCATAAAAATTACAAAACCGTGCCTGCTCGCGACTGGCGGCGTGTGAAAAGCGACTAGAATTCGCGTCCGCATGGCTACAAAATAAACGTCGTATTGACACATTGGATGTGCATGGCTTTAATGATGTTCAGCAGCTAAACTGCACATGCCGCTTCTCGTTGATGTCTTCAGTCGATATCCCGAAAGCAGTTTTTTAAAAGATCTCCAGATTAACTTTCATTAACGAGGGACCCCTTGTGAACAAGACAGAACTGATCGAACACATAGCCAAGCATGCCGATATCTCCAAAGCTGCTGCCACTCGCGCACTCGAATCGACCATCGGTGCGGTCAAAACAACCCTGAAAAAAGGAGGCTCTGTGTCTCTGGTGGGTTTTGGCACTTTTGCAGTGACCCGACGTGCTGCCCGCGTTGGCCGCAACCCGCGCACCGGCGATGCGATTAAAATCAAGGCCGCCAAGGTCCCAAAGTTCCGCCCGGGCAAAGCCCTCAAGGACGCTTTGAACTGATACGGGACTTACTTCAAGAATTTCAAACATTCAGGGCGGGGTGCTTAGCTCAGTTGGTAGAGCAGCGCCCTTACACGGCGTAGGTCGGCGGTTCGAGCCCGTCAGCACCCACCAACCGCCCGGAGATTTGAAACTCCTGAACCAAGGCGAACTTTCAGTTCGCCTTTTTTGTTTTTGGCCCACGTAATTTTTTGACAGCCAGACAGGACTTTTCTGATGTTTGATTTCATTCGCAAGCACACCAAGATCACCATGGGTCTGCTATTTTTGCTGATCGTGCCGTCCTTCATTTTGTTCGGCCTCGATGGCTATGGCAAATCGCAAGACAAAAGTCCGGTGGTCGCCAAAGTCGATGGCCAGGAGATTCTCCAAACTGAATGGGACCGGGCCCATTTGCGCGAAGTCGACAAGTTGAAGGCTTCTATGCCTTCTTTGGATGCTAAATTGCTTGACTCGCCGGAGGCAAGGTACGCCACGCTCGAGCGATTGGTGCGTGACCGCGTGCTGACTGCAGCTGCCACCAAATTAAAACTCGGCACCAGTGACCAACGCTTGGCGCGTGAGCTGCAGGCAAACCCTGAAATTGCTGCTTTGCGCCGCCCTGATGGCACGCTGGACATGGAACGTTACAGGCAGCTGTTAGGTGCGCAGGGCATGAGCCCTGAAATGTTTGAAGCTAGTGTGCGAACTGACCTGTCTACTCGGCAGGTGATGATGGGTGTGATGGGTAGCGGATTTTCATCGAAAGTCGCCGCGGACACCGCACTCAATGCCTACTTCGAAAAACGCGACATTCAAATTGCCCGGTTCGCAACCGCCGATTACGCGGCCAAACTGAGCCCCACAGAGGCTGACCTAGAGCAGTTTTACAAAAACAATGCCAACCTGTTTCAAGCACCCGAGCAGGCCAACATCGAATACGTCCTGTTTGATGTCGAGACCCTCAAGAAAACCATCGTTGTCGCCGAAGCGGATCTCAAAAGCTATTACGACCAAAACGTGCAACGCCTGAGCGGCAAAGAAGAGCGCCGCGCCAGCCATATTCTGATTGCATCCGCTAAGAGTGCGCCCGAGACAGATCGCCAGAAGGCCAGAGCCAAAGCCACTGAGCTGGCGGCCATGGTTAAAAAGTCGCCCGAGTCTTTCGCTGATGTTGCTCGCAAGAATTCCCAAGATCCCGGCTCTGCCCCGGCGGGGGGTGACCTCGACTTTTTTGCACGGGACGCGATGGTTAAGCCTTTTTCAGATGCTGCGTTTGCCATGAAAAAAGGCGATGTCAGTGATGTTGTGGAGTCTGAGTTTGGCTACCACATCATCAAGCTGACTGACATCAAAGCGCCCAAGCAGCGCAGTTTTGAAGAAATGAAGCCCGAGCTGGAAGCAGACATCAAAAAACAGCAAGCGCAAAAGAAATTTACCGAGACGGCTGAAGGCTTTACCAACTCTGTGTACGAGCAGGCCGACAGTCTGAAGCCCACCGCCGACCGTTTGAAGTTGGAGATTAAGACCGCCACGGGCATCACCCGTAGTCCAGCGCCAGGCGCATCAGGCGCGCTGGCCAATGCCAAATTTCTTAACGCGATTTTTGCTGCTGACACGATCGAGAAGAAACGCAATACTGAGGCAGTTGAGGTGGCCTCCAACCAATTGATTTCTGGGCGCGTGACGCAGTACACCCCCGCTCGTACCCGCCCTCTGGCTGAAGTCAAAGAGATCGTGCGTATGCGCTGGCTGGCCATGCGCGGCGCAGAAGAAGCCCGCAAAGACGGCATCGCAAAACTCGCTGCCTGGAAAGCTGCACCAGCTACCGCTGTGTTGCCAGAGGCGCTGGCCGTCTCACGCGATCAACCGCAAAAGCAGCCCATGCAGGTTGTCGATGCAGCGTTGCGTGCGGACGCAACAGCCTTGCCTGCATTGACTGGGGTTGATTTGGGTGCGCAAGGCTACGTGATTGTCAAAGTTCTCAAAGTGCTGCCTCGGGAAGCATCCCTGGAGGCTGCAGCCCAGCAAGAACGCACACAGTACGCGCAGTGGTGGACATCTGCCGAAAGCCTTGCTTATTACAACGTTCTCAAAGAACGTTTCAAAACCGAGATCAAAGTTGCCAAACCCGTCCGTGCAAAAGCCGATCAACTGTCAGGCACGGAGACCAGCACTACGCAGTAGCCGTTATAATCTTGGCTCTGCGGTGGCTGTAGCTCAGTTGGTAGAGTCCAGGATTGTGATTCCTGTTGTCGTGGGTTCGAGCCCCATCAGCCACCCCAAAATTCAAAACCCGCTTGCCAGTTTGGCAAGCGGGTTTTTTTATTGGCTTTGCTGCGTTGGCGAAACTTAGTTCACCATCACCAACTTTCCCTTCACCCCGCGTGAGCCCATGTGGGCATAGGCAGCCTTCAGTTCACTCATCGGCAGGGTGCTGTCAATGACGGGTTTGATCTTGCCCTGAGCGTACCAGTTGGCCAGCTCAGCCATCATGGCGGCGTTGGCTTTGGGCTCTGCCTTGGCAAAGCCGCCCCAGAAAACGCCGACGATGGATGCGCCTTTCAGCAGTGGCAGATTCAGTGGCAGCGACGGCGTGGGGCCAGA
>JBBRDA010000091.1:0-12636 GCA_038204335.1 Burkholderiales bacterium
ACGCGCTGCCTGCAAGGTGTCGCGCGTGGCCCGTGCGACGCGCCGGGCGGCCTCGGCAAAGTCATCGCCCTGCGACGCATACAGCACAGCGCGTGACGAGTTCACGATGATCGGCGCGCCCGGTCGCCAGCCTGCGCGCACGGTAGCCACCGCGTCGCCGCCCTGCGCACCGACGCCCGGAATCAAGAGCGGCAAAGTCGGGGCGACGACGCGCACGCGTTCAATTTCAGCCGGGTAAGTGGCACCGACCACCAGCCCCAGCTGGCCATTGAGGTTCCACGGGCCTTGCGCCAGCCGGGCAACGTGTTCATACAGCAGCGGCTGGCCGTCTAAGGAGGCCAGGCGCTGGTTTTGCAGATCATCGCCGCCGGGGTTGGAGGTGCGGCACAGCAAAAACGCGCCCTTGCCGGGGTATTTGGCCGCATCCAGGTAGGGTGCTACCGAGTCAAAACCCATGAAGGGCGAGAGCGTGACCGCATCCGCGCCATAACGCTCAAACGCTTCTATCGCGTACTGCTCAGCCGTGCTGCCAATGTCGCCGCGCTTGGCGTCCAGAATGATGGGCACGTTGGGCGCTGCGCGGCGCATGTGCTCCATCAGGCGCTCTAGCTGGCCTTCAGCGCGGTGCGCAGCAAAGTAGGCAATTTGCGGTTTGAAGGAAATCACCAAGTCAGCCGTGGCGTCCACAATCGCGGCGCAAAAGTCATAAATCTTGTTGCTGTTGCCCTTGAGCTTGCCCGGAAACCGGGTCGGCTCCGGGTCCAGACCCACACACAGCATGGACTGGTTTTGCTGTTCGGCAGTCGCCAGCATGTTTAGAAAAGTGGGGGGGGCTGCCTGCGTGTTCATCGGCTTATTGTAAGAAGACGCACAATCAGTCTTTGTTCAATCGCCGCACCGCCTCATGCAACTCAGCCGCAAGCAGCTCATCCTCGTCATTCTTCTTACATTGAGTTGGGGTTTGAACTGGCCGATGATGAAAATGGGCGTGACGGGTTATCCGCCACTGACTTTTCGCGCCATCAGCCTTTGGATTGGCGTGCCTATCTTGTGGCTGGCGCTGCGGGTGATGAAAGTGCCGTTTCATGTGGCGCGGCAAGACTACCGCAAGCTGTTCTGGCTGGCAGTGACCAATATGTTTGTCTGGCATGTGCTGATTATTTTGGCCGTCAGTGTGCTGAGCGGCGGGCGGGCGGCCATTTTGGGCTACACCATGCCGGTGTTTTCGGCGCTGCTGGGGGTGGTATTTTTTGGCGCACAGATGCGGGGCGCGCAGTGGCTGGGCGTGGGCGCAGCGGCGACTGGGGTGTCGCTGTTGCTGTTCAATGAGCTGACCAGTTTTTCGGGCAAACCGCTGGGTGTGCTGATGGCCTTGGGCGCGGCTGCTGCTTGGGCGCTGGGTACGCAGAAACTGCGCCACACCACGATTGTTGCCAGCACCTTGACGCTGTCTTTTTGGATGACGCTGATGACTGCCGTGGTATTGACTTTGATGAGCGTGATTTTTGAACGCCACTTATGGGCCATGCCACCGCTTAAAACCTGGGTGGCGATTGTCTATAACGGGGTGATGATCTTTGGCTTTGCCCATGCGGCTTGGTTCACGCTGGCCAGAAGCCTGCCGCCAGTTGCGTCAACCCTGTCGACCATGATGATTCCGATTTTGGGTGTGTTTTCAGGGGCGCTGTGGCTGGGTGAGGTGCTGCACTGGCAGGATTGGGCTGCGGTGCTGCTGATGGCTGTGGCGATATCTACGGTGCTGATACCGAGTCGGCCGCGCTGACCACGCTGACAACCCCGAGTGCCAGGCAAAGATCGTCCCAAGCCTTGGCTTTTTCAAGCGGGTTGCGCAGCAGGTAGGTGGGGTCAATGGTGATGACGGTTGGCTGACCCTGCACGCTGTGTACCTGGCCGCGCAGCTTGGCCAGCGGCTCGGTCGATTGCAGCAGGGCTTGGGCGGCCAAGCGGCCCATGACCAGCACCACATCAGCTTGCGCGCTGGCCAGCACGTCGGTCAGAGCCTTGGTCAAATCGCCGCCTGTGCCCATCACGCCGCTCCTGACCAGCGGCGCTAACAACACCGCGCCAGCCAAGTGCAGTCTGGCGGCCCGCAGCATGTTGTCGAGCAGCTTGCCAGCATCGCCATCCAGCGGTTTGAAGCCGCTTTGCAGTGCGCTGGCGGGGGCTTCGAGCAGCACCAGCCAGCGGGGTGCTTTTTCAACGGCGGTGTCGGCATACAGCGTTTGCGGTGTGCCTACGCGCCAGGCGGCATGGCTGGCAGCGTCTTCGGGCTGTGTCTTGGCTGGAACAGCTTGCACAGGCTGCTTTTGGGTATTGAAAGAGGCTGCAGGCGAATCAATACGGGCGCGAGCAGCTCCTGAATCAATAGCTACATCAGACTTCTTGTCAGGGTTGGTCGCGCTGGCGGGTTTCGCTAGTACGCCTTGGGCGGCGGGCTCCGGCAACGGCTGCCAGACCCGTATGCCCATTTCACGCAGCATGGCGCGCTGGCGTTTGTCCATCAGCATCATGATGCCGACCCGGTCAACGACAAGCTCATCACCAGTGCGTCTTCTCTGGCGGGCAGTCCGATGGGGTGGTTTCCGCCTTGCGGGTAGTAGCCCTTGCGCATACCCACTTCGCGAAAGCCGTAGCGCAGGTACAGCGCCTTGGCATGTTGGTTGCTGGCGCGCACCTCCAGCCACAGCCATTGTCCACCCTGGCCTCGCGACCACAGCGCCAGCGCGTCCAGCATCAGCCGGCCCCAGCCTTGCAACTGGTAGGCAGGTGCCACCGTGATGTTGAGCAAATGCACTTCATCGACCCCCTTCATCGCGACAAAGTAGCCCAGCAAAGGGGCGGGCGCATCTAGGGTGTCTGGCCCACCCAGCAGCATTTGCGCCTCGTAACCCGAATTCAGTGAATCGCCGAAGTTGCCTTGGGTCCACGGGTATTTGTAGGCGCTTTGTTCAATGTCGGCCACCTGCGCCAAATGGGCGTGCGTCATCGGCTCAAAGCGGACTTCAAGCGAATCGGCAGGTTTGAAAACGGCGCTCATGGGTTGATTTTGAGGGGTCAGGCGGACTGAAGTTTGGCGGCTTTGACTTGTTCTCGTTCGGTGGTCGTGAGTGCGACTTTATCGCGAACATACAGCGGCAGTGCAAGCGCTGCGGGCACGCATTGCCCGCTGTCAGCCAGCCGGGGCGCCAGCCGCAGCATGGCGGCAGCGGTTGGTAGGCAGTGCAAGCTGCTCAAGCCCTCCGCCAGCCGACCCCGGTACACCTCAAACACATTGCCTGCGCACAGTGTTTCGTTGTCAGGTACAAAATTTTCCGGGCGAATCAATTCGCAGTCACCCAGCGCGCTCAACACGCCTTGGTGGCAAGCAAACCGCTGTACATACATTTCGTCCATGCGGGCGTCCAGCAGGGCGGTGATGTGGGGTGAGTCCTGTTGCAGCCGCGCTTCTTCGGCCAGCGCCATCAGGGTGTCAATGGGCAGCACCGGCACACCCGCGCTGCCCTCAAGTTCACGATTGGCACCAAAAGCCAAGCCCTGCGCCACAGCACAGGCCGTCCGCAGGCCCGTAAACGAGCCAGGCCCGCGGCCAAAGGCAATCGCCCGCAACTCACCCAAGGTCAAACCGGCCTCTTGGAGCAGCGCCAAAATCGCTGGAATCAATGTGGTCGAGGCCTTAGCCCCGCCCGGGCCGGTGTGCTGCCAGACCCGAGCGCCGTCCCGAGCACCATCGGTCAACGCGATAGACATCACGTCGGTGGAGGTGTCAAAAGCCAGAAAAGAGCCGTTTTGAGGCATGGAAAGGTTAAAAATAAGGGTCAAATATGGCTTTAGCCCAATGAATACGGGCGCAAGCAGCTACTCATTTAATAGTAAAAAGCGTGCTTTACCCACCGATTATCCAGTCAGTTGAAGTTCTTCCGCTCGATAATCCGGGCATGAACCTGAATTTGCCATCCTTGCGCCTGCTCGCCTGCCTGACCGCGACGGTTGTCAGCTTGGCGCATGCCCAAAATCTGCCACCTGAAGTCGAAGCCGCTTTGGCCCGAGCCAAAGTCCCGCGCGAGACCCTGGCCGCCATCGTGGTCGATGCCGCGCCATCAGCCAAAACTGCCCCGCTGTTAAGTTACCGCGCCAACGCTTCGGTCAATCCAGCATCGGTCATGAAGTTGGTGACCACTTATGCTGGGCTTGAGCTGCTCGGCCCGGCCTACACCTGGCCTACCCCGGTGTTTGTGGACGGCAGCATCAACAACGGGGTACTGACCGGCAACCTGATCATTCAGGGCAAGGGCGACCCCAAGCTGGTGCTGGAGCGCCTTTGGCTGCTGCTGCGCCGTGTGCAGGGCTTGGGCATTAAATCCATCACCGGCGACATTTTGCTGGACCGCAGCGCTTTTCTCATCACCCCGCAAAACCCGGCTGACTTTGACGGTGAGCCGCTGCGCCCCTACAACGCCGCGCCCGATGCGCTGTTGGTGAACTTCAAATCGGTGGTGATGACGTTTGTACCCAACCCGGGTGCGGGCGTGGCCGCCGTCAGTTTTGAGCCGCCACTGGCCAATGTGCAAATGCAGGCCAGTGTGCCGCTTTTGGCGGGTAAAACGGCAGCGACTTTGGCTGAATGTGGCGACTACCGCAGTGCCTTGCAGGCCGACTTCAGCGACCCGTTTCGCATCAGTTTCAAAGGCACTTACCCCGCAGGCTGTGGTGAAAAGGTTTGGCCTGTGGCCTATGCCGACCCCGCCAGCTATGCAGAAAGAGCCGTGGCTGGCCTGTGGGCGGAGTTGGGCGGTAAATTGGGCGGCAGAGTGCGTGAAGGCCGCCCACCCGCTGGCACCCGAGCCGCTTTTGAAATGACCTCACCGCCACTTGCGGAGGTGATCCGCGACATCAACAAGTTCAGCAACAACGTGATGGCCCAGCAGCTTTTTTTAACCCTGAGTTTGAACCAAACGCCCAGCCCAGCCAGCTTTGAAGCCTCGCGCGGTGTGCTGCTGGCCTGGTGGCGCGAGCGCTTTGGCGCGCAAGATGTGCCGGTGCTGGACAACGGCTCTGGCCTGTCCCGCCAGGAGCGCATCACGCCGCAAGGTCTGGCCCGTATGCTGCAAATGGCTTATTTGTCGGGCGCCATGCCCGAGCTGATGTCTTCATTGCCTATTACCGGCGTCGATGGAACGCTGCGCCGCAGCAAGTCACGGGTGTCACAAGGTTGGGCGCATTTAAAAACAGGCACCTTGCGCGACAGCACGGCGCTGGCGGGTTACGTTCATGCCCCCAGCGGCAGGCGCCTGGTGGTGGTCAGCATCATCAACCACCCCAATGCGCCTGCTGCCCGGCCCGCGCTGGAGGCGCTGGTGGACTGGGCTGTGAAGGAAGCAAGCAAAGAAGCAAGCAAAGAGGCGTTGAAATGAGCAGCTTCTGGATTGATACGATTGGCTCTATCGCTGCCGTGCTGACCACAGCCAGCTTTGTACCGCAAGCTTGGCACAGCTTTAAAACCCGGGACGTCAGCGGCATCTCACTGGGCATGTACAGCGTATTTACCTTGGGTGTGGCGCTGTGGTTGTTGTATGGCGTGTTGCTCTATTCGTGGCCACTGATGATTGCCAACGGCATCACTTTGCTGCTGGCTGCTGCCATATTGGTGATGAAATTGCGCTTTGGTTAAGTTGCGCCAAAGACGGGGCGCCGGGTCACGTCTTTCATCAGGCGCCCCACTGGTAACCAATTGTGTTGTCTACAGCAGACGAATTTTACTGACAGACAAATTGAAACAGTATCGATATCATGTGTCTTTGGTCTGATCAATTTATCTTTCTGCCATGGCGCTTTTTAAAGATTTATTTTCGACATCACGCACACCGAAGGCCGCTCGCGAAAGCCGCTCGGGGCGCGATTTGCTGGACGACGATCTGAGCGGCACGCGTGGCCCGGAGACCAAACCTGTCAAGATGACGCTTGAAGAGCGCATGGCGTTTCGGCGCGAACTGCTGTACGAAACCATCCGCGCCAGCTTGAACAGCCGCTTTATAGCCGCCAACACTTACCGTTTCAAGGTGATGCGCACTGACAAGCGGGGTCACTGCTTTGTCGTCATGCTGGATATGTCGCCGGCCTTTATGGAGAGTGCTGCCGGTATGCATGCCAGCCTGAAAGAGACGGCTGCAGTGATCATCAACAATGCAGAAACAAGATACGGCCTGCAGGTAGGCGCCGTGTACTGGCGATCAGACGAAACACTTGACGCGAGCATCGCCCAGTGGGCGCGCCCCGCCTCATCCCCAGCGCGTGGCCCCAGCACAGAAAGTGAACGTCAAAGCAATATCGAAAAATACGAAGCTGTCTCGGCCGAAGAAATGGCAGCCTTTGAAGCTGCTTGGCAAAAAGACAGTGCCATCCAGATTGGCGAGCGCACCTACTCGTCGGACCTGGCGCCTTTGTCAGACGATCCCGAGATCAAGTAACGGCACTTGTCCGCCGCGCGGCTGCTTCTTGCTGCAAAATAGAACGAGCGCAGTCCGCGCACAATATCCGACACACTTTAGACAATCAACGGAGATCACTATGCATCTGAACCTCGTCAACACACTTTTCAAGCCGTTGGGGCGCCGCACCCTGGGCGCTCTGGCGGTTCTGGCATTGGCCAGTAGCTTGGGCAGCAATTTGGCGCTGGCTCAAACGGGCGGCATCAAACTGATGGTGGGTTTTCCGCCCGGCGGCGGCACCGACGCGATTGCCCGGATTCTGGCTGAAAAGCTCAAAGACCAGTTGGCCACCAGTGTGGTGGTAGACAACAAAGCCGGTGCCGGTGGGCAAATTGCGGCGCAGGCTTTGAAGGCTGCACCTGCCGATGGTTCGGTGCTATTTTTAAGCCACGACCACACCATTTCCATCTTGCCGTTGGTGGTTAAAAACCTGGGATTTGAGCCCGCCAAGGATTTTGTCGCCGTGGCCGGCTTTGCCACTTTCGTCAACGCACTCGCGGTGTCTGGCGGCACGCCTGCCAGGTCGGTGAATGAGTACGTGACCTGGGCGCGCAGCCAAGGCAACAAGGGCAATGTTGGGGTACCAGCCCCTGCCTCAGTGCCAGAGTTTTTGGTCAAGGTGATTGGCGAAAAATACAAGCTTGATTTGGCGGCAGCGCCCTACCGGGGCAGCGCGCCGATGATGGCCGACATGTTGGGCAACCAGATTGGTGCAGGCGTCGCGTCAGTTCCAGACTTTATTGAAAACCACAAGGCGGGCAAAGTGCGCGTGGTGGCCGTTTTGGGCAGTGCCCGCCAAGCGGCGCTGCCTGATGTGCCGACCTTTGCCGAGCTGGGTCTGGCGGGTTTTGAGGACGTGCCTTATTACGGCATTTTTGCCCCGGCGGGCACTCCTAAAGCCGTGATCGACCGGATTTCAGACGCAGTTGCCAAGGTTGTGCTCATGCCGGATGTGAAAGAAAAGTTGACGGCGATGGGTTTGGCGGTGGGCTACATGTCGCCCACGCAATTGGCCAGCCGGGAACAAGCCTACGCGCAAACCTGGACAAAGATCATCAAGGCCAGCGGCTTTCAGGCGCAGTAATACTGCCTAGGGCTTTTAGACAAAAAAGGGGGTCTGCGATTTGCAGACCCCCTTTTTTAGTTTCAAACGCCATCAGCCGTTTGGGCTGATGGCAGCCTCGCGCCTGTCTTACATGAAGTTGCTGTACAGGTTGTTGGCCTGGCTTGAACCTGTTGACAAGACTTGCGCCTTGACTTCGGCGCGGCTTGCTGTGCTGGCAGTGTCTTTTGATGGGTTGACGTCAAATTCCTGGCCGCGCACCAGTTTGCCACTTTGCTCTGCCTGGACATACTCGGCGCGGACTTGCTCGCGGGTCAGCGAACTGGTGGTGACAGGACCGCGTGAAAAATCAGAGTTTTCAGTAAAAGCGCTGGAAGATGCGGCAAAGGCGCTGGCGCTGCTCAAGGCAGCAAGAGTTACAACAGCGGTAGCGATAAATTTCGAGTTCATGATGAATATCCTAAAAAGTTAACAAAGAAAGTTTTGACCCATCCGACTCAAACAATCCGGGTTTTAAGCCCGCTTCATTCAGGTCGGTCTCGGTGAGTCGCTTGTTTGGTTTCGGCTCATCGATGGAATGAACTTTAGGAGCCTGTAGACCCTTTGCAAACTATCGGTAAGACAATGAATAATTGCTAAAAATGGAATAATATTCAGATATATGTTATTTAATTGTTATAAAAGGTGGCTATGGATCGACTGCTTTCGATGCGTGTATTTCAGAAAGTCATTGACGAAGGAAGCTTTGCCGCCGCCGCACGGGTGCTAGACATGGCGCCAGCCGGCGTGACGCGGCTGGTCACAGACTTGGAGCAGCACCTGGGCGCGCGGCTGATACAGCGCACCACCCGAAGGTCGGCGTTGACGGATGCTGGACAGGCTTATTTGCTGCGGGTGCGGAGTATTTTGAGTGAGATTGATGATGCAGAAGCCGCCGCCAGTCAAAATGCCAGCGAGCTACAAGGGGTGGTCAACATCGTCGCTCCTCCCCTTTTCGCCAACTACTTTTTGGCGCCCAAAATCACCCATTGGCTGGCGCGCCACCCGAAAGTCGCGATTCATTTGCACGCTGACCCGTTTCCGCAAACCCGCGTCGAGGAGTTTGATGTGGCGTTTATGGTGGTCAATGAGGGCTTTGACGCCAGCATCGTGGCTCGACCTTTGGCGCAAACCGAATATGTCGTTTGCGCCAGCCCGGCCTACCTCAAGCGCATGGGTACGCCAAAGGCGCCTGAAGACCTGAGCCGGCACCAGTACTTGCGGTTTCCTTGGCAAGCGTCGTCGGGCCACGCGGCGCGCGGTATGCGGCTGTCGCGACTTGACGGCAGTCAGAGTGACCTCGAAGTCCCGATGCAGGTGGTGTTTCAGGCTGAAAGTTACGACACGCTATTTGCCGCTGCAGTAGCTGGCGCTGGCGTTGCCGCGCTACCGAGGTTTCCAGCCAGCAATTACTTTGAAAGTGGCGCGCTGGTTCACCTTTTGCCGGATTGGATTTTTGGTCGCTATACCGTCTATGTGGCTCTGCCCACTCGCAAGCTGATGCCGGCACGAACCCGGGCATTTGTGGACTTTGCCAGTGAGACAGTGCTGCCGCCGGATGTGCCAGCCAAGGTTGTTCAGCAACGCTAAAAACGCTATAAATAATATAGCTGGTTGCGCCCGTACTTTATGGACTTCAGCCTTAAAGCATCTCGTCTGGTGCGAATGGTGCGATCATACGCACCATCAGCTTCAGGCCCAGGCTGGCGTCAGGTTCGGAGGTGGCATCTGCCAGCCCAGAGCCTTGCGGGGCGCGCCAGAGGAGCTGGCCGTCCTTGAGTTCTACCCGATAGGCGCCCCTGGTCAGGGCGGGCTCGATCAGTGCGGTAGCTTCGGCCGCCAGTTTGCGGCTCCTGATGGCGATAGCGACTTCGCTGTTTTGCAGTTTTGAGCGCAGATCCAGGTTCATCGAGCCGACGACCAGCAGACGGTTGTCTACGACCACCGCTTTGGCATGCAGGCTGGCGCGTGAGGCGCCGCTGGAGCCGCCAGCCGAGCCGGAACCACTGCCAAAACTTGCCACTGTGCCGCGCTGCTCAGAGCGCATTTCATATATTTCCACGCCCATGGCTATCAGCCCTTCGCGGTAACGCGCGTAGCCTGCGTGGGCCGCGACAGCGTCGTTCGACGCCAGCGAGTTGGTCAGCACCCGCACCCGCACGCCGCGCTGGCGGATGGCTTGGAACTGACGCATCATTTCTGGTCCGGGCACAAAGTAGGGTGACACCACCAACAAGTCGGTTCTTGCGCGCGACATCAGACTGAGCAATCCATCAACCGTGGTGTTGTTCGACTCTTCCGTGACGTCTGCATCTTCAGCAATTTTGGATGGTTTGTCTACCAACATGGTGGAGGCGGCCCAGGTCCAGCTCAACATTCGCAAGTTGGTGGTGTCGGGCAGTGCCGCAATCGTTGTTGTCAGGCCATCAGGGCTGACTGCCACGCGGCTGGCGGTCGTCTTGTTTGGGGCATTGGCATCTATGGGGGCCGACGGTGCAACGACCACAGGCGGTGAGTCTTCTGACGAGTTGGATGTAGGTGCAGCTGGCCTGACCTTCAGTGCCTGGATGTCGCGTTGCGTCATCAGCGCCTGCACGGGGTAGGCCAGCGGGTTGTTCCAGTACTGGTCAAAGCTGCGCGACAGATCCCGCGCGATGCGGCCTGCCGCCAGCACGTCAATGTCGACAAAGTTAACACCGTCGCTCTGGCCAAAATAGGTGTCACCCAGATTGCGCCCGCCGGTAATGGCGACGGCGTTGTCAGCGACAAAAATCTTGTTGTGCATGCGCCGCTGCAGCCGCGCTGCATCGCTCAAAGAACTGACGATACGCCACATAGCCGATGACCGGTTGCTGGGTAGCGGGTTGAACAACCGCATTTCGATGTTTTTTTCAAATGCCAGTTGCAGCACCTGGGCATCTTTGCCCGCGGTGTTGAAATCGTCGAGCAAAATACGCACCCGTACGCCGCGCCCACCGGCTTCGCGCAGCGCCGCAAATAGCCGGTCGGTGGTGTCGTCCGCATGGATGGCGTAGTACTGCAAGTCCAGCGTTTTTTCAGCTGCCTTAATCAGTGTCATGCGGCTGGTAAAGGCCAGTTCGGCGCTGCCGACCAGTGCAAAGCCCGAGTCATTGCGGGTGCCAGCCGCTAGCGCGCGTGCTGCCACCGCCTTACCCAGACGAGTGTCCAGATTGCTTTCAAGCGCGCTGGAGACAGGTCGCTGAACGTCGGAAGGCAACGAGGCGCATCCGGTGAGCCACAGGCTGGCGAGCAGAAGTAGCCCGCAAAAAAAATGGTGTGGTGTGACTTTGAGCATGGCACAGCTTACCGTGATGCACGCCGTATTTGTGTCAGGTTTTACGCCAAGATTCACGCTGACAAAGCATCCCGGCCTGGAGTGGCGTCTGTCGTCTGCGGGTTTGTTTTGGCGCGACGCAGCATCTAACTGTCAGAGGTCTGACCTATGTCTGCAAGCGCTTGATCAATGCGCAAGGCCTCTTGTTGCAACAGGGCCAACGCATCATTGAAAAGCGGCCAGTTGCCGTCTCGAGCTGCCTGTTCCAGCGACCTTGCAAGCTGCGCGCCACGGTCCATGGCGGCACTGGCCAAGGCGCCTTTGAGCGCGTGTGTATGGGTGGCGGCCAGTACATTGTCGGCTGTCTGGGCGGCTCGCTGGAGTAGCGGCAAACGCTGCGTAATATCGTCACGAATAGCGTTAGCAAATTCGAGCAGACTTTCCTTATCACCGCCGAGCCGACTCAGCAGCTTGGCGACGTTGAGGGTTTTCAGCGCCGATGGAGTGTTTGTTTGCGCAAGCAGCGGCATTGCAACCGGCTTTACCGTTGCGGGTAGTGACTCGGTAGCTGGTACATCCCTGACCACCTTAGCTGGCCCAAATGACAACCCGGGCAACATGTTCTCATGCATGGTCTGGCCTGCTTCAAGGGCAGTATGCATGGCATGCGTCAGGGTGTCAGGCGAGACTGGTTTTGACGCATAGGCATCCATGCCTGCGTCTAGGTACTTTTCGCGGTCGCCCGCCAGAGCATGCGCCGTCAGTGCAACGATAGGGGTGTGGCCGTGTCCGGATTGCTCGATTGCACGGATGCGGGCAGTGGCCTCTTCACCCCCCATTACCGGCATCTGGATATCCATCAGTATCAGGTCGATACCGCCTTGCTGCCATCGCTTGATGGCTTCTGCGCCGTTGGTCGCAACCTCCGTCACGCAGCCCAACTCTTGCAATAGTTTGCGCATCAACAAACGGTTGACGGCATGGTCTTCTACCAGCAAAACGCGCACACCGACGAGCGACCGTGCTTCCAGAGCAGCCGGTGCCGTCAACTGGCTGGCTAGCTGTGGAGCCTCGCTAAACACTGCACTGAAGCGAAAAGCACTGCCCTGCCCGAGCCTGCTGGACACTCTGATCTTCCCGCCCATCCTGCGAACCAGATGCTGGCAAATGGCCAGCCCAAGCCCCGTGCCGCCAAATCGGCGCGTGGTGGATACATCGGCTTGGGTAAAGGCTTCAAAGATAGACGTTTGCTGGTCGGGCGTCATGCCGATACCACTGTCGCGTACCTGGAACAAGAGTCGCACGCTGTCTTTAGGGACGCCTTCCTGCCGTGGGTCAGTCCATACCTTGACAACAATCTGGCCGCGCTCTGTGAACTTGACCGCGTTGGACAGCAGGTTGGCGATGACCTGGCGCAGCCGTCCCGGGTCGCCGACTAAATAGTGCGGTAGCTGGGGGGCCATGTCGAGCTGAACCTGGATTTCTTTGGAGGCCGCCTCAGCCGCTACCGGCAAGACGCACTTTTCAATCCAGTCGTGCAAATCAAAGCGTATTTCTTCGAAAATCAGTTTGCCCGCCTCAATCTTGGACAGGTCGAGCACATCGTTGAGCAGCGCAAGCAGGTTGGCGGCGGAATTGTCAATCAGCTCGAGATAGCCTTGTTGCTCGGAACTCAGTGATGTCTTGTGCAGCAACCGTGTTAAGCCGATGATGGCGTTGAGCGGGGTGCGTAC
>JBBRDA010000092.1:0-12634 GCA_038204335.1 Burkholderiales bacterium
GCTGATCAACTTGTTGTCAAACGCGATCAAATACAACAGTCCAAGCGGGTCTGTCGCCGTGACCTGCAAGGTCATGGCGCCCTATTTGATCCGTATCTGCGTTGAAGACACTGGCGCCGGCCTGAGCACCGAAAAGATTGAGCAGCTGTTTCAGCCCTTCAATCGCCTGGGGCAAGAAGCGGCTACCGAACAAGGCACCGGCATCGGCCTGGTCATGACCAAGCGGCTGGTGGATCTGATGGGCGGCCAAATTGGCGTCGACAGCCAAGTCGGAAAAGGCAGTACCTTTTGGGTTGAACTGCACCTCACGACCGCACAAACAACCAATGCAGGCCGCCTTGATGCGGCACTTGACGCCGAGCCTGCGCTTGACCCGGGTCGTGACGCGGCTGTCCTGCTGTATGTTGAAGACAACCCGGCCAATCTGATGTTGGTCAAAGACCTGATTGCCCGCCGCAGCGACATTCGCCTGCTGTGGGCCAAGGACGGTATCAGCGGCATAGAAATTGCCCGGACTGCGATGCCAGATGTGATACTGATGGATGTCAACCTGCCCGGTATCAGCGGCATAGAGGCCATGAGCATCCTAGCGACAGACGCGGCTACTGCCCATATCCCCGTTGTGGCCCTAAGTGCCAACGCCATGCCAAGCGACATTGAAAATGGCCTGGCGGCAGGGTTTTTTAGCTACCTCACCAAGCCCATCAGAATAAATGAATTTATGAACACGCTGGACACATCATTTGAATTTGCGAAACGCAAGTCAACCCTGGCAGCGCTGGCGGTAGCAACAGGTCAGGACAACGTGTGAACACTCCCGTACTCGACATTCTTAAAGCCCGTGTGCTGATCGTGGACGACCAACCCGTCAACGTGCAGTTGCTTGCAGAACTCCTGAACCAAGCCGGGTACACCAGCGTGACGTCCACCACACAGCCAACCCACGTGTGCCCGCTCCATGAAGCCGCGCCGTTTGATTTGATCTTGCTGGACCTAAAGATGCCTGGCATGGACGGCTTTGAAGTCATGCAAGCGCTTAAAGCCAGCGCCAGGCTGACGGCCGCCAACGGCTACTTACCCGTCATTGTGCTGACTGCCGAGCCTGCCCACAAGCTGCGGGCGCTGCAGTATGGCGCCAGGGACTTCATCAGCAAACCGTTTGATCTGGTTGAAGTCAAGACCCGCATATACAACATGCTGGAAGTTCGGCTTTTGTACAAAACCATTGAAGAACACAACCGCGTACTGCAACAGACCGTGCGAGAGCGAACTGCCAGGTTGCTGCTCAGCGACGACTTGGTCTCAACGCTGCAAAAACCAATCTATGACTGGTACTGGGAGCAAAGTGAAACCGGTCAGTTCACCACCGTATCAGGCCCGATTGTCGATCTTGTCGGGCTGCGCGTGACCGCTTTTTTTGGGTTGCAGGAAGATGACGACATGTCTGGCTGGATCGCGTCCGAGAAAAAGGCTTTGCAAGACAAAATAGCCGCCCGACAGCCCTTCAAGAACTTTGAATTCAGCCGCAACAACGCCGATGGTTCTTGCCAGCAGTTCAGGGTCAGCGGGGAACCGCTGTTTAACGGGCAAGCTCAATTTATTGGCTTCAGAGGGGTCGGGGTTGAAATGACCCGCAACAACAGTCCACTTGACGTGGCCGTCTCAGCACACCAGCCTACCCAACGGCCACATACCGGTCTGCCCGCGCAGCCTCATGCACCGCTGGCAAATTAGACGCCAGCAGATCAACGGGTTTGCGGCCGTTTAACCAGCAGTTCGGTTGGGCGAACCAGGCGGCTAGCATCCAGTCGTCGAAAACGCCATGTAGCTCTCGCAGCACCTTGCGTGGGCCACGCTTAAACGCCAGGTTGTCAAGGTCGAACTGAAACATGGGTATCCAGAACGCGCTGCGCCACTGAAAGCTGCATATCTCTCCGGTTGCCATGGCCCTGCCCAGGCTGGCAACATCGCCCATCTTCAGGTCTTCGAGCATCAGGGCCAGCTCATCGCCCCGCACCACGCCGCCCGTTTTGCGAAACGCCACCAGCAAAGTGGCCACACCCGCACTGTTGGGAACACTGCCTATGGGGTCAGCGGCTTTGCTGTCAGCAAGAACGCCGGGCCTCAGACTGGTCGAATTTTTCAGAGCCTTTGGCTGCTCAAGTGTATTTGGCGCAATACTCATCGGCACCCCTTTACTGGCGACGGGCATGGCCGGTAGTGCTGTAAAAGCGGCATCTGTTTTCTGGGCTGCGGGCATCGGTAATACAGGGCGAACTGGCCGACTATGCGGACTGTTGGCGCTTTTTTCGCTCGCGCGTCAAGTCAACATGCAGTTGGTTCAGCGACACCACGCACTCCCGCACGGTTGTCTGTAGGGATGCGGTCACACCCAACAGATGTTCGGGCGAGTGCGCAGACGGAACCGAGCCCGCACAAGCCTCTAAGCGGTCGGTCACTGCACGAAACAACGCGTCCCAGTCGGCGATGGGAATGTCAGTCCGTTGCAAAGTCATGGCACCGTCCGGCTCCGGGTTCGGCTCGGGGTCAGGCTCCGGTGCTGGAATATCGCGATGCCCGGCTTTAGCCAAACTGCTGACTCTAAACATGGCAGGTACTGACGAACGCATATTGCGCAGGGTTTGTGGTTCGGGTGAAGTGGCAAGATGGATCACTTGAAACTCCCAATTTAGGGGATGACATGATGTTCATAGGGGTATTTGAAAGCAGTGCCGACAGTTGGTCTGTGCGATTACGCACACAGTACAACCAGTAACGATATTTATAACGCCTCAACCCGTCAGCCCATCGCTATGTTTTTCGTAGCTGCTTGCGCCCGTATTTATTGGTCAAAACGATTAAATAGTAAATAAAATAGTCGTTTTTGAGCGCATTTTTTGCTCAATACGACAAAAAAGCGTCGTTTTTTGGCGCCACTCAGATTTGTTCAAAAAAACGACCCCGCAAAGGTCTGAATGACTGTGAAGCCTGCGCGCTGCTTCAGTGACCGGGTCTTCTACAACAGATCGGCGTATGTCTTTCGGTCAGCCGCGTAGCAGCCGCAGGCGGCGTGCTCCAGGCCCTTGCGGTTGAGCACCGTTAATTTGCCGCGGCTGTAGCTGATCAACCCGTCACGCTGCAAACTACCCGCTGCGGCGGTAATGCCGACCCGGCGCACGCCCAGCATGTAGGCCAAAAACTCTTGCGTAACGTCAAAGGTGTTGGAGTGCGAACGATCTTGGCTCATCAGCAGCCAGCGCGCCAAGCGCGGGCCAATCTGGTGAAAGCGCACACACGCTGCGGACTCGGCCAGTTGCGACATCAGCACATACAAATAGCGGTTCAGCTCATTTTGAAGCGCCGGGCTGGCGGCCAGTTCAGCCTTAAAAGCCTTGGTGCCAATGCGCAAGGCTTTGCCTGCGCCTTGAACCAGCGCATGCAGCGGCGAGGTTGCCACGCCCAGTGCCAACTGCACGCCCAGCACGCCTTCACGGCCCACCATGCCGACTTCAACGCCGGGGCTGCCCTTGACCTCGGCGATCAATGAAATAAACCCCTCGGTTGGGAAGTACACGTACTTGGTAGGTTTGCCAGGCTCGCACAGCACGTCAGCCAATGTCAGGTCAACGCTTTCACAGGCTGCGATGAAGCGTAAGTGATCTTTGCGGGGAAGCAAGTCAACCAAGTAGTTGCCTGGAGCGGGGGGGATTTTAGTCATGGTGCCTTTGGCGCGCTGCTGCCCTTCAGGGTGAAGGAATGAGCCACTGCCGTGTTGCCAGGGATGTTTGTTGACTGCGGCAGCGTTGAGCAAGCCATGAGCGTACAGAGAAATACGTCCCTTCACCGTGTGATACCGAACATAGGAGCAGCTAACGCGACCCCTACCGAGGTTGGCGCTGATGGACTACAACATAGCTTCAGCTTAGCGTCAGGTGGCCGTTTTCTTTGGCAGCAAGCGGTCGTATTCTTCTTTGACCACCGCATAGCATTCACAGACGCGTTTTTCTATCCCTGCCCTGTTCAGCACGGTGATGTGGCCCCGGCTGTATTTGATCAGGCCTGCGGCTTGCAACCCGGCTGCGCCTTTGGTCACTCCCTCGCGGCGCACGCCCAGCATGTTGGCAATCAGCTCTTGGGTCATGACCAAGTCATGGCCTTCCAGCCGATCCAGGCTGAGCAGCAACCAACGGCACAACTGCTGGTCGAGTGAGTGGTGGCGGTTACACACGGCGGTTTGCGCCATCTGGGTAATCAGCGCCTGGGTGTAGCGCAACAACAGGTGCAGCACCGCGCCGCCACGGTTAAATTCATCCTGCATGGCTTTAGCCTTGAGCCGAAAGCCCTGACCCGCGCTTTGCACCACCGCCCGGCTAGGGGTGGAGCCGCCGCCCATGAAGAGCGAGATACCCACCAAGCCTTCGTTGCCGACCACTGCGATTTCAGCAGATGCGCCGTTTTCCATCACGTAGAGCAAGGACACGATGGACGTGGTCGGAAAGTAAACATGGCTCAGCGTTTTGCCTGACTCGTACAGCACCAGGCCCAGCGGCATATCGACATACTCCAGCAACGGCAGCCAGCGATCCCATGCATCTCCTGCCAACGAAGCCAGCAGATGGTTTTGTTGGGGGTCACGCGGTTTGTCGTTGAGTACTTTGATTGCAGTCTTGGTCTTGATGTCCATCGTGAAACTCCTTTCAGGTGAGCGTTGCAGCCCTACCCAAAGACAGCTTTGCACAAGGGCGGAGTATGCCCAGTTATCAACCATTTGTATGTGCGATAGCGCACACACACAGCGCACATAGACAGCGCACACAGTTACAAGCCCTCAGCCACGAAAGCTTGGGCTGGTGGCGGTGTCCCTGCGGCGGCCGGGCTTGTTAAAAAATGCTAGTCTCAAAAAGAGCGATGGGTCTCAGCACATCGGTAACCGTCAAGGAGTTGAAGAATATGCCCAATACCCGCACTGTCAACGCCGTTCGTCTGGAGTTTTCTCCCGGTGCGCTGGTGCACACCAACCTGTCGGGTGCTGCCTTCTCAAGCGACTGGCTGTGGGTGGCAGGCGACGAGGCCTGCGCTATTGACCGGCTGCGCCGCCTTGAGCCCGCTGGCACAGAAGCGCTGCGTTACGGCGAGGTGCGGGACTTTCCTCTGGCTGATTTGCTGGACCTGCCGGGCGCGGCTGATGAAGAAGCCGATCTGGAAGGCATGGCTGTGGTGGGCAACTGGCTTTGGGTGGTTGGCTCGCATGGCTTGAAGCGCAAGAATGCCAGGCCGGGGGCCACTAACACGGACAACGCCAAGCGACTGGCCAAACTCAGCCTGGACGGCAATCGCCGCCTGCTGGCGTGCCTGCCGATTGAGCCAGACGCCAGCGGCGCGCCCTGCCTAGTGCGTGAAGCACAGGACGGTCGGCGTGCCATGCGCCTTAAAGGTGACGCCGAATCCAATTTGCTCACTCAGGCTCTGGCCAAAGACCCGCACTTCGGCAGGTACATGGGCATACCGGGCAAGGACAACGGCTTTGACATTGAGGGCCTGGCAATCGATGGGAATCGCTTGCTTTTAGGTTTGCGCGGGCCGGTGCTGCGCGGTTGGTCTGCCCTGCTAGAAATTACGGTTGAAGCGCGTGCCGGGCAGTTGCACCTGGTGCCGCTGGACGGGGGTGGGTTGGTACGCAAGCACTTTTTGCAGTTGGACGGCCTGGGCGTGCGCGACCTGCACTTTTCGGGTGACGATTTATATGTTTTGGCTGGGCCGACGATGGTGCTCAATGGTGATATTCGCATCTTCAAATGGGCCGGTGCCCGCGCCGCTTTGGCGGGCAACCAGGAGCTTGCGCGCTTTGAGTCTGGCTTGATTGAACTGGCAAGGCTGCCGCATGGCCACAACAGTAACCGTGCCGAGGCGATTTGCGAGTTGCCGCCTGCACTGCTGGGCGGCAAACCTGCCTGGCTGGTGCTGTACGACGCGCCCGGTGCTGACCGCCGGGAGGGCGAGCACACGGTCTTTGGCGATTTGCTGCGCAGCCGCTAAAAGATTGCCAATGTTGCCTGACATCGACCCCGCTTCAGCCCTGCTGTTTGTCATCAATAACGGTGCAGGCGCGACTGATCTTGAAGCAAAGCGTGCAGTCATCAACGCAGCGCTTGAAGAAGCCGGGCGAGCCGGGGAACTGCTGGTGTGCAGCCCCAGCGAGTTGCCGGGTGTTGCCGCTCAGGCCGCAGCCAGGGCGGTGGCGCACAACACCGCAGTGATTGCAGTTGGCGGCGACGGCAGCCTGAACACGGTAGCGCAGGCGGTGTATGCCGCAGGCGGCGTGGTCGGTGTGATTCCGTATGGCACCTTCAATTACTTTGCCCGAACGCATGGCATTGCCACCGAGCCGGCGGTTGCTGTGCGGGATCTTTTAACAGCCCCAGTCAGACCGGTGCAGGTGTCGGCCGTCAATGACACGGTGTTTTTAGTGAACGCCAGCCTGGGCCTTTACCCGGAGTTGCTGGAGGACCGCGAGGCTTACAAAAAACGCTTTGGGCGCAGCCGATGGGTTGCCTTTGCTGCGGCCTGCACCACCCTGCTAAAGGCGCAACGCAAACTGCGCCTGCATATTGAACTGGGCGCAACGGTACGAGACATTCGGGCGCTGACTTTGTTTGTGGGCAACAACCGCTTGCAACTGACGCAGTTGGGTGTGGCACCAGACGACTCGGTGGCCGGAACACCCGGCCATGGCAGTCTGGCAGCGGTTGTTTTACGGCCTATCAGTACGCGGTCGATGCTGCGACTGATGCTGCATGGTGCCATGGGGACGCTGAGCGAAGCCGCTGGCGTTGACCAGATGGAGTTTGAACACATGGTGGTTAACCCGACGCTGGCTTACGGCAAGCGCAAAGTGAAGGTCGCTTTTGATGGCGAGGTGGCGCTGATGCAGGCACCGCTGGATTTTCGGGTACTGGCAAAGCCGCTGTATTTGCTAAAGCCTGTCCGCAAGCCGCAGGCACAAGGAGCCAAGCCATGAGTGTGGTGCTGCATATCTCTGACACACATTTTGGTACCGCGCAGCCCCCGGTTGTGGAGGCCCTGGTGGCGCTGGCGCACCAGCAGCGGCCTGACCTGGTGGTGCTGTCGGGCGACATCACGCAGCGTGCGCGGCCCGAGCAGTTTTGTGCGGCGCGCAGCTTTACTGACCGCCTGGGAGCGCCGGTATTGGCCATACCGGGCAACCACGACATCCCGTTGTTTGATGTATGGGCCCGGCTTATCAGCCCGTACGCCAGGTATAGAGTCGCTTTTGGGCAAGAGCTTGAGCCTGTGCACATGTCGCATGACTTGCTGGTGGTCGGTGTCAACACCACGCGGGCGTCACGCCACAAAAACGGCGAAGTGTCCCAAACTCAGATTGACCGCGTGGCGGCTTTACTGGCTGCAGCCAGTCCGCAGCAATTGCGGGTGGTGGCGGTGCATCAGCCAGTCGCTGTGACGCAAGCCAGTGACATCAAAAACCTGCTGCGCGGCCATGCGGCTGCCACGCGCGCCTGGTCAGCTGCGGGTGCAGACCTGGTGCTGGGCGGGCATATCCACCTGCCTTACACGCTGGCGCTGCCCGGCTTGGCTCGACCTTTATGGGCGGTACAGGCGGGCACAGCGGTGTCATCGCGTATACGCTCGGGTGTGCCGAATTCAGTCAATCTGCTGCGTTGGGGTACAGATGCAGACCAGGGCAAGTGCCTGATTGAACAATGGAGCTATTCAGGATCAAGCACAGGCTTTGCCCTGGCGCAAACCACCCCGGTGCAGCCCGCGAGAAGTTGAGTTTGTTGACTGCCTGGATTCAAGTGCCGAATTAATGAAAATCCCGGCTTTGCGTGCCAAGTCGCCCGAGCAGCGGGGTTAAGTCCTCCAGCCGGTGCGCTATCAGGTTACGAACCACGCCAAACCCGGGTTGTGCGTCCGCCTCTTCACTGCGCTGCCAGATGCCATGCACGGCCAGCAGGCGCGCATGCAGCACCTCAGCGCGCTGGGCTTGGCGCAACGACTTCCAGACAATCACATTGATGGCGCCGGTCTCGTCTTCAATCGTCAAAAAAATCACGCCTTTGGCGGTGGACGGTTGTTGGCGCAGCACCACGATGCCGCAAGCGGCGACTTCTTCGCCATCGGGCAGTGCATTGAGCTGCGCGGCATTTAGCAAACCCTTGTCAGCCAACCGCGGCCGCAGCAGCGCCAACGGGTGGCGGCGCAGCGTGAGGCCGGTAGCGCGGTAGTCAAACAAAATGTTTTCGGCCTCGGGGGTGTCGGGCAGCGCCAGCGGCGCTTCATGCGTGGGTACAGCTTTCAGCAGCAGTGGCTGCGGCTTGATGGCTGCGGCCTGCCACACCTGCTGGCGGCGGTGGCCAGCCAGCGGAGCCAGCGCATCAGCGGCGGCCAGCGCGTTAACCTCTGCGGTGTTGAGCTGGGCGCGCAGGCACAGGTCTTCAACGGTTGTAAATGGCCCCTCTGCTCGGGTGACCAGGATGCGGTCAACCGTTTTTTCGCTCAAGCCGCTGACCAGGCGCAGGCCGAGGCGAATCGCGGGCTGGTTGGGGTGGATGCCGGGGTAGTCCGGTTTGACAGGTTGCGGCGTGGCTATCGCCTCCAGCGTGCAATCCCAATCGCTTTGGGTGACGTCGATGGCTCGCACGTCAATGCCATGTTTACGGGCGTCCTGCATCAGCTGCGACGGTGAATAAAAACCCATCGGTTGCGAGTTGACCAGTGCCGCAAAAAAGCAGGCGGGTTCATGGCATTTGAGCCAGCAACTGACGTACACCAGCTTGGCAAAACTGGCGGCGTGGCTTTCAGGAAAGCCGTATTCGCCAAAGCCTTCAATTTGCTTGAAAATATTTTCGGCAAAGGTTGGCTCGTAGCCGCGCTCGACCATGCGGCCCACCAGCCGGTCGTAAAACCGCTTCACGCCGCCCTTGCGCTTCCAGGCGGCCATCGACCTGCGTAAATCATCGGCCTCCCCGGCCGTGAACTCCGCCGCCAGCATGGCAATTTGCATGACTTGTTCCTGAAAAATAGGTACGCCCAGCGTGCGACCCAGCGCGCGCCGCAGTTCTTCGTTGGGGTAGGTTTCCAGCTCTGGATGAGCGCGGCGTTTTAAATACGGGTGCACCATGCCGCCCTGAATCGGGCCGGGCCGCACAATCGCCACCTCCACCACCAAATCGTAAAAGCAGCGCGGTTTGAGGCGCGGCAGCATGCTCATTTGCGCCCGGCTTTCGATTTGAAAAACGCCCACCGTATCGGCCTGGCAAATCATGTTGTAAGTTGGCTCATCGTCTGGCTCGATCTGGTGCATCTGCAACTGCCCGCCGCGCCATTGGTCGATGAGCTGCAGGCTGCGGCGTATGGCTGACAACATGCCCAGCGCCAGCACATCGACTTTGAGTAAGCCCATGGCGTCCAGGTCGTCTTTGTCCCACTGAATGATGCGCCTAGCTTCCATCGTGGCGGGCTGGATTGGCACCAAACGCGACAGCTTGCTTTGGGTGAGCACAAAGCCACCCACATGCTGGCCCAAGTGACGTGGAAAGCCGAGTAACTGGGTGGTCAAGTCCAGCCACTGCAAGATCGAACCCGCGTCTTTGGCATTGCTGATATTGGCTTCTTGCAAGCGCTGAGCCAGCAGGCCGCCTTTGTCGAACCAGAAGTTCTCTTTGGCGAACTGCTCGATCGTCTCTGGCGCGATGCCTAGGGCTTTGCCCACATCACGAATGGCGCTGCGGGGCCGGTAGCTGGTGACGGTGGCGGCAATGGCGGCACGGTCATGGCCGTATTTGGCGTAAATGTACTGAATGACTTCTTCACGGCGCTGGTGCTCAAAATCGACATCAATGTCGGGGGGCTCTTTGCGCTCACGGCTGATAAAGCGCTCAAACAGCAGGTTACTTTCAGCCGGGTTGACCGCAGTAATGCCCAGGCAATAACAAACCGCTGAATTGGCCGCAGAGCCGCGCCCCTGGCACAAAATGCCCTGCTCGCGCGCAAAGCGCACGATGTCGTGCACGGTGATGAAGTACATCTCGTAGTGCAGCTCTTCAATCAGCGCCAGTTCATGCTGGAGCTGGCTGCCAATTTTGGCGGGCAGGCCTTCAGGGTAGCGCTTGGCTGCGCCCTCCCCGGTCAGGCGGCGCAGGCAGGCGGCGGGGGCTTCTTGTGTGGTGGCCATCTCGCCCAGCGGGTAGCGGTACATCTGGCCAATTTCGTCCAGGTTAAACGTGCAGCGCCTGGCAATCACCAGCGTGGCGGCCAGCAGCTCAGGCGGGTACAGCGCCGCCAGCCGCATGCGGGCGCGCAGGTGCGCCTGGGCGTTGGGCTGCAAGGCAAAGCCAGAGGCGTGCACGGTTGTACTCAGGCCGATGGCAGTCAGCACGTCTTGCAGCGGCTTGCGCGACCGCACATGCATGTGAACGTCGCCGCAGGCCACCAGCGGTATGCCAGTGCTGCTGGACAGCTCTTGCAACTGCGCCAGCCGCAACGCGTCGTCTAAACCTTGCAATAATTCGGCTGCCAGCCATAAATTAGCCTTGATTTGGGACTTAAATATGCCTTTAGCCCAATGAATACGGGCGTAAGCAGCTTCTGTATTGATAGCGCCTTGAGGTAGGCAGAGGATCACTTCACAGTCGCCCAAAGCTGAAAAGTCAGTCTCGCCGACGACCACGCGGTAACTGCCTTTGTTTAAAACGTCGCCCGCTGCTTTGGTATGGGTGATGAACTCGCACAGGTTGCCCCAACCGTTAGCGTTGTGCGGCAACACGACCAGCCTGAAGTTGCCGTCTTGATCTGTAGCTGGGCCTTGAACCCAAAACTCTGCGCCTGGCAGCAGCTGAAGCCCAAGTTTTTTAGCCTCACCGTGGGCGCGCACCACCCCTGCGACCGAGCATTCGTCGGTCAGCGCCAGCGCTGTGTAGCCGAGCGCGTGGGCGCGTTCGACCAGTTCTTCAGCGTGTGAGGCGCCGCGCTGAAAGCTGAAATTGCTCAGCGCGTGGAGTTCAGCGTAGTCGGGTAGTGCATTAGCGGGGCTGGCGTTCATGCAAAAAACCCATGCAAATACCACTGCTGCAGCGTGTTTGAAGGGGTCGAAGCAGGCAGGGCTTGGCGTTGGCTGTAAATCCACAACAAACCAGCCCGCTGGCTGCGGTAAATAAAGTAGTCCCGAATGGCGGGCGGCACGGGGCCAGATGCCCCGGCGCTGGCGGCATGCCAGCCTGTGGCCTCCAGCCGCTGCGGGCCAGCCAGCCTGACCAACAGGCCTTGGTACACCGGGCTGCCCGCCACTAAAGCCAGCTTCAAAGGCTCTGGCAGCAGCCAGGAAGGGTATAAAACCCCGTTTTCAAGCCTGTTTTGGGGGTCATTCAGGGCTTTTGACCAATGAATACGGGCGCAAGCAGCTCCTGATTCAATAGCGACCGTGGCATCACCTGTGCCAATGGCGTCGCGCCAAAGCTGCATCCGCTCGGGCCGGTGGTCGGCGCAGGCTTGCCAGGTTTGCACCTGCGCATTGCCCAGCCGTGCGCTTAAACGCTCTATTAGTTGCTGCGCACTGTCGCCGGTTTGCTTTTCTTCTAGCAGCAAGCTGGGGGTGGCGCGCTTGGCGTCCTCTAGTTTTTCAGTCACCAGCGACTGCAGGCGAATGCTGTGTACGGGCGCTGGCAGTGCTTGCTGGTTGAGCCGCTCCATCACCAAACGCTGGGTATGCCGCAAGTCTTGGGCGGGGTTGGCGGTGCGTATGACCAGCTCGCCCGTTGCGGGGCCATCGCGCCGCTTGTCGAGGTACCAGGTGAGCTTTAATGCCTGCAAACCACTTTGCCGCCCCAGCAGCCAGGCTTGCAGTTGCGCCAGCAGCGGTTGCACCCCGGCCATCAGCGCGGGGGCATGCACCACCAGCGCATCGAGCTCCAGCTTTTCATCAAACTGCTCGGGCAACTGCAGCCAGGTGTAGCTGTCAGGCAGCGCGCCGCGTGCCGTGTCAAGCGCGCGCAGCAGCGGTGCGCCAAAGCGCCGGGCCACACCGTCGCGCGGCAGCCGGAGCAGGTCGTCCCAGCTTTGGCAGCCGGTGCGTTCCAGCACCGCCACATGGGGACGTGCCGCGCTGAGCGTGTGGATCGGCAAGTCGCCAACCCGGCTGGGTAATTTAAGCTGCCTGGCAAGCAAGCGCAAACGCGCAAGTGCTATCAAAGACGTAGCTCCTTGCGCCCGTATTAATTGGGCTAAAGGCATATTTGGCTGTAAAAAATGGTGCAAATCCTGCTCTAGCAGCGCTGTCAGCTTGCGCAGGCCACCAAACAGACGCAGGCTGCCTGAGACTTCCATCACCACGGCTTCATCAAGCAGCGCGACGCGTGGGGTAAAGCCCAAAGCGACGGCGCTGATGGCGCGCTGCAAGGCAGCACTGCCCATGAGCGCAGGCTTCAAACCAGCCTCGCCGCCAAGCTCAGAAACTTGGGCTTGTAACGCGATCCAGCGCATACAGGGGCTTTCGCAGCAGGTCAGACAAATCAATAACAGCCGTCTGCTGCTGCACAGGTAAAAGCACAGGCAAAGGCTGGCGCTGGCGCGTGCGGTGGCTGGGTGCCTGGCTGGCCGC
>JBBRDA010000093.1:0-12440 GCA_038204335.1 Burkholderiales bacterium
GCCTCCAGCCAGCTCTTGTCTTTGATGGCTTTGAGCACGACGTTGGTCAGCTCGGTGCGCTGGGCGGGTGTGATGCCGGGCGCGCCGTACACGCCGCGCCAGTTGCCAATCGTCACGTCGATGCCCTGCTCCTTCAGCGTCGGCACTGCCACGCCTTTGAGTCGGGTGTCGGACGTGACGGCAATCGCCTTCATTTTGCCGGTGGCGATATATTCAGAAAACTCGCTGTAGCCGCTGCCGCCGACTGTGACATTGCCGCCCAAAATAGCCGCAGTGGCCTCACCGCCGCCGCGGAAAGCAACATAGTTGATTTTGGCGGGGTCAACACCGACCTGGCGGGCGATCATGGCTGCGGCAATGTGCTCGGTAGAGCCGCGCGAGCCGCCGCCCCACTTCACGCTACCGGGGTCTTTTTTGAGCTGCTCAATGACGTCAGCCATGGTCTTGAAGGGCGAGTTGGCCGGCAGCACAAACACATTGAACTCGCTGGTCAAGCGGGCAATCGGTGTGGCCGTGCTCAGGTTGACCGGTGGCTTGCCGGTAATGATGCCGCCCAGCATGACCGCACCCATCACCATGATGGCGTTGCCGTCATTTTTTGAACCATTGACGAACTGGGCCAGACCCAATGCGCCAGCCGCACCGCCTTTGTTGTCAAAGGTCACCGTGCTGGCAGCACCGGACTCCTGCATGGCTTTGCCCAGAGCACGGCCAGTGGTGTCCCAGCCACCGCCCGGATTGGCGGGAATCATCATTTTGATATTGGCAGCAGCCAGTGCGGACAGAGGCAGTGCGCCCCCGGCAGCCAGAGCAGCCATGGATTTCAAAAAGGTATCGCGACGCATAAAAGTCTCCTGATCAAGTTGGTTGAGTTAGCAAAAAAAACAGTCAATCCTGATGATGCACCGTTTGCCTGTCATTTGGCTGTCTGGCTGATTGGGGGAAACGCGAATGGACTGACCCCAAAGCGTCAAGCCATACCTGACAAATACATGATGGCGCGCAGGGCAGTGAACTCGTATTCCACGAAGTTATCGAAGTCCTTGCCGCTCATCAGGGCGGGCGTCCAGGCGTTTTTGGCCAGTGCATCCTGCCAGGCTTTGGTTTTGGTGGCTTTCACAACGATGTCGGTCAGCACCGCGCGCTGGTCAGCGTCAATGCCCGGCGCGGCATAAATACCGCGCCAGTTGCCTAGCACCACGTCGTAACCCTGCTCCTTCAGCGTCGGTATGTTTACGCCTGCCAGGCGCTTTTGCGATGTGACGCCAATTGCACGCATGCCGCCCGACTTGATGTGGTCGGCAAATTCGCTGTAGCCACTGCCGCCGACCGACACATTACCGCCCAATATGGCAGCGATGGCTTCACCACCACCGCGAAACGGGACGTAGTTGACCCTTTTCGGATCAACACCGGTCTGGCGCGCCAGAATACTGGCAGAGATATGCTCGGTGGAGCCGCGCGAGCCACCGCCCCATTTGACGCTGCCGGGATCCTTCTTGAGTTGATCAACCACGTCTTTCATGGTTTTGAACGGTGAGTTGGCTGGCACCACAAACACGTTGTATTCGCTGGTCAGGCGCGCAATGGGGGTACAGGCGCTAAGCTGCACCGGAGATTTGCCAGAAATAATGCCGCCCAGCATCACCGCGCCCATCATCATCAGGGCGTTGGGGTCGCCTTTGCTGGCATTGACAAACTGCGCCAGACCAATGATGCCGGCAGCACCGCCCCTGTTTTCGTATTGCACGCCATCTGCCAATTTGCCGTCCACGATGGCGCTGCCCAACGCGCGCCCGGTGGTGTCCCAACCGCCCGCCGGGTTGGCCGGAATCATCATTCTCAAAGCGGGGGCCGCGTGTGATGACAACGGCAATGCGCCCGTTGCGGTCAAGGCCAGCAGAGATTTGAGGAAGTCATTGCGACGCATGGAAAGTCTCCTTCTTAAATGAACAGGGTTTGATCGTCTGCATTCAAGCTGTCAGTTGACTGTCCAGCAAACTAGGGAAAGTGCTAGGTTCGTGGGCGTTCATACTATTGGCACCATGAAACTTTTGCTGGTTGAAGACGATGCCATGATGCGAAGCGCGCTGGAGCGCTCGCTGAGCCGCCGGGGCTTTCTGATTCAGGCTTGCGGTGATGGCCTGGTAGCGCTGCAAAAATGGCGCGCCATGCGTTTTGATGTGGTCTTGCTGGACCTGACATTGCCCGGTATGGACGGGCTGGAGGTTCTTGCTGAAGCACGGCGAAGCGGCTTGAGCACGCCGGTATTGATCGCCACTGCGCGCGGCACGGTGGGCGACCGCATCATGGGCCTGAACCTGGGTGCTGACGACTACCTGCCCAAACCTTTTGATCTGGACGAGCTCGAGGCTAGGCTGCGTGCACTGGTACGCAGGCAGGCAACGCCCGCCAACAATCTCGATGAGGCGGACGATTTCAGCAGCGTTCAACTGGGTACTTTGCGCTATGAAAAAGGCAGTGGTGCGATTTATCAGGCAGATCAGCCGATGGACTTGACGCCGCGAGAGCGCACGCTGCTGCAGGCTCTACTGCTCAAGCACGGCCACGCAGTAGCCAAAGAAAAGCTGTTTGAAGTGGTGTTTCCAGACCAAACCGACATGCAGTACGAGGCAATAGAAGTGGTGGTGTACCGGTTACGCAAAAAATTGCTCGACTGCGGCGTCACCATCATGACGCTGCGCGGCTTGGGCTACTTGATCAAGGCCACTGCATGAAGGTGCAGCAATGACAGCGCCAGTGCAACGTAAATCCCTTCGGCGTTACCTGCTGCTCGGCATTTTGATACCGGTCGGCCTGCTGGTCAGCATCAACACCGTCAGCCTGTACAGCCAGGCCCTGGCTGCCATCAACACCGCCTATGACCGCACGCTGCTGGCGTCTGCCAAATCGATTGGTGAGCAACTTGATGTGACGGGTTACGACGCGCAGTCAAGCTTGCGCGTGACGGTGCCTTATGCGGCGCTAGAGGCTTTTGAGGCAGACAACCAGAGTCGGCTGGTCTACCGCGTGTCCAGCCTGAACGGCACATTGGTCTCGGGCTATGGCCAACTGCCCTTTTGGCGCGGGCAGATCAACGCCAAACCGGCCTACGCCGCTTTGGTTGACTTTTATGACGACAGTTTTGAAGGCACACCGGTACGGGTTGCCGTGCTGCTGCAACCCGTGGTGTCACCCAATGGCCGCGCCATGGCGGTCATCCAGGTAGCTGAAACGCTGGAGCTGCGCCAAACCTTGGCGCGAAGTGTGCTGATCGCCACACTTTGGCGTGAAGCCACGCTGCTGGGCGTGATTGCACTGGTGGTCATTGTGGTGGTACAACGTGCCACCCGACCGGTACGCGCCTTAAGCCAGCAACTGCAAGCACGCCCTGAGGGCGATTTGAATCCCATCACCGCACTGGATGCACCACGCGAACTGATGCCGCTGGTCGATGCCACCAACGCCGTGATGGCCCGGCTGGACGGGCTGCTAAAGCATCAAAAACGCTTTGTACGTGATGCCGCTCATCAACTGCGAACCCCCCTAGCCGTGCTGAAAGTGCAGGTGCAATCAGCCATGCGCGGCGACCAGCAAACGCTTGCGGCGCTGGCTGACATCAACCAGACGGTTGACCGCGCCGCGCAGGTCGCCAACCAGATGCTGGCGCTGGCAAAAGTGGAGCAACTGCGCCAGCAACCAGACGTAAAAACGTTGGACTTGGCAGATGTGATCCGCGCTGTCGCGCTGGATTTATCTGCCCTGATGGCTGACAAAAACATTGACTTTGCTATCGAAACCGTAGCTGCACCCATTACTGCACATGAATGGATGCTGACCGAACTAACCCGCAATCTGCTGCACAACGCCATCAAGCACACCCCGCTAGAAGGCAGCCTGACGGTCAGAATAGTTCGCGACAACACCCACGCCGCCCTGACCCTGTCAGACAGCGGGCCGGGCCTGACAGACGAGCTTGCGCAGCGCCTGTTTCAGCCGTTTTCGGCAGGCAACATCGCGCAAGGTTCAGGCCTGGGGCTGGCCATTTGCAAAGAGATTGTCATGGTGCTGGGCGGCAGCATCTCGCTCGACAACCGGGTGCAGCGCGGCGTAGTGACAGGGCTTGATTGCGTGGTGCGCCTGCCTTTGGCGGCCTGACGGCAAAATAGACCTATGGATAAATTGCGAATCGACAAGTGGCTCTGGGCCGCCCGTTTTTACAAAACGCGCAGCCTGGCCACAGAAGAAATCGACAAAGGCCGGGTGCGCGTCAATAACCTTGAGGTCAAACCCGCCAAAGAGGTCAAAGTGGGCGATGTGGTCGTGCTGCGCCAAGGCCCGGTCACCCGCACGCTGGTGGTTCGCGGCATCAGCGACAAGCGCGGCGGCGCACCGCAGGCTCAATTGCTCTACGAAGAAACCCAAGCCAGCCAGGACCTGCGCAAACAACACGCCGAAGAACAACGCTTAGAGCCAGCCAACAGCCAAGAACACGGCCGCCCCACCAAACGCGACCGGCGCAGCATAGACAAAGTCAATAGCAAAAGCTGGGGCAGCAGGTGGAGCGCGTCGGCTGATTGATATTTTTAACGCCAGCCGACACCGGACTCAACTCACCCGATAAGCCCGCTGCGCCAGCGCCTGTGCCAGCAACTCTGCTGGGTCGATCAAGTCCAGACCCATCATGCCCGGCACGCTGGTCAAGGCGAGTGGGATTTCAGTACAACCCAGCACCAGCGTTTGCAAGTCGTGTCTCTTGGCCAGGGCTTCGGCCACATTGGCAAAGGCGGCGTGCGCCAGCACCATATTGCCAACCTTTACCCCGCTGTAAATGCCGCGCATCAATTCCTCGCGCTCTTGCGCCGTTGGCGTATGGCATTGCACACCCGCTTGCGCAAAAGCCTGGTCATACAAGCCGGCGTTGTAGGTGCCAGCCGTAGCCAGCAAGCCCACTTGGCGCACGCCGCGCGCGGCCAGCGTGCGCGCCACCTCTCGGGCGACGTGCAGCACTTCTAGTTGAGGAAAACGCTCTTGCAGCGCGTCATGCCAAGCATGTGCGGTGTTACAGGCTACAGCGATGGTGGTGGCGCCCAGAGCGGCAAGTTTGCCCATGGCTTGCAGCATGGGCTCCAGCGGCTGATGCGCACCAAACCCAGGAGCGCCCAACGCGCTGCTGCGGTCTGGCACGGGTACTTGGGCCAGCCAATGTTCTGGAAAAGCTTGGTCAGACACCGCAATGCCCCGCTCCCGCATCTGGTCAGCGCAGGCCGATACAAACAGGCGCGCAAAATCTGCCCCTGCTGCGGGACCCATGCCGCCCAAAATACCGACGGTGCGCGTGGTACTTTGGGGGGGGTGCATAGGGCTAAGCGCAGTTGACGTGCTTTTCTAGCTTTGCTGGATTTACAGCGCAGGCTTGTCGGTCGGCGTTTTTAGGTTGGCTTTGAGCTCAGCAGACATCGGCAAAGCCAGGTTCACGCCCTTTGGCACGATCGGTGACTCAAACCACTTGGTGTAAAGCTTGGCAAATTCACCAGACTTCATCATGCGGTTGATGGTGCCGTCGACCAGCTTTTTCATTTCAGGGTCGTCCTTGCGCACCATGCAGGCGTAGGGCTCGACTTGCAACGAGTCACCCACCACTTCAAGCGCAGCCGGATTTTTGGAGTTGGCGCGCAGGCCAAACAACAAAATGTCGTCCATCGCAAAAGCCACAGCACGGTCGCTTTCAACCAGCAGCAGCGAATCGTCATGGTCTTTGCCCAAAATCAATTGCATGTCGAGATTTTTCTCGGTGTTGTACTTGCGAATGACTTGCGCGTTGGTGGTACCGGTCGTGCTGGCCACCGTCTTTTTGGCCAAGTCGGCATAGTTTTTGATGTTCGAAGTCTTTTTGACCAGCAAGCGCGTACCGGTGTAAAACATATTGGTGCTGAAAGTCACATCTTTAGCACGGGTGGAGTTGTTGGTGGTCGAGCCACACTCCAAGTCATAGGTGCCGTTGACCAACAACGGGATGCGGTTTTGCGATGTGACGGGCATGTAAGCGATTTGCAGGTCAGGCCGCTTGGTTTTCTTGCGCACGTCATCAATGATGGCTTCAGTCAGTTCGACAGAAAACCCCACCGCTTTGCTGGAACCAATCAGGTAGCTGAAAGGTACTGATGCTTCGCGGTATGACACGGTGATCTTGTTCGCATCAGCGATTTTCTTCAGCGTTTGCGCGCTGGCACTGGTAGCAGTAACTGCAAGGCCGGTGCACAGCAGTGCAGCAGTCGTCAAGGTGGAGAGTTTCATGAAAGTCCTTTGGGGAGTGGTTAAGAGGTCAGCTGTAACTCGCAACGCCAGTGTATGAAGACTGTGCGACTGGGGTCATGTATTTTCGCGCTAAACCCATGACAAAAACTCATGACATTCCCGCATCGACAGTATGCGCCTAAGTCATAACCCAAAGTCATGGGTGCGCATCATTTGGCATTGTTCAGACCTGTGGTTCCTTCGTACAGTGATGTTTTTACCAAGGGAGCTGCGATGCGTGTGTGTGTGCTGGGGGCAGGAATTGTGGGGTTAGCCTGCGCCTATGAATTGAACCGGGCCGGCCACGATGTCACAGTGATTGACCGCGGCCAGCCTGGCAGCGGTGCCAGCGGCGGCAATGGTTCTCAGCTTAGTTACAGCTATGTACAGCCGCTGGCTGACCCAAGTATTTGGGCCCAGTTGCCCAAGCTGCTGCTGTCGCCGACGTCACCGCTAAAGATTCGCCCACAGTTTGATGTGCATCAGTGGCGCTGGGGTTTGCAGTTTCTTGCGGCCTGTAACGCCGCGACATCGCTCAGTACGACGGTTGCGCTTTTGAAACTGGCAGCCGAGAGCAGGCAGGGGTTTGATGCAATGCTGCTCAAAGAAAACCTAGCTGTCGATTTTTCAAGCACCGGCAAGTTGGTGCTGTTTTCTACAGAGGCTTCCTTTGCCGCCGCGCAAAAGCAAATGCTGATGCAGCGCGATCTTGGCAGCGTACAAGAAGCCATCAGTAGCAAGCGGTGCGCCGAGATTGAGCCTGCACTGGCAAGCTACCAAAGCAACATCACCGGCGCGATTTACACGCCTAGCGAATGCGCTGCCGATTGTCAAAAAGTCTGCGATGGCTTGATGGCGCTGCTAGGCCAGCGCGGGGTGCGGTTTTTGCTGGACACCCCCATTGAAAAAATATTAACAGAACGAGGTTCAGTCAAAGCGATCAAAATTTCTCAAGGCGAGATCGAAGCGGATCAGTTTGTGATGGCGCTGGGCGCGGCATCTGCACCGATAGCACGCAAGCTGGGTGTAGACCTACCCATTTACCCGCTCAAGGGCTACAGCATCACGGTTGATGTCAATGAGCAACCAAGTTGCGCTCCGTCTGTGAGTGTGACCGACAGCGCCCGCAAAGTCGTGTTTGCCCGTATCGGCTCACGTTTGCGCGTAGCCGGTATGGCCGAGCTGGCAGGCTACGACACGCAGGTGATGCCCCGGCAAATTGAATCGCTCAAGGCGTCGACGCAAGCGCTATTCCCGGCCTGTAGCCAGTTTGTGGAGCTGCGCCCGTGGGCTGGCCTGCGCCCCGCGACACCCACTGCCCTGCCCCTGATTGGCAGGCACCCCAAAGGGCCAAAAAACATGCTGTTTAACGTGGGGCATGGTGCTTTGGGTTTCACACTGGCGTTTGGGTCGGCGTCGCAGGTAGTAGCGATGCTTGAAAACTAGCCGATATCTGCTTTAAACCGGCTTGAGGTTGACTCTCAAAGCCTGCTCAAAACACTTCACAAACGCCCGCACCGCCACCGAACCCGGCTTGCCTGCGGGCAGCAATGCCTGAATCGGCACGGGGATCAGTGGCTCCAAGCCCAGCACATCTACACGGCTCAGGTCGGCTGATGCCGCTGTGCAGGTGTCGACCAGCGCCACACCCAGCCCGTGATGCGCCAGTGCGAGTGCTGAATGGTAAGTTTGCACGGTGATGTCGAACTTTAAACCTACACCCGCCTCACGGCTGGCCTGACTGAGCACGCGGCCTACAGGGTCCAGCGCGTCCAAGCCAATCACAGGTACTTTGTCAAGTTTGGCAAGCTCGGTCAGGGTGATGTTGCCGCGCTTTAAAAACCGGCTTGTCAGCATGCCCTTGGGCGCAATGCAGACCATGCGGCCATCGGCCAGGTGCTCCTGCGCCAGCGCTGAATGCACCACAGGGCTGAACAGAAAACCCACATCCGCCTCTTGCAGCACCAGCGCCGCCACGATTTGCGGAGAGTGCAGCGCCTTGATGGTGATGGTCACGTCAGGGTGCTTGACGCGAAACAGCTTGAGGGCATGCGGAAGGATTTCGTAGCTCAGCGCCAGCACCGTCAAGATACGCAGCTCCTTGGCGCTGTCGCCAGCCTTTAAGTTGGCTGCCAAGCGCTGCACGTCGTCTAGCTGCGCAAACAGCCGCTCAATGTGCGGGTACAGGCTCAAGGCCTCAGATGTGGGGAGCAACCGCCCCTTGGCACGTTGAAAAAGCGCGAAGCCCAACTGCAACTCAGCATGCTGCAAAATGCGGCTAACCGCGGGCTGGGTGACATTGATCAACCGCGCCGCGCCGCTGACACTGCCTGTCAGCATCACGGCGTTGAAGACTTCAATGTGGCGCAGGCGCATAAACCGTTCCTTAAAACGCAGAGTGCTAACTACACATTATGTGTGCCAGGTTATGCCCTATTTTTACTAACACCTCAATTGGTAAAACTGACTGATAACCCCGGCAACGCTATGCCGCTAAGGGTGGTCTTCCAAGTTTGCCCAGGCTGCACACGGTAGGCGCTGGTTACTGTGCCAGTGGTGACAATTTCATTGGCTTGCAAGGGCTGATGTGGCCGCTGGCTGGCCAATACCTGCATCAAATGCGTCAAGGCTTGTAGCGGATTTCCCATCACGTTCGAGCCTTTGCCAGTCTCGCGCTCTTGACCATCACATGACAACGCCAACGTAAAGGCTGACAGCGCATCTTGAAGGCCTACACCCAGCGTATCCATGGCTTGCCTCTTACCCACAAGAAGCCGGGCATGCAAGCCCCAATCAGCGATGGCATCGGGCGCCTGAAAGTTCCATCCCGGGTAATGCGATTGCACCATTTCAAAGCCATGCGCCACCCAGTCAATACAGCCCAACACCGCTGCCATATCGCCATTGGAAGGCGGTGCTGAATGAAAATGAAAAATAATCTCGGGCTCAATTTTCGGGTTGACGAAGCCGTGCAGAGAGCAAGCTTGCGTGTCCGATGTATCTGGCAAATAGGTGACCGAGGTGTCGTACAAATGTGCCCAAACCGGGGCTGACACATCGTATTGAGCCCACATGGCTGGGTTGGTAAAGCCAATCTTGCGCCCTACGGCACGCGCACCTTCAGCCAAACGCATGGCATGAACCAGGTCGGCCACGGCATAAGCTGCAGTGGCATCGAACTCCGCGAACTGTGAGGTGATTTTCGTTAAGGGCAAACCTTGGTCTTGTGCGGTTTTTATCTGGCGTGCAATGATTTCGAGTTCAGCGGCAGCTAGCATGGAAGGCAGTCCTTGTGGTTTGAAAGCAAGCCCGAATCTTAAGCAAAACGCTGTGTAAGTGATGTGATATTAAACAACCGCTTGTTGAAACTAATTAATCGACCTGTCCTGCGTTGCAAATTAAAAGGGTGCAGACCGCAGCATACCGATCACCCCCAACCTGACTAAAAACGCGGCTCGGGACGCAGGCCTGGCACTGGCTTGGCCTTTCATCGCTTCTGCAATATCGCTTTTGAAGTTTAGTCTGGGATAGGCGTCCAGAACCCGCGTGACATTTTCAGCACCAAGCTGTCGAATCCGCGCACCAATGAGGTCCAGCGATGTGCCCGCGTGCAGCAGATGAGCCTCTGCGCCGTGGCTCACCCCGACGCGCACGTTCAAATGCAGTGAGATAGCTTCAGCCAGTTGGTCGCAGCGCTGGTTGCTCCAGCCTTGCGTTGTGGCAAAGCTGCGTGCTGCACGCGCGCCCTCAACCGCAAAACAGCTACAGCTAGCATCGTGACAAGAATGCGCGCTGGTCAACCCCAAGTCATGCAAAACGCTGGCCGTGAAAAACAATTCATCGTCAAATTTGATGTCGTTTACTTGAGCCAGCATGGCACCCCACAGGTAAGTACGCATGCAGTGGTTAAACAGCCATGGCTCGCTGAGCGATAACGCTAAATCGCTTGCAGATACAGCCACGCGCGAATCTGGTAAACGAACAGCCTCTAAATCAACATGCCGAAGGCGGGCAGGTTCAAAACCCAAGCCGCGCTGAAAACGGCCAGGCAGAGCCACTAGCCGGGTCAACATGGCTTGGCCCATCAAGCGCATACGGTCTTGCCGACGCAGTTGCCCGCCAAGCGTTGACCAGGCATTGGCGCCCACGGTGTGGCGCGTCATGCGAACCTCGCCAACTGCAATGCCCTACACAAGCGCTCTGAAAACGCCGATATGTCCTCGCCAAACACAGCGAAACCTTTGCGCGGACGTCGGCGGGCCAAGGTTTCGGTGGGGCGTATTACGTCAATGGCTATCAGCAGCAATAAAGTCCAGGTGGCATACAGCACCAGGGTCAGGCTTGGGGGGTTCATACGTGACTTTCAGTTCAAGTTGAGTAGGTGGTTCATATTGTTGGTGTTCGATCATTTTTTGTATGATGGCGTTATTGACTAATTTATGTTGAATATCGCCAAACCCACCTTTCGCATAGCCATCCTGGCTTACCGGGCTTGCATGGGCACTGAAATATTTGCCATCGCTGATGTTCTGTTGATTGCCACTCACATCGCCAAAGCCATGGGCAAGGCAACTGAAGCGCCTTTTGAGATAAACGTTATTGGTCTGTTGGGTAAATGCGTTGACGTTGCTGGCGGCATTGCGGTGGGCACGAAGCGCCCTCGCGGCAAGTACGACTTGCTCATCGTGCCAGGGCTGGAAGTCAGCCAGCGTGGGCAATGGGCAGAGCGCTTGGCACCGCTAAAACGCGAGCTGGCTTTTATTCAAAAGACTTTTGCCCGCGGCACGCCTGTTGCATCGGTTTGTGTAGGCAGTTTTTTACTCGCGCAGGCAGGCCTGCTGGACGGCCGCAAAGCCACCACAGCCTGGTTGTTTACCAAAGAACTCGCCAGCCACTGCCCAAACGCGCAGATAAGCCAAGATGCGGTGTTGATTGAAGACGGCGCGGTAACGACGACAGGTGCGGTCAGCTCTGCGTTTGACCTTGCGGTTCACATCGTTAAACGCCAGCTAGGCGCGCAGGTTGCAGCCGCCACCGCCCGGGTGGCGTTGCTGCAAAACCCACGCAGCAGCCAGTTGCCCTATGTGGACGAAACACTGATTGCCGCTGGCGAGGCGGCTTTGTACGGCGGCTTTTCAGACCACGTTCAGCATTGGCTGAATCAACGCTTGGCCACACCTTACGACCTTGCTGGTTTGGCTCAAGCTTTTAACGTCAGCAGCCGCACGCTGCTACGCCGCGTGAAAGCGGAAACCGGTCAATCGCCTTTGGCATTGTTGCAACACGCGAGAGTTAACAAAGCCGAGAAACTTTTAAGCACTGGTCAGAACAGCTTGATTCGCATCACCGAAGACGTGGGCTACAGCGACGTCGCCACCTTTTCACGACTGTTCGCAAAACAGGTGGGAGAAACACCTGCAAAGTACCGCCGAAGGCACTTTTTATAGGGTTTTTAGGTAAAGATTAGGCTTAAACCCAATGAATACGAGCGCGAGCAGCTACTGAATAAATAGCGCTCGACGCCCAGTATTCAATCATCAACCCATGTGCAAACCACCATTGAGCGAGAAGTCTGCACCCGTTGCGTAGCCACCTTCGCTTGAGGCGATCCACGAGATGATGGATGCGATCTCTTCGGGCTGACCTAGGCGTTTGGCGGGTACACCTGCAACGATTTTCTCCAGCACGTCAGGGCGAATGGCTTTGACCATGTCGGTACCGATGTAGCCGGGGCTGACGGTGTTGACGGTCACACCTTTGGCCGCAACTTCTTGCGCAAGCGCCATCGTGAAACCGTGCAAGCCGGCTTTGGCTGTGGAGTAGTTAACCTGACCAAACTGGCCTTTTTGGCCGTTAACCGAGCTGATGTTGACAATACGGCCAAAATTGGCGGTGATCATGTCTTCAATCACTTGCTTGGTCACGTTGAACATGCTGTTCAGGTTGGTCGAGATGACAGCGTCCCAGTCGGCCTTGCTCATTTTGCGGAATTGGCCATCACGCGTGATGCCGGCGTTGTTCACCAGCACACTGACCGGGCCGTGCTCAGCCTTGACTTTGGCGAAAGCCTCCACCGTGGACTCCCAGTCGCCCACATTGCCAACCGAGGCGTAAAAGGTGTAACCCAAGGCTTTTTGCTCGTC